>CAYVCY010000091.1:0-8949 GCA_964450265.1 uncultured Clostridia bacterium
CCGCAGAATGGCTAAACTGGTGTGCATATGGGCATCGATCAGCCCAGGAAAGACGGCATGATGCTCCAGTTTTAGCACCTCTTCCGCCGCATAAGCATGCGCGATCACATCTGCCTGTTCGATAGCCACAACTCGTCCCCGGTCGACAGCCATAGCTACCTGCTCCCGGTAACCGACGCCTTCCCCGGCCATGGTGTAGAAATGTGGAGCTTTAACGATCAGATCGACTCTCTGCATCTGATTCACCTCTCAACCAAATTTCTGTCTGTTCAGTTCGCCACCCTTTGCCTTTGCCCCTGCTTCCGATCAGGTCCAGAAGCCTTGGGTGACGAAAAACGGCAACCGTCCTCCAATTGTTCTGAAGGACGGTTGCAGCATGCGCGCTAGTCTATCCTCTATGCCTACTTCACTGGGCTGGGGTTGACTCCTTCCGGAATCGGGCAGACGTACCCCTCCGGACCGGTCAGCTCCTGCAGTTCCTGCTTAGCCACTATCAGTGTGTCCGGATCTTGATGCAGGTCCAGAGCGGTGCCAGCCATAGCCATGGCTGCATACAGCATGCCTTTATGAGCCCAGGTGGACTTGCCCTGTGCCACCTGTTGCCAAGAATGGCCGGGGGTGCCCAGAGCGTAACAGCTGACATTGCACTGCACCGTGGGTACGTTCCAGGAGACGTCCCCTACATCGGTAGATCCGCCGGAAGGACGGTCGTTATGAACGAAGGGCAGCACTAGGTCGCAGAGCTCTTTTCCTGCCAGCTGCTCTTGCAGCTTGCGACCTTGTACGGTGCCGAAATCCTTGGCCAGCGCCCCTGCTTCCTTGCGCAGCTCGTCTTCATCCAGTGTCCCGCGCATAGCCTTGGCCAACTCGACTTCCTCTGCGGTCGGCAGAGGTAGCGGCGCAGCCAACAGGTTCTCATACATTACCCGCTCCAAGGTCTCGTTGGGAATAGTGTTGGAGCAGGCCTTGTCAATCTGAATCTCCACTTTGGTCTGAGTCATCATCGCTGCACCCCGGGCAATCTCCGACACCCAGGAAAAAATCTCTTTCACCAGGTTATTCTGAGGTGCCCTGATCAGATAGAGCACTTCCGCTTCTGGCTGCACCACGTTCGGGCTCTTGCCCCCCGTATTGATCACTGCATAATGAACCCGGGCTTCAGGAATGACGTGCTCGCGCATATATTGGACGCCCACGTTCATCAGCTCCACCGCATCCAAAGCGCTGCGTCCTAAATGGGGAGAACCGCCAGCGTGGGAAGCCTTGCCGATGAAGCGATAGTACACTTGAATATTGGCCAGCGATGAACCGGTAGATACCCGATGCAGGCTGCCACTGTGCCAGGTGATCGCTGCATCCAAGTTGTCGAACAGATTGGCGCGGGCCATGAAAGCTTTGCCGGAACCGCCTTCCTCACCTGGACAGCCGAAGTATTTCACTGTGCCTGGCAGGTTATTTTCTTTCAGATAATCACGATAGGCGATAGCGGCAGCGAGAGCTCCCACGCCTAGCAGCTGATGGCAGCAGCCATGCCCATTTCCTCCAGGGACGATCGGCTGCCGTTTTGCTACACCGGCCACCTGGCTTAAGCCTGAGAGAGCATCGTACTCGCCGAGGAACCCGATCACCGGTGCCCCGCTACCCCAGATTCCCACGAAGGCATAGGGAACTCCCCCGGCATCTCTTTCCACCTGAAAGCCGAAATGCTCCAGCGTTTCGCAAATCGCAGCCGCAGACTTCTCCTCTTCAAAACGGGTTTCAGCGTACTCCCAGATCCGATCGCTGAGATCGGTGTATGTGTTACGGTTTTCCTCCACCAGTTGGTAAAGACGACTCTTATCCATGTTCAACCCTTCCTTCTTTTAGCAACATCCCGCTGGCTGCTGTTCCTATTTGCCTTTGCTTCGCCGTGAGAAGCAAAATTCCCTGCCTGCGGCCAGAAAGAAGGCAACAACTCCTGTCTTTGGCGTATAGGGACTCGCTTTTCTGCCATAGGTTAAGGCAGGAGGTGTGAAAAGAGTGAGCAACCTCTCTCACCCACTGTATTCGGCGTCGACAGGTGGTAGTAAAGCGCTGGGCCAACAGGCAGCCCAGTGGTGCCTGCAGCAGGCGGAACTCCTGGTAGACAAATGCCACGAAAAAGGCGCAACCACTGCACGGCTGCGTCTGGCACACCGGTTGCTGCAAAGTGTGCGGGAGTCAGCCCCTGAGCTGTTCATCGGCCAGCGAGTATATCTCTGGGAACGGCTGGCTGACTTCTATTTTCACCTAGAGGACATCAGACAGATGGAGGCCTGTCTGCGCATTCAGGCTAGCCTACAGCCGGGCTCAAGTGACGCTTACCTCAATCTCGGATACTATCTGGATCGGGCGGGACTAAAACAGCAGGCGGTAGAGGCATACTGGGAAGGGTTGGCCATAGATCCAGATGATCAATACATCATCTACAACTTGGCTGAGCTGCATAGGGGCGCTGGCGAACAGGAGGAGGCAATAGCTATCCTAGACCAGGCGATCGCCCATTCCAGCAATCCGGCAACACTGCTCAAGGTGAAGGGAGACATTCTGTTACAGTGGGGCCAGTTTCTATTAGCTGCTATGGCCTACCAGTTGGCATTGGAACGTTTGGACCGGGCCTGGGATGCTCTCAGGCTGGAGATATACCTGCGCCTGTCCACTTGCCATCAGCGGGACGGCAGCCTGCCTCAGGCAGTGCGTGCTTTGGAGCAGGGGCTACAAATTGACGCCGAGAATTCTGTGATTCTGCATGAACTGACCCGCTGGTGTTGCATGATGAAACGTTACCGCGAGGCTATAGAATACGGTGAGAGGTTGTTGCTGCAGGATCCGGGAGACCCGGAGACCTGTTTGCTACTAGGGTTATGTTACGATCAGACGCATCAACCGGAATTGGCTAAGTGGTATCGGCTCCGAGGCCAGCATGAGGCCAGAAAGCAAGAGCAGGCTTCGCTATAAAGGACAGGAGCCGCTATCTAGTCGATAGCGGCTCCTGCGTTGGTCTGGCTAAGTAACACTAGCGCGCCCTACGGGCACCGGCGTAGCGCGAAGTAAAATACCTATAAGAAGTGAAACGGGTAACGATTACTCCTCTCTTTGGCCAAGCGTGGATCATCCTCCCGCTGCCCACATAGATGCCGACATGGGAGATCCCTCTCTTATAGGTGTTGCGGAAGAAAACCAAGTCACCTGCGCGCAGGTTGCTTTTTGAGACTGCCTGTCCATAACGGGCCTGCGCGGCCGCGCTGTGCGGCAGATAGTACCCATAAAGACGGTAAACATACCTGGTAAAACCAGAGCAGTCGAAATAGCGAGGGCCACGGGCTCCAAAAACGTATGGCCGACCACGATACTTGTAGGCGGTGGCCACTACTCTAGAGCCCAATCCAGCTGGTGCTGCCTCGACCGTGTCCATCAACATGGGCGTAGAGCCGAACAGCAGCGTCACCAGCAGAGCCATCACTGCAAACCTAGTGCGAAAGTTGAATCGTCTGTTCATAGTTCAAGTTCCCCTTTCTATAGATCAGAAAGGGGCCGTAGTACTTCTCACGTGTATTATCTATCTATGCCAAACCTGTGTCTACATTGTAACCCAACGGTAACAAGGCGTCAGGGCGTAATTTCTGCCAACGACGCCGAAAGCGACAGTTTGGCTGTAGGTGCTGCCTGACCTAACGCCTTTGAGATGAAGGAGAACATCTGCTCCTGATATGTAACCGGGTCGACGATGTACGAGCGCACATGGCCCGCTTCAGGCACGATCAGCAGCTGCTTCTCGCCTCGCTTTTGCTCATACATCTCTAGGCTCATCTCGGTGGGCACAAAGTCATCCCTTCCGCCATGGATGAACATCACCGGCAGATGCTCCAAATCCCTGACGGCTTCTAGGGGACAGACGTCATCCATACAAAATCCAGCCGCCTTTCTTAACCTGCGATCCAAAAGCTGCAGCAACGGGCTGGGGGGTAAGCGATGCAGATGGGATACTTGATACCTAAGTAAGCGGCGCATGTCGGAATAGGCGCAGTCGGCGATGATAAAATCGGCCCATCGGTTGAGCGCAGCATACTCCAGCACAGTACCTCCGCCCATCGATTGCCCCAATACTCCGATGGCCACATGATCCCCAAACTGTTGCACCACCCAGTTGACCCAGCGCCGAAGGTCATATTTTTCCCGATAGCCGTAGGTGGCGTAGCGCCCTTCGCTAGCGCCATGGGAGCGCTGGTCGACTAGTAACGCTGTCCAGTTGCGGGCCAAGAACGGCAGCGCCAGGTGCAGCATCCAGCTGGCTCTGGCGGTGTATCCATGCACCAGAATGATCACCTTTTCCACCGGCATCTCCGTCGGCAGCAACCACCCTCGCAGCCGGAGGCCGTCCTCACTCTCGATCTCCACCCGCTTGCGAACCAATCCGGTCAATTCGCCCCGCTTTAGTACACCTGCCGTCTCTTGCTCGTCCAGACATTGGCGGTTGGTCTGCCTTCTGGCGCGAGTAGCCTGTTCGAAGGCGATGCCCACCAAAGATTGGGAGGCACCGATAGCCAGAGCTCCCCCTGCCAACCACCAGTTCTTTCTGCGCATAGAAGTACACCTCCGCGGTTATTAAGTCCAGCGTTGGAGCAGCGCCTGCATCTCAGTTACCGCCAGCTGATCCTCGACAAAAGCTTTGCGCAGCAACTCGCTGGGTACGAAGCGATCGAACTTCATCCATTGAGGAACCTCTCCCCTGCCCAGCAATTCTGTGCCTGACCGGATGCTGCAGGCCAAAGCCTTTAGCCGCTTCTGTAGTGACGCTACCTGATATTCATCCGTATGCAATAGTAGAAAATAGGGTGCGGAGCCACTGACACCGTGCACTCCCAGCTCCTTGCTGCCCGCGAAGCGCAAACAGCGCTCCAGGGTGCGGAAGGCAACGGTGCCCATCCAAGGAAAGAGCATGAATAGGTTGTTGCCCAACGGGACCATGGGATGCCGATCTAGCCTCGCTTGGCGGGCGAGGCTTCTGGCTTCGGCCAGCCGTTGCCTGGCTGCCGGCAGCAGATAACGATAGTCGCGATCGCAAAGCAGGATCTGGCGAATGCCCTGCATCACCCGGGTATGGATTGGCGCTCCACCCCCGGGCCAGGACATGGCCCCTCGCCCACTGATCGGCCTGACCAACACCAGGCGCTTGGCTGCATCGACCGCAGTTACTTCCCAAGTGCGCCCGGCCAGAGATAGGCGATCGCCTTCGCTCGGCAGATTGCCGATCCGACCGATGTCATGATTGGCATCGCGGACTAGGTACTCGTCAGTATCGCTGAAGACCGCATAGAAGCGCCAGTCGCGCACCGCCTGCTCTCCAGTGAGGCCGATGATCAGTTGGCCGTCTTCCATCCGCTGCAGATGATCGGTTTCTAAGAGATGCCGCAATAGAAGGCGGAAGTCAGCTTGGCTTACCGGGGCAAAGGGCGGCAGAGTAAGCACCTGTTGGGCCAGCTGATGGGGTTGCAGCGAACCTGCCGATAGTAGGACGCTCATAGTCTGGTGATAGAGCAGGCTGACAGGGAGTTTGGGGGACGCGATCGGCTCGATCCACCTTTCCTGCAGGTATAGTTCGATCACCGCTATCGCTTGCAGCAGCTGCCAGGGAAAGATTATTGGCAGCTGTTTGGCACCCTGTTCTTCGCTGGTCACCAGGCGCATCTCCGCCGGTTCTCCTCTGCGACCAGAGCGCCCCAGCCGCTGCAAGAAACTGCTTACCGCCGGTGGGGCGTCCAGATTGATCACTGTCTCCAATTCCCCCAAGTCAATCCCCAATTCCAAAGTCACAGTAGCGGCCGTGACGGCCGCATGGTGAGGATCCCGCATCGCCTCTTCGGCCGCCTGTCGCAACGGGGCCGAAATGCTGCCATGGTGGACGTGATAGATGTCGGGCTGGCGTTTCTCCACCGCAATTTGGCGCAATGCCGCGATTACCGCTTCCGTCTCACCGCGGTTGTTGGCGAAAATCAGCGTCTTTTTCCCCTGTGCCTGCTCCCAGATATAGCGGTAATAGGGATCATCCCCAGCCATTTGTGCTCTACTCTGGAAACGCTCTTCCTCACCCGGCAGCCGAAAGTGCTGCAGCGAAAGTCGCAGCCGCTGTGTCCCCACCTGTGGATTGGCAGTGATTACCTGGCGGCAGCTGCCGGCGGCCAGCCAGCGTTCGGCCTGCCGATAGTCTCCCAGGGTAGCAGACAATCCTACCCTGCGTGGTTCCCTGCGGCAGTATTGCTGTAGACGACTCAACTGACAAAGTATCTGCTGCCCTCTTTCCGAACCCATGAACACGTGTACTTCGTCGACGATCATGTAACGCAAGTCTCTAAATAACCGGCCTAGGTCTTTACAGTGGTTGATCAGCAGGCTTTCTAGCGACTCTGGGGTGATCTGCAGCACGCCGCGGCCGACCTGCTGCAATCGCTGTTTTTCACTGCGAGTGACATCGCCGTGCCAATGCCAGAGAGGAATATCCACCTCCTGCAATAAGCCTTGCAGGCGGTGGAATTGATCGTTGATCAACGCTTTTGTCGGCCCGATGTAGACCACCCCCAGGCTGGCAGGAGGCTCTGCGGACATTTGGGTGAGAATGGGCAGGAAAGCCGCCTCTGTCTTGCCTGAAGCCGTCCCACTAGCCAATAACAGATGTTGCTCGCTGTTGAACAGCACTTCGGCAGCTGCCAATTGCACATCGCGAAATTCGGTCCACCCATGTCGGAACACGTACTCGCGAATAAACGGGGCTAATCGGCTGAACAGCTCCTCTTCAGTCACAGCACGAACTCCGCTAAATCATCGTCCTTTGTCTTAGCCTGCTGCCATTCGGAAGTATGCACCAATTGCTCGAAAGCTAGCGCAGGGTTTTGACGCAATAGGTTCAGCAGCGTGATGAAGTCGCGGATGACCTCCCGCGGCGTCAGCAGTTCTGAAGCCCCCAACCGGCTGAACGAAACCTGCAGGAACTCAGTCAGTTGCGCCGACTCCAAGCGGGTCTCGGGCCCGTGATGGGAGCTATAGACCGCCTGTAAACGGGTAAGCAGTACGTACATCTCTTCGTGGGTCAGCGGCTGCAGCCGCAAGATAGGGCTAGCTGTGTCCCGGAGACCCTCCCGCATAAATCGGCTCTCAGCCAGCCGGGAGCGCAACGCCTCGTAGCTGAACAATCCACGGCGGGCATCGTCCACAAACTGAGGGGTGCCGGCCATCAATATCCCCAGGTGCTCCGCCTTGCCCTGCATGGTGTCGTTGAACATAGTCAACAGTTTCTCATAGTTAGCCTGCCGAGAGAGGCTGTGGCTGATCTTATATAGGTTAACCAACTCGTCCAGCAGAATAATCAGGCCTTTATATCCGATATCCGTCACGAAGCGGGCCATCAGCTTGATGTAGTCATACCAAGAATGATCATCGACGATCACGCGCACCCCTAAGACCTTCCGAGCGTCTGTTTTAGTGGCGAACTCACCCCGCAACCAACGCAACGCCGCATCCTTCAGTTCGTCCTGCTCACTGCGATGTCCGCGCCAATAGCTAGCCAGTACGGTGGCAAAATCAAACCCGTGCACCAGCCCCTCCATGTTGCTCACCACGGCCATAATCCGCTGTTCCACAGCCTCCAGAAAGGGTTGACCATCGGGTGCCAGCCCGGTCTCTTGTCGCACTTGGGATGAGATGGAGGAAATCCAGCGTTCCAGGATAGCGGCCAACGCGCCGCCATCCGGCCTGGTCTTGGTGGCCATGTTCTTCATCAGTTCCCGATAGGTACCCACCCCCTGCCGCTGCGAGCCGGATAATCGCCGCTCCGGCGATAGATCGGCATCTGCAACCACGAACCCTCGGTCCAGAGCGTGATTGCGCAACAGCTGGAGCAAGAAGCTCTTGCCAGAACCGTAGCGACCGCAGATCAATCGCCAGCTGGCCCCTCCGGCGGCAATGTCCTCCAAATCCAGTAGCATGGCTTTGATTTCCTCGGCTCTACCTACCGCTACGTATTCCAATCCGATGCGCGGGACAACCCCGGCAGAAAGTGAGTTGAGCAGAGCTGTGGACACTCTGCGGGGAATCCGATCTGTCATTTACATACACCTCGCCCCTGATCTAGTTCCTTGGTCAGCTGCATTCGCAGCAGCGGTAAATACTCGGCCACTATTTGCGGCCCATCAGCTGCGTACTCCACCAGGAGGTCGCCGATTGTGTCCAAGGATAGTGTGTTCAATCGGTCCAGGAGTACCTCCGGCATTTCCTCTATCTTCAAACAAAATTGCTGCCAGGCGTCCTTGTCGGCTTGATCCACCAACACGGACAGGGCTGCCCGATCTACTTCGTTCAAGCTGGCAAACAGCGAAGTCCATTCGTCGCCCTCTCCCCTGCTATCAGCTGCTGTCGGCTGAACAGGGGAGCCAACCGGAGGAGCCGGTTCAGGCGGCTGCTCGCGGCTACTTCCGGGCGAATCCGCGCTCAGACTGAGCAGTAGATCGCGCACCTGGTCTGACTGTTCCGTCAACCGCTTCACCTGCTGCAGGTCTATAGTGATCGGCACCCTAGTTGCTCCCCTTGCTCGAATGCCCTGTATTCGCTCTTCGATGGAGCTGGCGATCGGCTCTGGTAGATGATAAGCGCGCAGTTTGCCTCGATAGCCGGAAAGCTGCCGCAAGCAGTTTTCGGTATGTTTGCTTACCCCGGTCACCAGAGTGCGCAGAGCAGATTGCTCACTATAGGGAAGTGCGCTGCCGAAGTTGATCAGCCGGCTGGGGCCATGGTAGGGTGCGTTTTGAAACAGGCGGCGTCTGAGCAGGCGATACTCCCGAGGGCGGTGATATGCCCAAATCCCCTGCCCCGTCGCAGTTCGAAAGTAGTCATCCACCGCATCCAAGGCCACGCCCAAAGCCTGTTCAAACAGCTCCCGAT
>CAYVCY010000092.1:0-8742 GCA_964450265.1 uncultured Clostridia bacterium
TGCCGGCCTGTCACGCCGGAGATCGAGGGTTCGATTCCCTTCGGCACCGCCATCTGATCTCAAAAGCTGCCGTATTAAATAGGACGGCAGCTCTTTATTTTTGATCATTTTCCGACGGGCAAGGTAATCTCGAGCATTGCGTTTCTGGAAGTTGCCATTCAGCCCCCGTCGTGATACAATTTTCTATGCATATAAGGTATAAGGTACAAGCCGATAGTTGCTTGGGGCAACAATCGCTTTATCGCCCGCAGCATCTGCGGATGCTGCTATCAGGTACAAGCCGACAGTTGCTTGGGGCAACAATCGCTTTATCGCCCGCAGCATCTGCGGATGCTGCTAGTATCTGCCGGTGTAGCTCAGTGGCAGAGCAGCTGATTCGTAATCAGCAGGTCGCGGGTTCGAATCCCATCACCGGCTCCACAACGAACTCAATATTTTGCGGGTGTAGCTCAATGGCAGAGCACCAGCTTCCCAAGCTGGCTACGAGGGTTCGATTCCCTTCACCCGCTCCAAATTTCTAAACCTCGCATTGAATGCGAGGTTTTTTGCATTGTACTTGGCAGCTGATATGGTTGAGAGCGGAAAAGAAAGGGCAGCTGAGGATGGTTGCCCCCAGCTGTCCTCTGTCGTCGGAGTCTCTAATGCCAAGAAGCTTCAGCTGCTTATAGTGTGTCCAACACAGCCTTTAGATCGGCGATAATGTCTTCCACATCCTCCAGTCCAACCGAAAGCCGGACCAGCCCGTCCGAGATGCCGGCGGCCTCTCGTTCTTCCTGAGAATAGGGCGAATGCGTCATCGAAGCTGGGTGCTGAATCAGCGTTTCGGTGTCCCCCAGGCTGACTGCCAGGGCGCAGAGCTGAACATTGTTCATCAGTTGCCTGCCGGCGGCCATGCCGCCGCGCACCTCAAAAGCAATCATCGCGCCCGGCAGCCGCATCTGCCTTTTGGCCAGCTCATATTGCGGGAAACTGCGCAGGCCCGGATAGTAAATCTTCTCCACAGTCGGGTGCCGTTCCAGGAATTCGGCCACCTGCATGGCATTTTGGCAATGTCTTTCCATGCGGATGGATAGGGTTTTCATGCCGCGGCAGATCAAATAGGCATCAAAGGGGCTGAGCACCGATCCGGTCATATCCTTGACCCCGAACAACCTCACCTGGTCGATAAAATCTTTCTTACCAGCAACCACGCCAGCGATCACGTCCCCGTGGCCGTTTAAATACTTGGTGGCTGAATGCAACACCACGTCCGCCCCCAGCGCAATTGGCCGTTGAATATAGGGAGTGCAGTAGGTGTTGTCCACAAAGACCAGGCATTCCGGCGTCTGATGGGCAATGTCGCTAATGGTCGCTATATCCGCGATGTCCATGGTCGGGTTAGCCGGTGATTCCAAGTAGACCACTTTGGTGTTCGGGCGCATGGCGCGGCGTACATTCTTCGGATCACTCACATCCACGAAGGTCACGTCTACCCCAAAGCGGCTAACCCCGTGATTGAGAAAGGCAAAAGTGCAGCCGTACAGTGTGTCCGCTGCCACCACATGATCTCCGGCGGCTAATGCTGTCCAGAACGCCGAGGTAATAGCCCCCATTCCAGACGCCTGTGACATCGCCGCCTCTGCGCCCTCCAGCAGGGCGATTTTCTTCTCCAGCTCGCTGCTGTTGGGGTTGCCCAAGCGGGTATAGATGTATCCATCCTCTTCCAGGGCGAACCTTCTGCCGCCTTGCTCTGCCGAATCGAAGACGAAGGTGGATGCTTGGTAGATCGGTGTAACTAGTGCCCCTGCCGCATTGTCCACATGTCCGCCATGAATTGCCTTGGTGGCAAAGCCCATGTGCATCAGGTCAAGCTTACTCACTTGTGACTACCTCCTTAGTTTTCAGGCGAGAACCAGCCCTCCAAAGCCAGGTCGCGCACAAACCTGGCTGGAAGGTGATCAGCCAACGGGAATAATCTGACTATTATTGGGAGAGCTGTACCTATAATATATTACATTTGCTCCTTTCTGGCCATGTCTTAGCCCCAAAGCTGGACACTTGATCCCTCGATTCGCTCAGAATCTCGGCCAAGCATCCGATGCAAGGCCGATACCTTGACCGGCGCGTTCTGCGAGGGATGCTTGGCATTGCCGAATAATGGGCTAAAATACGGTCCACCTAAGAGCACTCTTCAGGTTATACTGTTGTGGTTAGGGGATTTAGCTAACGGCAGTGGATGATCAAAGAGGGGGAGGATATAGTTTTGGATAGAGAAAGAGCGGTGGCAATTGATCGACGAATCCTTCGTGGGCATTTCCTGCTATTATACCTTGGAGCACTCTTGCTGCTAGCAGCCCTCTGGCCGGATAACACGCCAATAATGTCTGGTATGATCCGCATAATTCGCAGTTCTGACATCCTGATCAATGACTACATCGCCGTAGGTGGTGTCAGGGCTACATTTATCAACGCAGCCTTGGTGGGGTTAGTCGGATATGGGCTACTATTGGTCACCAGGACCCCGATCAGCGGCCCAACCATAGCCGGCGTGTTGACGATGACTGGGTTTGCTATGTTTGGTAAGAACGTGTTCAACGTTGGCCCAATCATCCTCGGCGTTTATCTATACAGTCTCTTTCAGAGGGAGAATTTCCGACATTACGTGATCATCGCCATGTTTGGAACTTGTCTGGCTCCGATTGTCAGCCAGTTCAGTTTTGGCTACGGATACGGGGTGCCCATCGGTGCTTTGATAGGGGTCGCAATCGGATTCTTGATGCCAGAGATGATCAAGCATTTACTGCATAATCATCAAGGATATCAGCTATATAACATCGGGTTTACTGCCGGGTTCATCGGCACAGTGGTCGCGTCGCAGATCAAGGGGTTTGGGGGCGAGGCTGACTTGCAGATGATCTGGTCTACCGAGCACAACCAAGCAGCTTTAGCAGTGATATTCGTCGTTTACCTCGCCAGCTTAATCCTGCTGGGAGTGGTAATGGAGACCGGCTGTTGGCGGAAGATGGCACGGCTGATACGTTACCCCGGCACCCTGGTCACAGATTTTGTTTCACTTGAGGGGTTGCCGGTAACCCTGGTAAACATGGGTTTGGTGGGGCTGATCGGCTTGGGATATATACTGCTGGTCGGAGGCAACGTCAATGGGCCAACGCTCGGGGCCCTGCTAACCATGGTTGGGTTTGGTGCCTTCGGCAAACATCCCCTTAATATAACGCCCTTGATGCTAGGTGTGTTCGGTGGAGCTGTGGTCAATGCGTTTTCGCCAGCCGATCCTGGCCCCTTGTTGGCAGGCTTGTTTGTGACCGGCATAGCCCCGATCAGCGGCACCTTTGGCCCTCTGGTCGGTGTTCTGGCAGGATTTCTACACCTCAGCTTGGCGATGCATGTGGGGTGGTTGCACGGCGGATTCAACCTCTATAATAACGGATTTGCCGGGGGCCTGGTGGCCATGGTAATCGTAACCACAGCGCGTTCCTTGCGTCGCAAAGCTGACCAGGGGTAATATGAAGTGAAGGCTCCACGGCCTTCAAGGAACAACGAAACCATGGCGAAGCTTCTCTAGCCGTATACCAAAGGTTATACTAATAAAGGCAGTCAAAGTGCATCGAGGAAGGGGGATATCTTTGGTCAAAGACAGGATGCTCAATGAGCGGTTTATGCAAAAGTTCTTTTTATTGTTCTATATCGGCATATTGATGCTGTTGGCGATATGTTGGCCGGATGATACACCAATAACATCTGGCATAATGAATATAATTCGCAGTCCAGACGTACTGATGAACGATTATGTGGCCACAGGCGGTGTCCGCGCCTGCTTGATCAACGCTGCCCTGGTGGGGCTGGCTGGATATGGGCTACTGCTGATCACCCGCACACCGATCAGTGGACCTACGATAGCGGCCGTGTGGATGACCACTGGTTACGCGATGTTTGGCAAGAACATCTTCAACATCGGCCCAATCATCCTCGGCGTCTATCTCTACAGCCTTGTTCGGAAGGAACCCTTCCGGCAACACGTGATCGTGGCTCTGTTTGGCACCAGCTTGGCACCGGTTGTCAGCCAGTTGACGTTTACCTATGGTCAGGGGGTCATAGCGGGGATTATGGTGGGCACCGTGATTGGGTTCTTCCTGCCAGCGATGGTCAAACATCTGGTCCACAACCATCAAGGCTATCTGCTGTATAATGTAGGGTTTGCGGCTGGGTTTGTTGGCACTCTGTTCGCAGCACAGGCCAAAGCATTTGGGCTAGCTACCGATCTGCAGTCGGTTTGGTCCACGGAGCATAGCCTGCCGTTAACCGTCATCTTCGCCATCTACTTTGCTAGCTTTGTCTTGTTAGGCCTGCTGCTCGATCCCGGTTGCTGGCGCAAAATGGGGCGGCTGATGCGCTATCCCGGCACGCTGGTCACCGACTTTGTCTCACTGCTCGGAATGCCGGTTACCCTAGTGAATATGGGTTTGGTGGGATTGATCGGCTTGACCTATGTCGTCTTGGTTGGCGGGGATGTCAATGGGCCGACGCTGGCTGCCCTTTTCTCCATGCTCGGTTTCGCTGCTTTCGGCAAACACCCGCGGAACATCGTTCCGCTGATGTTGGGGGTATATGGTGGAACCCTGCTCAACGTCTATAACGCTGCCGCGCCCGGGCCTCTGCTGGCAGCGCTATTCGTCACCGGGTTAGCGCCGATCAGTGGTTCTTTTGGGCCGTTGGTGGGCATTCTGGCAGGTTACCTGCATCTGGGCCTGGTCACCCATGTCGGGTGGCTGCATGGCGGAGTCAATCTCTATAATAACGGTTTTGCCGGAGGGCTGGTGGCCTTGGTGATCGTAGCCATAGCCCGGGCATTTCGGAACACAGATAACTAAGGGGGGAAACGAGTGATCAACGAGCGCAGCAAGGTTAAGGGGATTGTGGAAGAGTTGATGATCAATGCCATGCGAGCTAAGTCAACCCATATCAGCATCGATCTGAAGGATTTAGACGATGCCATTCGCATCGAAGTGAAGGACAACGGGTTGGGGATGGACTCGGCAAAACTGGAGCAGGCCCGGTCCCTGTTGTCTGCCGGTCGCAGAGACGAGCTGGAGTTGTACTACGGAGAGTTGGCGGGCGAGAGCCACCGCGGTTCTGGCTTGCGTATGGTCAGCATGATGATTGATAAAGCTGAAGTGCATTCTACTCCAGGCCAAGGAACGCAAGTGGTGGTCTATCGCAATAAAAGATGAGGGGCTGTCGGTGTGACAGCCCCCAAAAACTCCATGGTTAGAGCAGGTGAGTTATCTATCCAGCGGCCACAGCGGACGTTGAACGAACTTGTATTCATAGCGATCCAAGTTCGGATTGGCTGCGCCTGGCGCATCCACCTCAATTACAGCCCGTGCCAACGGCTCAAAGGAGGCACGGAAGTGCCCACGAGACTTGATCAAGAGTACCCTGGCTGTAGCTGGATCGATGCCCACACTGCGGAACAGGTCGGCATCGTTACAGGCGATGCGGATGGAGCAGACCACTATCTTCGTATTTCCTACTTCGATCACAGCGGCTGGGCCCATATTCCACTCCATTCCCCGGCCCATCGGGCCGCGGGCTATAAAGCGGCCGTCGCTGAGCACCCGCACCGTCCCCTCCACGTCCACCGGTTGGCCGTAAGCCGGCTCGGCTTTGCCGGCGATGCGGAAGGTGGCGGTGCCGCCTATTCCTACGCGCTGCGCCTGTTGCACCGTCTCTGGATCCCAGATGGCGGCTGCTGCACCGCCCGGGAGGTCGCGCTTAAGCATTTCTCGCAGCAACTCGGTGGTGTCACCCGATCCCCCGCCGCCCGGATTGTCTGCTACGTCGGCCAAGATGATCGGCCGCTTGTCCTCGTCATCCAATAGCGCTATCGCTTGATCCATCGCTTCCTCCGGTTGCGGAATCGTCTTCAGGAAGCGATCGCGAATCTCCCAGGCGCGCTGGGCGACGGCATCGGAGCACTGCTGGGCCAAAGCCATGTCTCGATCGGCGGTGGTGACAATGGAAAGCCCGGCATGAGGCACGTCGCCGAACGGAAAGCCGGGAAAGACCGAAACATTGATGATGCCTTCCTTGGCTTCCCACTCACTGGCCAATTGCTTCAGCTCCACCATCGGACCTTCGGCAGTCCGCATATTGATGGTGGGAGGCATCATCGGCGGATGGCTATAGGCGTTTACGGGGCTGATTTCTCCGTCAAAGACGCGCTGCAGGCAGTTTGCTGCTTCCAGCGCCCTTTCATAGCCGTCTATGTGGGGATTGGTGTCATAGCCAAATACCCCGTCACACTGGGCGCACATGTTGGCAGTGATGTTGCCATGAAGGTCTAGGACCACCATAATCGGAATCGGCCCCACCACTTCTCTGATTGACTGAACGATATCGCCTTCCGGATCATCCACCCCTTCGGCCTGCATCGCCCCATGCAATGCCAGCAGAACTGCATCCGGCTTTCTAGCGATCATCGGCCCAATCAGGTCGTCCTTGAGCAACTGATATGTAGCGCTGTCAGTAGGGGCCGAAGGCACGGCGCTGGTGCAGATGGTGGGAATCATATCCCAGCCGTTCTTCTGGCCAATCTCCAGAAAGCCCCCGGGGGATGACTTGGTGCCAGTGTAGTGCTCCAGGGCTTCCTGCCCTCGCTTGAGGCTGCGGTCCTTCCACGCTTGTAGTGGGGTTTGGATCGGAGAAAAAACGTTCGTCTCATGAGCCAGCATTCCAAAAGCAACTTTTTTGGTCATCATCGCTCCTCCTCTTGGTGTAGAAAGTTCGCTCTATTAAGCCTATCTTAGCAGTTTGCCATCGAAGCCGCCATCAAAACAGCCGCCACTCAGATCACAATCATCTTGTGATCTAAGAAGTCGACGATTATTGCGGCAGATAGCGGCAACCATCAACCCCTCGTTAGCCTTAAGTTTGCATCCCCAGCACGACCGTGTTAATATACGATTGGTTTTCTGTTCCCGCAATAGCCTCATATCGTCGGCGTGAGGCTTTTCCCTCGGGAGTCATGGTTCTCAGTGCTTTACCCTGGTGGCGTTGCTCTGGCTTGGATCCAGATTAACTGTCATCAATCCGGGTATCATGGTTAAGGAACCGCAGGCAGGAGCATATTCCTTAAACAAAGAATAAAATATGGTGTAGACTGTCCGAAGTAGGCAGGATTTTATTAGGCAGACGAAGAAACTAACAAATTGGTTAGTGATAAACTGGAGGTGATGTGTTCCATGAATCCTCCGTGGAAGGAACAGCAACTCAGATCACCCAAGGTGGTCAAGAACACCATCACTGGGTGGCGCAGATATCCCCTTCATAAGAAGATCAAGCAGATAGCAGATTGCGCGCCGGGACTTATCCCGGGAATGATTTCCTTAGCATGCCTATCTGTGGCTATGCACTTGACCAGCCAGTACCAAGTCCTGATCGATGGTCAGGTATTCGCTGCCGTTAAGGACAAGCAGGCGATCATCGAATACGTGCAGGAGATGGATCACCTCAACAGACAGGCCTACGGCGATGAGGTCACCCTGCTAAACGACATTCAGGTAGCGCGCAGTTTTGGGTTGCCGGTTCAGGATCCAGAGCATCTACAGGTGTTGCTCGCAGACCGTCTGCAATGGGCCACCGAGGCAGCCGTGATCACGGTTAACGGGCAAGAAGTGGTGGTTTTGAAGGATCAAGCCACGGCAGAGTCTGTGCTAGAGAACATCATTCAAACCGTAGATCAGGAGTGCGCAAGGGATTTCAGTTCCTTTAAAGCGTTGGGTCTGCACTTGGCAGAGGATGTTCAAGTGGTTTCCAAGCCCGTCGCCCCGGAGCGCTTGATTGACGAACAGACTGCACAGGCAATCCTGCTTCAGGGTAACGTGCAACAGACTAGGCATATCGTTTCCCGGGGAGACACCCTTTCCGGCATAGCGGTTTCCCGGGGGGTATCGCTCAGTACCCTGACTGCGGCCAATCCAGATGTGCAGCCTACCCGGCTACAGATCGGCCAGGAGCTCAATTTGACTGTAGCCGAACCATATGTTCATGTAGAGCAGACCGCCGAAGTAGTAAAGGAGGAAGAGATTCCCTTTACCACCCGTTATGTCAGCGATAGCTCCCTCTGGAGCTGGCAGACGCAGACGGTTACCGCCGGCAAGAAAGGTCTGAAGGAAGTAACCTCAATCGTAACTTTGGTCAACGCCCAAGTGATCGATGAGAAAGTTGTCGGCGTCAAAACCATAAAAGAGCCGTCCGAGGCGGTAGTTAAGCAGGGGACCAAGAAGGCAGCCGTACAAGGCACAGGCAATTTCATTTGGCCGACCAACGGCACCTTAACTTCTGGTTACGGCTGGCGTTGGGGAAAATTCCATCGGGCTGTCGATATCGGCGCTGCTCACGGCACACCCATATATGCGGCTGATGCCGGCGTGGTGACCTACTCCGGCTGGCGGACCAGTTATGGCTACGTGGTGGAAATCGATCACGGGAACGGATATTGTACTCTTTACGCCCATTGCTCGAAGCTATTAGTTTCCCGAGGGCAGAAGGTGTCCAAAGGACAGACGATTGCCCGCATCGGGTCTACCGGCAATTCCACTGGACCCCATGTACACTTTGAAATTAAGAAGAACGGTAGTTACGTTAATCCACTGAACTACTTTAGATAATGGTTACGTTCCACTGAACCATCTCAGATAACAGAAAGATTCTTTTTTGGGGCATCGGGATTTCCCGCTGTGC
>CAYVCY010000093.1:0-8635 GCA_964450265.1 uncultured Clostridia bacterium
TCCTGGGCCGGACCATCTGCCCGAGTTGATCGGCATCACCCGCAGCGACCTCACCGCCGACAGCCTCCTGCAATTGAGTCTGCAACCGCAGGGTTCGGAGCAGTTCGAGCTTGTCGCCAACCTCGTCGTGGGAGATGTCAGTGTGCAAATTGCCGGGCAAGGGTCCTACGGCCCTCATCTGGACACACCGCTTTTATCCGGCGAGTTTGCCTGCCAAACCGAGACAGGGGTGGACTGCATTTTCCACCTGACTATCTACCCCAACGGAAACCAGCAACAGGCATACTTGGTGCTGGGTGAGCCCCCCAGCCAGGTGGCAACCGTCGGTTTCGGCCAGCCGAACGGCAACATCTCCGCCATTCAAACTCAAACAGCTGCCCGGTTGCGCGCTCAGGCACAGTTGCCTGTCGCCTATCAGCTGGACGGCGGGCCGCTTTCGCTGAACCCGGCACCCATAATCAGCGACAACCAGGTGCTGGTGCCGCTGCGCCCATTGCTGCAGGCGCTGGGCGTAGTTGTGCACTGGGATGGAGCAACCAACACCGTCTGCGCCCAAAAAGGCGACCTGGCCATGAATATCTCTCCCAGTCGCCAGACCCTGCAGGTGAATGGAACTGAGCAGCCACTATTCGTCCAGCATGCGGATAGCGGCCATCTCTACACTCCTCTGCAACCGCTGACCGATGCCTTGGGCGCAACCGTGATTGCCCGGCGCGACGGCACTGTCTGCCTGATCAGCCGAGAGCAGACGGAACTACATGGAGGGGTGTTTCAAATCATCTTCGTCTCGCCGCAGAATGTGATCCTGCAGAATGATACCACCCAGGCGGTGGACGTAGGCAACTGGGCGCTGATAGCCAACGACTTCCTGCATAATCCTGTCCCGATGATCGAATTCCGCTTCCCAGAACAACTGATTCTGCAGCCAGGCGAACAGGTGCAAGTGGCTGCTGGCCTGGAAGTCGAACCGGATCATCGCCTCTTATTCGATTGGGATCAGTCCCAGCAGGCATCGCCGGAACTTCCAGCCCGGTTGCAGATATTCATCAACTCCTTGCGTCCAGGTAATGAAGCGATCGCACTACAGAACCGCGGTGCCGATATCTATTTGGGCAACTGGCGGCTGGTTGCCACCAGCGGCAAGCCGGTCTGCGAACTACCCTCCATTTGGCTGGCACAAAGCAGTACATTTGGGATCAGCGGGCGACCGGGCGAGCCGGCCAGCGCCCAGGAGCTGCACTGGCCCAATCTGCCGGCCGTGGAGGAGGCCTATCGTGCAGAGCAGGCTGCCCGTCTGGAGAGCGAGCGGCAGCTGGTAGAAGCCCTGCGCCTGAAGTATTTGCCGGTAGCCGAGGCGTTAGGCATCGCTAACGACGAATATTACTTCTATCGGGAGCCTTCTGTGATGAGGGTGGCGAACGGTGACCCGCTGCCCCCCTTGGAGGAAATTCCGGAGGCGGCGCAAGCCTTGTTGTACAATGAGATGAGACTAATCGCTCCCCATGCAGAGTCTGGCGACACCGTTCCGGCTTATTACATTAGCCCCGACGGCCAGCAGGCCTATCTGGCGATAATCAAGCGCGACGGCACAGTCATCGCCTATCATCTGCATCTGGTGATCGACAGCGGTTACTACACCTGGTCTTCCCAGCAGGTCATGCCTGCATAATTCTTAGCCGAGCAGCGGGATGCTACCGGGGGTCCTCTGCATGCAAGACCCTTCGCTCGTGCTCGGGATGACAGTCGCTAGGAGACTGTCTAGTGGATGCTATCTGGTGAGGTGGGGGACTGGTGGACTGGCCTTACCGTTCCGCTCTTCGTGATACAGCGGGACGTGTACCCTGTATCATCCAGCCGTTTGCCTCGTCGCCTGCCTGATGCTACACTAAGAGCACCAATTGGCATCAAGGAGGAAGACATCATGCTCACCCGGGATTTCACCGTCGCTACCTTCGTCGTCCATCGCCAGCAGGTGCTGCTGCTCTGGCACCGCAAACTGCAAATGTGGCTGCCCCCTGGTGGGCACATCGACCGCAACGAGCTGCCGGATGAGGCTGCCGTGCGCGAGGTGTTAGAGGAGAGCGGCATTCATTGCCGCTTGGTAGGGGAGAAGGGGCTCGGGGTGGAATATCCGCGGCAACTGGTGCGGCCGGCTGGGATACAGCTGGAGACCATCACCACCCAACCGGCTCACGAACATATAGATTTCATCTACTTCGCCCGCGTCCTTTCCGGCATAGATCCCATCCCGCGCCTTAATAATGAATCCGAACAGATCGGGTGGTATACGCTACAGCAGTTGCGGGAGATGCAAGTGGCGGAAGACGTCTTGGGCTGGGCTGAGAAGGCAATTGAGGCAGTAAACGATTGAGCGGGTGTCATTCTGGGCCTCCTCTTCTTTCTGTTATTCCGAGGCTTCAGCCGAAGAATCTATCCCGGCGCCGTCGTGACGCCGCCGGGATAGTCCCTTCGCTCACGCTCAGGATGACAAAAAAAAGACACCCTGGGTGGCAAAAAGGACGCTCAGACACAGGATGGGGAGCTCCCGGGAAGATCGCCCTCGGCGGTTTTCAAATTCTCGATCTGTCCCCCTTACCTCGCATCGTGTCCGGAGGCAGGGAGAGGCGTTGCCGGCGGCGAATATATCCAGTAAGAAATTCCCTTGATTGGAGGACAGACCATGATGGATTTGCGCGAGAGAGCCTTTCTCGATCTGAAACTGGAGGACAATAGACTGCTGCTTGGTGCGGAACTGACCCAGGTCACACCTTCGGTGCGCACGCTGGAGGATGCCCGCTATTCGTTGTACGACCGCAAAGCGCAAGGGCCAAAGACCCTTTATTGGATGTACCGTCAGGTGGCCCGCCTTGCCGACCTGGGGTTACTGAATGAATTGGGCCTAATTCACAACATCACCGTCATTCGCCCTGGACAAATCGGCAGCGAATACATCAAGACGGTGGGGCATTATCACTCCATCAAGCCTGGCACCGATGTGGCTTATCCCGAGGTCTACGAAGTGCTGCAAGGCGAGGCCACATTCTTGTTGCAGCGCGCAACCGAGATCCCCGGCAAGGTAGATGACGTGGTGGTAATTACCGCCCATCCAGGTGACAAAGTGATTATGCCGCCCGGCTACGGCCACATCACCATTAATGCCAGTGATGAATATCTAGTGATGAGCGATTTGGTAGCCGCCGCCAACGCCTCCGAATATGGTGACATCAAGCGGCTGCAGGGCGGTGCCTATTTCCATATCAACGCCGGCTCCGAGGCTTGGGTGCGCAATCGTAAGTACACCGCCACCCCGCCCCGCAGGAGGGTGACCGCCCGCAACTACCCCGAGTTCCACCTGTCCAGCGACGAACCCATGTATCAGACGTTGATCGATCGCCCTGCTTCCTTCCGCTTTCTCACCCACCCTGAGGAGTGCTCCTTCCGTTTCTAGCACGAAGGGTGAAACAAAAAGAACCGTCCCTTTTGTTCCGCGACACAACAGGGACGGTTCTTTTTGTTTCGCATCAGTCAATCGGCAACTTCACCGGCTCCACATGCACCGCCGCATCCTGCAAATTGGGGAACCTTTGCTGCAGGTGTCCCTCCACCCGATGGGCCAGGATATGCGCCTGTTCCAGGTCCAAATTATCCGCCACCTGCACATGGATATCCAGAAAGGCCTGGTCCGCCCGCCCCCGTGAACGGATCTGATGACAGCTGACCACGCCCGGCACCTCTCGAGCGGCTCGAGCGACCTCCTCCGGGTCCAAAATGGCCGAATCGGTGAGCACCCGAAACCCCTCCGACATAATCCCCCAGCCTGCTCGAATAATCAGCAGCCCGATGGCCACCGATGCCAGCAGATCGATCATCGGAAAACCCAATCTCACCGCCAGCAGACTAATGATCACCGTTCCAGAGACATAAAGATCTGTAGCCGTGTGGGCCGCATCGGAGATCAAAATTTCACTCTGCAGCCGTTTTCCCTGCCCCCGCTCGTAGCGGGTAACCAGCAAGTTGATGGCCATCGTGCCCAGCATCACCGCAAACTGCAGCGGCTCCACCGTCACCTCTACCGGGCTTTGGTAGCGCTGCCAAGTGGTGCGGAAGACCGAGATGGCTACCGTGAATAGCATCAAGCCGATGCCCAGTGCCGTCAGCGTCTCATATTTGCCGTGCCCATAAGGATGATCATCGTCCACCGGCTTCGACGCTAGCCCGATGCCCACCAGCCCCACCACATTCCCCGAACCGTCCGACAGCGAGTGATATCCGTCTGCCACCATCGCTGCCGAGCGGGCCAATGTGCCCACCACCAGCTTGGCCACTGCCACCAGCAGATTCAGCCCCATCACAATCCACAGTACCCGCCTGATATCCCGAAAACGCCGCACCCGTGCTTCTTCCATCAAATCTACCCCCGCATAATATCTTATCTAGCCCTTATGCTTACTCTAGCAGGAAGGATCAGTGCGGTCAACATCAATTGCCAGTACGCCCATTAGATGGGATCGTCTCTCATTCTCGTTCTCAACAGTGATACGTGGGGACTGTCCCCACGTGTCATGCGTCAAAATAAATTTTGGAGAGACTCTTGACTCCTCTTGCATGCGCCCATAAGATAAAAGCAGGCCCAACGTCAAAACTAATTTTGGCGTTGATGTACGCAGAAAGGGTGAGCAAAATGGAATGGTTGGGCGGATATTCCCCTCTATTCAAGAATCGTCGCTGGTTGTTGCTCTGGCTGGGCCAGGCGGTCTCTTCCTTGGGCGACGCTATCTACCGGATAGCGTTGTTGCTGCTGGTTACCGAGCTCAGCTCGTCTCCACTGGTGCTGACCGCGATGGTGGCTGTGCAAACCGGGGCGGGCATCCTGCTTGGGCCCGTTGCTGGCGTGATGGCAGATCGGCACGCACGCCGTGGGCTGATGCTCAGCGCGGGTGTCGTCCGCTTGTTGGCCGTGCTGCTGCTGATGAAGCTGCGCAGCGTACCGTTCCTCATCGGTTTGGCGCTCTTCCATTCAGCAGCCAAGGCTGTCAACGCGCCTGCGCGTTCCGCCCTTATCCCTGACCTGGTGGGGGAGGAGGCCTATGTGTCGGCCACCAGCCTCGATCAATCCACCATCTCTCTGGTCTCGCTAATCGGTCCGTTGCTGGGCGGCTTGGTGATCGGAGGGCTGGGATTCTCCGCGGCCTTCATGCTGGATGCGGCTTGCATAGCCACTTCCATTTCCGCCCTCTGTCTGCTCGGAGGGAAACGATCGCAGGCTAATCCTTCGACCACGTCGCCTGTTGCTCGGCAGGGGGGCGGAGCCACCCCCAGCATAGCGGATGCAGTTTCTGCCACCGTCACTGCCGGTAGCCCCGCCCTCATCACTGCGTCGGCTCCCGACGGTAACCCTGCCCCCGCCGGGCGGACATCCTTCTGGCACCAATTCCGCCAGGGGATCAGCGCCATCGCCGCTCGTCCGCGCATCGTGTTTGTGCTGGTGTTGCTCCTGCCAGTGATGATCGCCTTGGGTGCGCTGAACGTGTTGCAGGTGGACTACGTGCGGCAGACGCTGCGCGTCTCTCCCGAGCAGTACGGCTTGATGGAGAGCATCATCTTCTTCGGCTCCCTGTTGACCACCTTTCTGCTGGGACTGCGTGGCCGGCAGCTGAATAAGGGCCGCCTACTGCTCGCCTCCGTCATGCTGATGGGAGCCGCTACCGCCGCCTTTCTGTTCCATCCCGGGTTCCCGGTGGTTTGTGGCTGGGCGTTCCTGCTGGGTGCTTCCGATGGTCTGCTGACTATCCCGTTCTATGGAATCGTGGTGGCGGAGACGGCAGGCGATATCCGCGGCCGGGTGATGGGTTGCTTTGAGTCCTTACTGCGCATCGGCGCGCTGGTGGGCCTGGGACTGGCCGGTCTAGCTGCCACTCGCTTGGGCAGCAGTCAGGTGATGGGCATCGCCGGAATTGGCGTGTTCCTGATGGGAGTTCTCGCCCGCTGGCACCCGCAATATGCCAATTTATCCAGAGCCGCAGAAGGTGATGGTCACGTGGCCGCAGCTTCCACAGGAACCTCTGCCGCCACAGATTGATTCCACCGCCTCTATTGCCCTTTTGCCCCCTCAGCCATTCCCATCCCGCCCTGCGGTTGCAGACACAAGTGCTATAATGGATACATATCTACCGGCGAAAGGGCGGTTGCTGGATGCAGGATTTCCTTCTACTGAGAGACTCCGCGGCCATCAAGGCCTTGGCCCATCCGTTGCGGCTGCAGCTATTGGAGCAGCTGATCGCGCGACCTGCCAGCGTGCAACAGCTGGCCAGTCAGTTGCAGCAGGTGCACGCCAAGGTGTTCTACCATGTGAAGGAACTGGAGAAGAACAGGCTGGTGGAAGTGGTGGGAGAGCACGTGATCAATGGCATCACCGAGCGCTTTTACCGAGCCGCCGCCCGCACCTTCTATCTGGGCCAAGCGGTGGGACCGTTCGCGCCCGCCGAGCAGACGGTGGCTCAGGCGGTGCAGAGCGACTTGCTGCGCCAGCGCCGCCAGCACGAGCTGCAGGTGGATAACCGCCAGGTGGCACATGACCTGGTGTACCACGCCTTGCGCGTGCAGCCCGGCGCCAAAGTGGTGCTGGAAGGGGCCAATCATCAGGCCGACCTGCTGGAAGCCATGCTGCTGGAATGCCGCTTGGCCGGGGCCGAGGCGTTCATCCGCCTGATGAACACCAACCATTTGCGCCAGTTGCTGTTGGAGCTCAGCGTCGAGCAGTTGGCGTCGCCGCCGCCCCTCACCACCTTCCTCTATGGTCATGTGGACCTGTGGGTCTCCTTCGACGCCGTCGCCGAAACAGCTGCCTTCGCCGATTGTGACCCAGCCAAGGTGGAGGCCGTCATCCAGGGCGAGTTGCGCGCGTACAAACAGGGGCCGAAGCGCTTCGCCGCCGTGGAGGTGGGCTATCCCACCCGCGAGCGGGCAACCGAACTGGGGGTGGACTATGGTCTGCTGCACGACCTCTTCTGGCGGGCGATCAGCTCGCCACCAGCCGAGCTGCGCGCCCGGGGGCAGGAACTGCGTCAACAGGTGCTGGCAACAGCCACCTCCTGCGATGCTCCTCTGCGCTTGGCAAGCCCCGACGGCCGCAGTAATCTGGACTTCTATTTGGACCGCGACCATGCCCTGGCTCAAGTGATCATCAACGACGGCACCCTGGATCCCGACCGCGTCGACCCCCGGCAGCTGGTGGATCTCAGCTTGCCCGGAGGGCAACTATTGCTCACTCCCCAGGCTGGGACTCTCAGCGGGCACCTGCGCGTCGACCAATACACCCATCGCGGGACCGCCATCCGAGATATCGAGCTGCAGTTTCGCCATGGCCAGCTGGCCTCGTGGAGCGCCGCCCGCGGCCAAACCACCCTGTCGACACTGCTGGCCACCCTGGGCAGCGCGCCCCTGTCCGCCGCCAAGCTCAGTCTCGGCTGCAACCCCAAGGTGCCGACTCTCACCGGCTACAAGCTGCTCGACCCCGTTGCCCAAGGCTCCCTGGGCATCCAGCTGCTCAGCCAGCAGGGCGTCCCCCTGTGGCTGTATGCCGGCAACATCAACCACAACCGTCCCCGCTAACCGAAACAAAAGGGACGGTTCTTTTTGTTTCGCTGCCAACTCCCATGAAACAAAAGGGACGGTTCTTTTTGTCTCGCTCCCTATCCCTACTGCCCTGTTCCAACCCCAGAGAAAATCACCCTTGTCTCGCACCCTGCCTAATGGTATGTTTTGGCTGAGGTGATGTTCATGGCGCGCCGAGCCAGGCAAGAGAGCCCTAGCGGTTATTACCATGTGATGATGCGAGGCAACAACCGAGAACACATCTTCAATGAGCACGGTCAGAAGAAAAGGTTTATCAGCACTCTCAAGGACGAGCTAGATGCCGCCGCGCTGCAGCTGGGCGCCTGGTGCCTGATGAACAATCATGTACATCTGGTGATCAAAGGTGAACTGGCCGAACTGAGTGGATCCCTCAAGCGGGTCAACATCAGCTTTGCCATGGTCTTCAACAAGCTGGAGGATAGGGTCGGGCACGTGTTTCAGGACCGGTTCAAGAGCCAAGTGATCGCCAGCGATGAGCAGTTGCTGGCAGTGGTGAGATACGTACACAACAATCCGGTCAAAGCCGGCCTGGTGCGTGGTCCCCGCCAGTACCCGTGGAGCAGCTACCGTGCATATCTGTACGGGTCCCCGCTCCTATCCACCGAGCAGCAGGAGTTGGTGCTGGGCTACTTCGACCACGACCTGTCCCGCTTTCGGGCTTTCCACCGCATTCAGGATAATCGGGAGTATCTGGACACAAAAGAAGACATCGTCGAGCAGCGCTGGGCGACAGGGCAGCAGATGGTGGCAGATTTCTGCAGGGACCAGGGGATGACCGGACTGGCGGAAGTCCGAGAAGATCCAGTGCTCCTGCAACAGTTGACATACAGACTGGCATCCGACAGCAAGCTCACCCGCAGAAGGATTGCCGAGTTGTTGGGAATAACCCCTAGCCGCGTGCAACGCATGAGCGCGAAGCAGTCCGACATCAACTTAAGGTAACGAAACAGCAGGGACGGTTCTTTTTGTGTCGCGACACAAAAAGAACCGTCCCTGCTGT
>CAYVCY010000094.1:0-8575 GCA_964450265.1 uncultured Clostridia bacterium
GATGATCCGGGAAGTATCCTTGACATTCCACATCCGGAGAACTGCATCGTTGACGAAGACGATGTCGCCGTTCCGTTTGAATACCTGGACAGGGATCGGGAAGAGCTGGATCGCTTGAAACAGCTCTTCGTCTGAGTGACGGACTGGAATCAGTGGGGCAGTGGGAAGAAGATTGTTATCAGTTGCTTGTTTCCGGCGATCAGATACGACATCGTCTTGCAGGGCTCTTCTGTACTCGGACGGCATCATCCCCGTCTTTCGCTTGAAGGTTCCCGCAATGGCACCGCTATAGTCTGCACCGCAGGAAGCAAATGCCTCGCTGATAGTGAGAGTTAAGTTCCTCAGAGCTTGCTTGATCTTCTCGACCTTGACCTCTTGATAATAGTTATAAGGTGTTGTGCCCACAAAGCTCTTGAAGACGCGGGTGAGATGACGACGGGATAGACCGGTGTGTGTGGATATTATATCCAAATTGAAGTCCTCCAGCCAGTGGGCATCAATGTATTCCTTGGCCTTGACGGCGTCCAATCTCGACTGATAATTGTGCTTGGCCTTGAACACCGCGATCACAAAAGCCGTTGATCCGTCCTCATGCAGGAGAGGAAAACAGGTAATGTCTTGATGCACCTCGCGTTCCCTGGGGGTTCCTCGTCGGGACCGGCCCCGAGTGTCTTTTTTCTCAAAGGGTGCCTTTACACCGTAAACAGTGAGAATCTCTCCCGAAAACACCCGTCTGAGATAGTCCGTTAAGCCCAGCTTCTCGTTAATATCGGGGTCGTGTAGGACGTTCAGTCTCCCCACGAAATCGGAGGGGTCGGAGATGCAGTAATAATGTACAAATGCCTTGTTCAAATACGCGCAGACGCCATCAGGAGCAAACACTTCCAGAGGAAAAGGAATAAGATCTAGCACAGAAAAAAGAGAAGTTTGCTGATCTAGCAGTGCGTGAAAGGAGGTAGCCTTCTTTTTGCGGTTGTCTGGAGGCTTAGGAGAAGCAGCTGGTATTAGCCACATATGGCCCATCTTAATTGCCCCCTCAATGCGCCCAGCAGCCAGATGGTATGTAATTGATCGGCTTGATACCCCCCATTTATCCGCCGCCTCGTTGACGGTAATATAGTCCATCCTCTCTACCCTTTCTGTATTGTTTTCTGATATTTGATTGTATTTCTTCTAGCGGAAGAATACAAGGTTGCCTCAGCGCCAACCGAGTAGTCTGCACGATGGGCAGCAGTTGGAAGGAGGATCAGCATCGCTAGGCAAGCATCGTCATCGACGGGCTAACAACGGCAGGCATTTCCCAGTACTATTTCCCAGGCAATACAGCTAGCATCCTGCGCACCTGCTGGGCTGAGCCCAAACGAGCACCATTTGTCCTCTTTCCCATAGGATAATAATATCGGTCTCATTTGACCTTCGATCAGCTGAGTGAGGACAAACGGAGGGAGGGATAGCAATGTCTTCCAGAAGCTCGATCACCGTCGCAACTGCTGAGCAAGTCATCGCCTTTGTTCCGATCTATACTGACGCTGGGGACGCAACCGAACTGTGGCTGCAAGATGGCGGGCAGATAGTCGACCCCCGCAGCATTCGCAGCTGCTTGCGTACCTTCTGGCGACACTATAGTTTCGACTGGCAGGCCTATCGGAAGGAGTACGCCGCTAAGCTCAATCGCAAGCATTTGCTGCCTTGGTCGGTTGATGTTTGGCGTACCTTTGCTCCTGCCAAGTTGCGCATACCTCGAGTGGCCCGCGACCCTGCATATGGCTACTTCGCGGTGGAACAGGCCCAGTGGATCAAGGCAGCAGATCCGGAAGCACAGGCAGCCACTATTCTGGGGCTGCAGGATGGACGCGAGCTGCCGGTGTACCTGCAGCCCGAGGAGGTGCACCGCAGCCTGCAGGCAGCAATGTATGCTTACCATCTGTATTGGGGCAGAAGGATGGAGTTGCGGCCTACATTGATGCGCTGACCGCGAGTTGGCGCATCACTTCATTAGGCACGCAACCCACGGGAGCGCGCAACTTGCAGACAGCCAAAGAAGATGAGCAGCGCCCGCTAGGATACGCGGCGCTGCTCGCCTTTGTGGTGCGCGGAAAGCGTTGCCTGTCTTATGCGCTGAAGCAATAACCAGGCCTGTCTTTCGTCTAAAGTCTTGGCTTCGCAGGAATTGTGTTGATAGCCATGGAATTAGTTCAACTATGGTTTTCTAATGGCCATCAATGTGATGGCGAGTCTTTGTGTCGATACCCAGAGAGCTCGTATAGAAAGGTAGAGAAGACGATGCATAAATTGAAACCCCTGGTCTTGCTGTTGCTGCTAGCCCTGCTGCTGGCAGGGTGCGGTTCTAGTGCAACCCAGCCAGAGGCCCCGGATGAACCGGAGCAGCCGCCGGAGACTGGTTCAGATCCAGAGCTTACGGAACCACAGCCAGAATTGGAGCTTGGCCTTCCGGCTGCGTATATGGTGATGATCGACAACAGCAGAAATGCTCGTCCGCAGCATGGATTGACCAAGGCGGATGTGGTGCACGAGTTCATCTGCGAGGCCGGGGTCACCCGCTTGCTGGCTGCCTTCCATTCCCGCGATCCGGGCTTCGTCGGCCCAATCCGCAGCATTCGCTATTACTATCTGCACGTGGCCAGAGCTTACGACCTGCCGCTGGCCCATGTCGGTGGCAGCATGAATGCGTTAGAGCTGCGGGGAGATTTGGGCATCAAGAGCATCTGCGATATTACCAACGCGGGAAGTGCCTTTTATACCGATCCGGAACGTTCCCGGCCGCACAGCACTTACATCACCAGTGAGAGCTTGTTGGGCGTAGCTGATAGGCGGGGATACTCATCTCGGAGTCTACCCGAGCTGCCTTTGGGGGAATTCATCGGCGAGCATGCCGTCAGCGAGGTGCAGATCCGCTATAGCTCCAGCTACAAAGTGTCCTGGGTTTATCAGCCGGACGAGCAGCATTACCTCCGTCTGGTCAACGGGGAGCCTCATCCTACAGCCGAGGATGATCATATCGTGGCCAAAAACATCATCCTGATTGAAGCACCGGTGAAGACGATCAGTGTGCCGATCAACGGTGTGCAGAGCGTAATCAATGTCTTAGGTGAGGGGAAGGCCTATTTCCTGCGCGACGGTCAGTTTTGCAGCGGGAGTTGGCGCAAGGATCGGCCAGAAGATCACTTTAGGTATCGCTTAGATGATGGCACAGAGCTCACTTATGCAGAGGGAAGTGTTTGGATTCAGCAGGTGCCTTCGCTATCCCGGGATGTGATTGCGGACTAGACTCTCGGGCGGCAGCGTGGAGAACACAAAAGCCACCTGTTCGTCTGAACAGGTGGCTTGGCATTAGCTTTATGATCGGACTAAGCCTTTGTGTTTAGTGATAAGCGCTGACTTGCAGGCTGTTCTGGTGCTAGGGATTGGCTCTTTCTTTTCAACTTTAGGAAACTGTTGCAGTGCTTTGTGTCAGAATCGATTTCCCAATGAAGCACGAAAGTCAATGCCATTCGTAGCGCCACGACCGACGCCAGCACGAGCATCTCATCGAGGGTTCTAATGGTCAGAGTCTTCAGGATCTCCGCTCCTAGCTTGAACTCCAGGCCGATGGACAGTGCTTTCGCCAGCTCGATTTTAATCGTATCATCGGAGAGATCGAAGAGTTTGATCGCATACTGCAGGAATGCTCGTAAAGCGGCAAACAAGATCACGAAGACGCCCATGGCCTCCATCAAATGAATGATGAACGGGACCGCTGTGGTGAGCAGCGTATCAAATGCGCCCAACATTTAAACATCCCCCAAACCACATATTATGAACTACAAATATGACCCATCGCCGTTATCATACACCCCTCTCTGGGGAAAGTCAAAGTTTTTTGTGAAAGACAGAACATTTGAACATGCTGATATACCGCCAGCCTTTAGTTGGTTATCGCAGGACTTCCTGTTAGCTAGTTGAATACCATTAATGAGAAGATTTGTTAGGCGGGAACGGAAGGAAGTGAACCTAAACATGACACTAGAGCAAAGGCAAGAGCGGGAGATGGCCATAGTTCGGTTGATGATTGGCCTCTATTGCCGTAAGCATCATGGTCAGCCTGCAGGGCTGTGTGCAGACTGTTCGAGTTTGGCCAGTTATGCCGACGAGCGGATCATGCATTGTCCACTTATGCAGGCAAAGACGTTTTGCAGTGCTTGCCAGAGCCCTTGCTACAGGCCGGATATGCGCTCGCGCATTAGGCAGGTGATGCGATACGCCGGTCCCAGAATGCTCTGGTATCACCCGGTGACAGCGTTTCGCCACTTTCTGTTGTCGCGCAAATAGTCCAGCCAGCGCGTGGTATTCAGCTACCCTTTATAAAATTAACTAGGTGATGACTAAATTCAAGGAATGATGTTCAATTCCCTTGACAGCTGAGGCCGGTATTCTCTATAATCGGCAATGAAGGCCTTACGTTGTCTAAGGGGGTATTTATTATATGGTAGCCCACGTGTTAGAACTGGAGGATCTGCGCAAAGAGTTTCCACGTAAGCGCAAGCGCGGTCAGCCGGCGCAGCCGGCCTTTGTGGCCGTGGACAATGTCAGCTGCCTGGTGCAGCAGGGTGAGATTTTCGGTCTGCTAGGTCCCAACGGGGCCGGGAAGACGACCACTATCAAGATGATTTCTTCGTTGTTGCGGCCGACTTCCGGCCGGATCAGCGTGGCTGGGGTGGATGCGGTGCAGCATCCCATCCAGGCGCTGCTTCACTTGGGCACTGTGCTCACCGGCGAACGCTCGGTCTATTGGAAGTTGACCGGGCGGGAGAACCTAGAATACTTTGCTGCGTTACACGGCATCCCCCGCAAGCTGGCCAAGGCGCGCATCGACGCTTTGCTGGAGCGTTTTCAGCTGAGCAAGCGGGCCGACGAGAATGTGGAGAAATATTCCACCGGTATGCGGCAGCGTATCTGTCTGGCCAAGGCGATGCTGGCGGAGCCGGACTTGCTGATCCTGGATGAGCCTACTGCTGGGCTGGATCCCCAATCGGCTCGCAACTTGCGCGAGCAGATTCTGGAGATCAAGCACGAGGGCCGCACCGTGCTCTTGACCACCCACTACATGGAGGAGGCGGATCAACTCTGCGACCGCATCGCGATCATCGATAGCGGGCGGATCATTGCTATGGACTCCCCGCAGGTGCTGAAGAGTTTGCTGGATGAGCGCAGAATGTTCTCCATTCAGACTGAGCGCTGGGATCAGGCGTGGGCCGAGGCCTTACAGGCCCAAGGCGTCAGCAAGCTGCAGACCTCTCTCAATGAAGACCTACGTTGTTTCTCCACCGCCATGCACCTCAACGGCGGCGTCAATGCGGGCGATGTGCTCACTTTCCTAGTCAATGCCGACGCCGGGGTGGTCAACTTTGCTAATCGCGAGCCGAGCCTGGAAGACGTGTTTATTCATCTGACCGGCAAATCGTTGCGGGAGTAGGGGGAGTAAGATGCAAAAGAACGGGAATTTTCTGCAGGTGTTGCGGGCTTCCTCAGCCGTCTGTCGCCGCATCCTGCTGACCTACTTTCGTTACCCTACCTTCTTTATTGCCTTAATTATCTGGCCGATCATCTACCCTTTTGCTTACATCTTTGTCTGCGAGGCATTGGCCGGCCCAGACAACGTGGCCGTCAGCACCTTTGCTGGCCTGGCTGGCACGGATGATTACACCAGCTATATCGTGATTGGAGCCATGTTCTGGTGGTGGTTCAACATGATCCTCTGGGGCTTCGGCTCTTCACTGCGGCAGGAGCAGGTTCGAGGCACGCTGGAATCAAACTGGCTAGCCCCGGCCCCAAAGGTCTTTCTGCTGCTTGGGTCAGCTTGGGCAGACCTGTTGGTGTGCCTCGGTATGCTCGGCGTCTCCTGGCTGTCCGGACGATTCCTCTATGGGGTGCGCATGCTGGGCAGCATCTGGCATCTGTTGACGGTGGTGGCTGTCTCGGTGCCTTCCATCTATGGCATCGGCATTATCTTCGCCAGCCTGGTGTTGGTAGCTAAGGAGACGAATTCGTTCGTCTACTTCACCCGAGGACTGATCACCGTGTTTGCTGGCATCACTTATCCGATTGCCGTCTTACCCGGTTGGATGTCCGCCATCTCCCGGGCGCTGCCGCTGACCCATTCCATCAATGCGGTGAGGGCTATCGCCACCGGCAGTAGCCTCGGTGCCGTTTCGTCTGAGCTGCAATATCTGCTCATTTCCGGGGCGGTGCTGCTTGCAGCTGGCCTGCTCATCTTCTTCCGGGTGCAGCGGCACATGCTGAACAGTGGCACCGTGGGCCAGTATTAGGAGGTGGGGAAGATAATGACCAGAGTGAGTGGATGGCGTCACGCTCTGATGGCGATAGCAGCCATCTTTCGCAAAGACCTGCAGGTTTTCCTCAGTTACCCGTTAAACGCAGTGATGCGCCTGGTGGAGCCGGTGATGTGGATTACGCCGATGTACTTCATGGCCCAGAGCTTCCAGGTGGACGGAGTCAACCCCGGTCTAGCTGCCTATACCGGCAGCGGCGATTACATGGCCTTTTACATTCTGGGTGCTCTCATTTCCAGTTACGTCAGCGCGGTGGCCTGGGGAATGGGCTTTTCGTTGAAGAACGAGATGGATGCCGGTGTGCTGGAGTCCAACTGGTTGACTCCGGCTAGTGTATTGGTGCAGCTGATCGGCCGTTCCTGCTTCAGCATCTTCCTGACCACCCTAAACAGCGTGGGGGTGATCGCGATGGTTTGGCTGCTGTTCGGCGTAAACTTCTTCAGCTTTGCGGGACCAGCGTTATTGATCTTGGTGCCATTGATCATTGCCCTTTACGGGTTTGGGTTTGGGCTGGCAGCTGTGGTGCTGATCAGCAATAATGCCAACAATGTGATCGATATCAGCAGCAACATGCTCACTATCCTCAGTGGGAGCAATTTCCCCATCACAGTGATGCCGCGGCCGATGCAGGCTCTCGCCTTAGCGTTACCCCTGACCTATGCCTATGACGCAATCCGCGGTTATCTGCTGCGAACCAATACTCTGCTGCCGTTAAACACCGAACTGCTGATCCTGTTTGTGTTCATGGTCGTCTTCTTCGCCTTAGGCTTCTCGCTCTTTCGGCGCATCGAGCGCCGCTGCCGCGAATTGGGCACCCTGTCGCAGCACTGATGAATCAGGGGACAAAGCGAGGAGCGACGGTGGGGACAGGCTCCCAGTTTCGTTCCGAATAGCGGAACAGTAGGGCCAGTCCCCTAGCCCCACCTCGCTTTTTCTCCCCTGGTTCACCTAGATGAACAGCAGCAGGCTGATAGCCATCACCGCCATCCCCAACATGGTCCCGTAGATGGCCAGGTGCTCCTCAGCATAGGCGCGGGCGGTGGGGAGCAGCTCATCCAGTGAGATGAAGACCATTATCCCGGCTACAAACGCAAACAGCAGGCCGAGAACCGCGTCGTTGAAGAACGGCCGCAGCAACAGGTATCCGACCACCGCTCCCACCGGTTCGGATGCTCCAGAAAGCAGGGCGTAAACAAACGCCTTGCTTCTGCTTTTGGTGGCGTAGTAGATGGGTACTGCCACTGCAATTCCTTCCGGTATGTTGTGAATTGCGATCGCCACCGCAATGGCCACCCCCATCTGGGGATCCTGCAGGGTGGCGGCGAAAGTAGCCAGTCCCTCAGGGAAGTTGTGAATAGCTATGGACACGGCAGCCATGACTCCCATGCGCTGTAATCCCCTGTCATCTTGATCCTCCGGAGGGCAACCTACTTGGTCCGGCGGACAGGGATGGTGTGGATTGGTCCCTTCAGGAATGAGGCGATCGATAACTGCGATCACGAGCATCCCTATAAAGAAGGCAGCAATAGCCATCCAGGACCCTTTAATCGGACCGTATACACTGACCAGTGCCTCCTGGCCTTTGGGCAGGATATCTACGAAGGATACATAGACCATCACCCCTGCAGAGAAACCGAGGGCCAGTGATAGGAAGCGGGTGTTCAGTTTCTTGGTTACCAGGGCGATCAAACCCCCGATCCCGGTAGACAGCCCGGCAAACAGAGTTAACACTAGTGCTAGCCAGAAATTGTTTTCATGCCACATGTCGGTCCCCCCAGTTCATTCTTCGTGTACAATGTTAATAGTAACTATTAGTTTTGACATCCAGCCTGGCTTTCCCTTTCTTTGAGCACTTTTCTTTCTGGATAATTCGTTCCGAGCGAATACCTAGACGACCTGGAGCAAATTACCCGTAACCGGTTTTCATGCAGCCGCGTCAACAAATGACCTAGCTATATGTCTTCTGCCAGACTTCTGCCTGGTACGATAGGAAGCGATGAGGCGGGACAGGAATATGGTCTGGGTTTGTCGAAGAGAGAGAGACCAGCAGCAATAAGGACTATGCACAATGGTTCAAAGCCAGCATGAGCGATTGGCTGTGCGCTCAAATAGCTGGCTAGTTGTGATGAAAGGGGACTAGTAAATGAGCCCAAAGAACACTCCGATCAGAACAGTCCTGCTCTTGCTGTTTGTGTCTCTGTTGGTGGGTACAGCCTTAGGTGTCG
>CAYVCY010000095.1:0-8224 GCA_964450265.1 uncultured Clostridia bacterium
GCAAAGGACAAAACGGAGCCACCGCAAAAGAACTTGCCGAGCAATTACTGATAATTCCGCAAAACAATTCTTTTGAAGCCTTTATGCAGGTTGCAATGATTATTAAGAAAATCAAGAACATTACCGATGGATTTTACATTAAGGTTGTAAAAGATGAAGCATCGGGAAATGATTATTTCAAATTCGACCCTGCCATTGACGGACAAGACCCGGATGAAAGAATAGAAAATGAAATAAATGCAGTTGGCGGAGACGAAGATAAACAGGAAGCTGTTTTATTTGAACAGATAAAAGAGATTCTTGACAGCGAGCATTATAAAAACAGCCCCAATATTTTTATTGATGAAGCAACTTGGATGTCTGTCAAATCTTTCAGAAAAGGTTTTATTGTTTTCCAACGAAAAGGACAGGAAATTGCTTCAGTTGACAATGCCGATTATGTTATCAATTTCATTTCACCATACAGCAGCCAAAAACCTGTAAAATACAACGAAAACCAACTGAATATTAAACTAAACATTGGCAAACAAGAGAATATAGAAATAATAAAACGGATTGTTGCAATAAAATCTCTGATTGGTAAAAACATGTTGGTTTCTGCAATGACAAAACGACTTGGCGAAACTGTAAACGGGTTCAGAAATCCTGCTGGCGTTGTAGTTCCAGGAATCAAATACCGGATTGCAATGTGGGTTCAAAACATTGCAGAAGCTGATTTGAATGGAAACAAAATTTCAATAAAATCTACCCTTGGCAAAGACTTTAATAATCTATCTGAAATTGTTTCAGAACTGAAAGAAAAATTGTTTGACAAACTATTTAATGAGGAATTTCCTGAACATCCCAAATATGCCGAAACCTTGTCGTCAAACAACATCATTTCAACTTTGACACACATAAGTCAGGAAGTGGCAAATGGTAATTTCAGAGCTTTGTCAATCAGAAGTAAAAACTTTTTAGACACTTTGAATCTTCTCAATGACAATGGCGACCCGGATGTAGGTTCGAATAAAATTACTCAACTTATTTTAACCCTGGTTTATGCCAAAAATGGTAAGGTGGTAGATATTGACAAGGAAATTGTTACTGAACTAAACAAAAAACCTTACGGTCTTGAGCCCGAAGTCGTTTACTTCTTGCTCATTGTTTTGGCAACTTTAGGGAAAGTAACATTAAAAGGTAGAGGTGGTGATGAAATTGACATCTCAAATATTAAAGAGAAGTTTAAAAGTATCAGCCAATTCGAGAACATTGTTTATGTAGTTAAAAAGGAAGATTTATCTTACGACTTTGCTCAAAACCTGTTGAATGCTTTGGGATTGAACGGAGCAAAAATGTTGCATGAGAAATACCGAAACGAAAGTTTTGTGGAGTATAAAACCAAAGTAAAAGAAATTACAGACCACATTACTGCTGTTGAATTTCTAATCTCGAAACTTGAAAATAAATCTTCTCTTTACCTGAATATTGACAGTGCAAAACAGATTTTAAGCGAAATTAAAACCATCGACTGGCAAGCAATGGATATTTCAAACCATGCTAAATTCAACAGCCTGGAACACTTGAAAACAGACTTGCCAAAAATCACAAAATTGCTCACATCATTAGACAATCTTAAAGCTGCATTGCAAGAGTACAACTCAACCACACACAAAGGTCTTGAGTACATGAATGATGCACTTATAATTCTAAGAGCAAACAAGGATTTTGTAAGCGATGATAATACCATTGAAAATAAATTGGAACAGTTCTATAACGACACACTTGCCATTGTTAGAGATTTCAGCAAGTTTATTCAACTTAGCGAACGTTTCCCAATTTCAGGGAAAATTGATGCTTTTAAAAAGCTGTATGTAACCGAGTTTTACTATCCTGCATTACAGAACACCATTGGTAACAAAGTAAACTGGAAAGTATTTGATAATTTCAGGAAACATCCTTTATTCAGTAAAGCAGAAATACTCTCGAATGCAAATTGCAACCTAAAACAAAAGCTGCAATCGAAAGTAAATCTATGGAATGCTTTATTGGAATTACGCGCTGAAAAAGTAGATGCTGAAAAACTTTACGATATTCCTTTCGATACAAACAGCAATTTTATGAAGGTAGAACGCAACTATAAAGAAATTGCCACTGAAAGCAGGAATATTGACAAAACCATTGAAAACATTTTTAATGAATATGCTGAAATCACCGTTACTGAGGTAAAGAAGAAATCGGAACAATTGGAGATTGTAAAAATTGACAACGAACACAAAACCATTATTCAGGAAATAATAAAAAAATCGCAATTACCCGAAAATATTACCCCACAGCTTATTGATGCCATAAACAAACTATTTGTGGATATTAAGATTGTGAAACTCAGCAAAGAGAAGTTGACTAATGAATTATTTAAAAAAGATGAACTGCTGACCTTTGAACAATTGCGAAAAGCATTTTTCAATGTATTAAACCAATTGGAGCAACAAAAATCAGACGAGACCAGATTTAAAATTGACTAACAGACCAACATTTTACAATGGATAAAAATATTGATTACAAAAAGGACCTTGCCGGCAAACTTGACGAACTAAAAAAGATTGAAGGTTTTCCAATTGGAACTGATGAGGACATTTTGGCACTTTCACAGCCTCCTTATTATACTGCCTGCCCAAATCCATACATTAAAGATTTTGTTGAGCAATATGGAACTTCATACGATGAGAAAACGGATGATTACAATTCAATACCTTATACAGATGATATTGACACCAATAAGAATGACAAATTATCAAATGCTCATTCTTATCATACAAAATCTCCGTTTCATGCCATCCAACAATATATTGAACATTACACAAAAAAAGGTGACCTTGTTTTGGACTGTTTCACTGGTTCGGGAATGACTGGAATTGCTGCACAAAAAAGTGGGAGAAAAGCAATTTTAATGGATTTATCCCCTATCGCATCCTATTTAGCTTATAATTACAACACTTCGATAAGTTCAGACAAATTCCTTACTGTTGCGGGCAATATTTTAGATGAATTAGAAAAAGAGCTTGGTTGGTTGTATGAAACACATCACAGCAATGGAGATAAGGCTGTTATCAACAGCATAATTTTTTCGGAAAACTATCGTTGTCCAATTTGTAATACAGAATTTGTTTTATGGGATTATGCGCTTAATAGAAAAGAAAAGAAAATGGATGACCCATTTAATTGCAAAAGCTGTAATGCCAGTATTAAAAAGTCAGATTGTGAAAAAGTTTTTGAAGAAGTCGTTGATAATTCATTAAACACGAATTTTTTACAATCAAAAGTGAGTCCAGTTGAAATAGTATATACATATAAAAAAAAGAGATTTAAAAAACTACCAGACCAATCAGACCTTGAATTAATTAAGAAAATTGATAGCACAAATATTCCATTTTGGCATCCAACTAATATAATTCCAGAAGGGCATAATTTAAACCAACCAATTAGAGCACAGGGTTATAAGAATGTTCATCATTTTTTTACACGAAGAAATTTGTATGCACTTTCTGCATTATTTTCAAAAATAAATTCTGTAGATAAAATTGAAATTAGGGATAAGCTAAAAATAACTTTTAATAGTTTACTACTTCGTGCAAGTCGTAAAGCGATATTAGGTGTTGGCTATTACTTTAATGGTGGTGGTGGTTACATAGCTACAATAAGTGGCAATTGGTATATACCGTCTTTAAATGTGGAGGTGCCAGTTTTCGAGCAATTTAAAAACAGAGTTAAGAAAGTAAACGAAATCAATTTGCACCGTTTTGATAAGAATAATATCAGAATCTCTACGCAATCTTCAACGGATTTCTCAAATATCCCTTCCAATTCAATAGATTATATATTTGTTGACCCACCGTTTGGTGAAAATTTAATGTATTCGGAATTAAACTTTTTGTACGAATCATGGAATGGAATTATAACAAATCAGAAGGATGAAGCCATTATGAATTCAGTTCAAAATAAAGGCTTAAGTGATTATAATGAACTGATGAGAAAATCCTTTTCCAATTTGTTTAGAATACTTAAACCAAATAGATGGATAACAATTGAATATCATAATTCAAGTTCTATTATTTGGAACGGCTTACAAGAATCATTAACTAAAGCAGGTTTTGTAATTGCTCACACTTCCATTTTAAAAAATAAAGGTGGTAGTTTTATCATTAATGTTTCGCCAAACTCGGTAGCAAATGATTTAATGATAAGTGCTTATAAACCTAATGCAAATTTCACTCATAAATTTATCCAGCAAGCAGGGGCAAATGTTGAATTGGAATTTATTCAATCGTTTTTAGAAAATCTTCCACCACAACCAATGATAGAAAGAACTGAAAAAATGCTCTTCTCAAAGATGGTTGCCTATTATCTTCAAAAAGGTTATCAAATTAATCTTGATGCTAAGTCTTTTTATGAAATGTTATTTGAGAATTTCATTACTCAAGATGGTTTCTGGTTTACCATGCATCAGGTTGAATCATATGAATATTTTAAAAAGCAAATGAAGTTGGAAGGTGATTCAAGGAATGATGGTAACATGCTATTATTCATAATTGATGAAAAGTCAGCAATTCTTTGGTTACAGAACTTCCTGAATGAGCCTAAAAGTTTTTCTGATATTTCAACTGCTTACACAAAATTATCAAACATCAGAGGCGATATTGTTCCCGATTTAAAAATATTACTTGAAGAGAATTTTTCTTTTGATGGTGAGGTTTATTCTACCCCAACCTCAAAAGAAACTCACATTTCATTAATTGAAAAGAGAAACAGAACATTAAAACGTGAGTTTGAAACTTTATTGGTTGAAGCTCATACGCAAAAAGGTAAGATTAAACTGGTTCGCAAAGAAGCTTTGGCGTACGGTTTTGAATTGTGTTATAAGGAAAAACGCTTTGCCGATATTTTGAGCATTGCCAAAAAGTTAGATAATTCAATTCTCGAAAACAACGGAGAACTGAACGACTTTGTTGAAGCTGCCGAAATTATGGTAGAAGGAATAAAATAAACTATGCACTGGCAGGATTTCATAGATATAAAACTGAATTATCAGAACAATTTACCACGTTTGGTTACAGACCAAACCGGAGTTTTGCATTCTGCTAATTACTTATTATGGCTTTCCAGTAAAAACGTTGAAGTAAAAGTAACCGATAAGATTTCTGAAATTCGCCCTTTGGTGGACTACGAGAAACAGGTTTTAATTATTACAACCAAACAAGAAATTCCTGCTTTTATTCTGAATAAGGTGGAGCATTTTGTTTTCTCACATTCCGATTTACCACTAAATGGAACGATTCATCAGGCATTAAAAAAAGCTGAACCACAGCAGATAATTGAAATTCTGGATTATGTTTTTGCCACAAATCAGCATCAGGTTTTATCAGCAAAAGATTTAGAAGTAGTATTAAAAAAGTCGAAACAGTTTGCGTCCAAAAATGCGTTATCAAAACTATCAAATCAAATCAAAAAACTCACAGAACAAGAAGCAAATGCAACCAATGTTTTAGAATTATCGCGTTTGTGGGCAGAACTGATTTACCTATCCTACAAAACCAACGATTCTGAATATTTAGGTTTAATTCCGGAGATTGATGCTTTCTCAGATGCATTCATCAATTCAAATGGAATGGAACAAGCATTTTATGCTTCAACAGATAAAAAACCCAAAACCGTTGATAAAATACTTGCCAACATAAAATCAGATAATGAAAAGAAAGCCGCATTGGTTTGTTTTGATTGTATGGGTTTTGCAGAGTGGTATTTACTTAAAGAGTTTTTAACATACTTTGATTTCAAATTTGAAGAAACTGCTGTTTTCACACTCCTGCCCTCGTTAACTTCGATTTCACGTTCAGCAATTTATCAGGGGAATACGGATGTATATAATTTGAAATATCCCGGCAGGAAAACAGAAGAGAAGGTATTTGCCGATTATTTCAAAAATAAACAAACGAAGTACTTTGTTGAAGGTGATGAAATTAATTCAGATACATTACTCGGCTATGATTATATCAGTATTTTGTACAATTTCTTTGATGATTTAAGCCATTCAGCTCAGTTTCCACCAAATACTGAAAGCAAGGGATTGTATTTTAAATCATTGCAGGCATACCTTGAAAAATCAACGGTAATCAAAGATTTTAAAGCATTGTTAGAAAATGATTTTCAAATTTACATTTGCTCAGACCACGGTTCAATGGTTGCAAAAGGCAATGGAAAACGATTCGAAAAATATCTTTCTGATGATTTTGCAAAACGAGGAGTAATTGCCAACAAAGAAACTAAGGATTTAATTAACGAAAGGAAAGTAAAGATTCCGTTTGTTGAAGGTAAAATTTTGGTTGTACCGGAAGGCAGAGCCATGTTCGCCAACAAAAACCAAATTGAAGTAAACCACGGTGGAATAACTGTTGAAGAAATGGTTGTACCGTATATCAAATTAACAAAAGTATGAGCAAAAAAAGAATATTTCCTAATGCTTTTAAGATAAATGATTTGAGGTCAAGATTAAGTAATTTTGACCCGATGGCTGCTTATTCATTTTCTAAAAGAGCAAATCCCACTGAATTAGCCAAAGTTCTTTCTCTTCTCCCACAGGGTTATGTAAATGATTTGCAAGCAAAAATTCATTCTGTTGATTTCATCTATTCAGGCAGTACAGAGCAGCCGTTTATTTTGGGAATGTACGTTGGTCGATTAGATACATTTCAAGGTAAAGAAACTTATGATATTGATTTGTTTCACATCGCACCAGAATCAGGCTCCAATGATGACTTTTTTATGAATCAATTCCAACATCTAAAAGATGATAATGGAGATAGAGTTTCAACAGTTATTAATCCTACGCTTTTGAGCAATGTTGTTGACAGAGAAAACCAACTTTACAATACTTATCTTACAGGAAGCACGACTGGTTACACTTTTGAAGAATATGAAACAGCCAAACCAGAGTTTATCAAAATGTTTATAAATAGTTTCAAATGATTATGATGGGATATGACAGACCACTCAAACCGGAGTGGATATATAAAACTTTAAAAAACATTAAAGTCGGGATAAAACCGGAAGAGTTTTATGATGCATACAATGAAATAGCTGTTGAACTAACCGGAAAAGACGGCAGAAGAAAAACAAGGACAGTTTTGTTTCGGACTTTCATTTATAGTTTTCAGGAAAGCAAAACCATTATTGAAAACAATCTGCTTATAGAATTAACCAAGAAACACGATTTTGAATACATGAAGCCAATTTACATGGCAATGTTTATTCTTGACTATGAGATTTTGAAATATTTCACGCAAATGTTTTATAAAATTTTTGACGCTTCACAGGAAGTCAGTTCAGTTGCTTTGACAAAAAAAATGACAGAATCATACGGGGACACAGAAATTGTAAAACGTTCAACAAGAGCATTTCTAAAAACGTTGACAGATTTTGGAATTTTAGAAGCAAAATCAATGAACAACTATGAGCAAGTAAGTAAAACAACCATATCGGCAGAACAAATCGCAGATATTTTAGAGTTGGTTGCGGTAGTGCATAATACAAAGCAAATAAACATTAAAAACCTGGACAAGACAATCTTTGCATATTACAACATTGCAGACTTGACAGAGGTAGCTAATAAATACCATACTGACAAGTGGGAATATATTCGGGGAGTTGACAGAGAATTATTAATGATGAAATAGCCAACGCTTCGTAGGCAAGCACATTTGCAGGTCGCACCAGCTAACGCTAAAACCAAAACCTGCAAAAGAGCTTGCCTACCCCAACGCACGGCAGACAGAAAAGAAGCAGCAAAAATGAAAGACAGAATAACGAGAGACAATAACGGCCAGCTTGTAACAGGCGGTATATTTTATTGCCGAGACAGTGCGGGTTTCAGCGTTTCTGTATCTAATAAACTTTCGTGTAACTTGACAGGACAGTGCTTCAAAATCGGCAACAAAAACATACCGCCAATCCGTTGTGTTGCATAATAAAAAGACCATGAACAAACATATAACCATATTATTGATTTTGTTGATTCCAGTTCTTTCATTTGGACAAGAACAGGAATATAAGAGCAAAGAGCGGGAAAAATATTATAAAAATTTAAATTATAAACCTTTTAAACCATTGAGTAAAAAGGAAATTTCAAGTTTTAAGAATGCTCATTTTGACATAGAAGATATTGGTGATTATACACCTTATTCTGATTCAT
>CAYVCY010000096.1:0-8192 GCA_964450265.1 uncultured Clostridia bacterium
GCGCTTTATGGCACAAACCTATGACCCGTTAGTAGCGCTCTTGCGCGAGGAGAGCGGCTTGTTTGCCGGCCGCCGCTGCTCAATGGCCCGTATTTTCCGTGAAACCGAACGTGTTTTCGGTTCCAACCTGCAGTGGGTCGCGCAAAGCGGCGGCGATGCCGAGCTGGGCCTGGCCGAAATGCCGTTGAATGGCGAACCGCTGGTCGTGCGCGTCGTCATCGTGGCCAGGAACCCCGAAGATGGCTCCTGGAACCGTATCTGGGAGGCCAATGCGGTTGCCCGCGCCAACACCATCCTGGAAATGAATCCGGATAGCATGCCGGATAATCGCCTGGCACTCTGGCTCTACCGACTCGAGGGTGGCGCGGCGCTGGTCGAGAGCCGCCTGAAACTGCATGCCCCTCTCGCCATCGAGGCTGAAACCAGCGAAGTACTGAAGTTCGGCACCACACGCAAAGTGACCCGCGTACGGCACGAAGGCATCGAATACATCTTACTGCAAACCATCGGCCCAGTGGCAGGAGATCAGCCATGCGCTTCGTAACGCCATACAACTGCTGCGCGGCAGGGATCCGTCTGCGCCAAAGGCTACGCCGTGACAGGCAGCCGCTGCCCTACCGTGGCAAACGGCCAATCATGCGCCTCGTAACACCACGCGATGCTGCATGCCTTCAGCTAGCGGCGCTGGCCGCCCTGCTCACTCTCGGATCTACCGCAAGCGCCGTCGAACCGGCCGGAAATGCCTTTGCGGGGCGGGAAACGGTGGTCGTGCGCGATATTTCTGGCTTGAATCCGGGCGAAGCGGTCTGGTTCCGTGTGACCAAAGACCACCGCACGCTGGCCAGCGGCACCGTGCGCACTGAAGCCGATAACATCATTAGACTGCCTGTCGCCCTGCCTGAAATAAAGCCCGGCGTAGCGCTACCGCTCACAGTCACCCTGCGGGCCGGGTCGAAACAGGGACTACCACTGCGAACTGACAGTACACTCTGGGCTCTGTCTGAACAACCGCTACCCTCCGGCCGCAATCCCGCCGCCCCGCACGATATCTGGCTCTACGATCCGGCAGGACGCACCGAAGCCGCCTTCCGCTCTATCGCGATCCCTTTCACCGCCGCCATCCGTCTGGAACCTCTGGCCGCCATGACCAATATAACCCTGGTCGTGGGCGAGGGCCTTTCGCTGGATGCTGAACGTGGTCTGTGGGAAGCGCTGATGACCAGCGTAGCACGGGGCAACCGCGTGCTGCTGCTGGCGCCAACCGAAGGGCGATTGCGCCTCCCCGCCGCCTGGACGCAGCTCACGGCGGGAACGGCCGGCGAAAATTTGCGCGCCCCGCTCCGTGGCGGTTCGACTTACAAGCTTGATCTCAAACGATGGCCGCCGCATGGCGCCATACGGTCGCGTTTTCAACTCATCGGCGTACGCGACCAAGCCGTTTTCGATGTCACTCCCGAGGCCGGCTGTGAGGCCGTTCACTGGACCGATGCGGCGTCCGGCGGTTCCTTCACAGCCTGCGGCTTGGGGGTCATCGCCTGCTGGGAAACCGCACCTGCGGCCCGATGGCTGCTGGTGGAAATGTTGAACAAGGAGAAGTAAGCACATGAACACACCACACAGAACCTGGATCATACTGGCCGCCTGGGCGGTCCTCGGCACCTCACTGTACGGAGCGCCGAATACGCAGGATGCGGCCGATGCACCGCAAGAGACCGCAGCCATGCTTGCGGTCGAACCGGTACCCGCTGCCATCCTGGCCTTCGCCGAACGCGGCGTGGCGGTCAAGGGAACGGCCGACAAAATCGCCGATCTGCTCTTTGCCGAACTGGCCGTCAACGACGGACTCTGGCTGGTCGACCGTCAGGATCTGCAGCAGACCCTGAGCGAACAGGAACTCTCGGCCTCGGGCATGGTCAATCCCGCCCAGGCCGTCAAGATCGGCTCGCTGACCGGCGCCAAAGTGCTGATCACCGGCTCGGTGTTCGAGGTCGACAAGGAACTGTACATCGTGGCCAAAGTCATCGGCACCGAGACCACGCGTGTCCTCGGCGCTTCAGTCAAGGGATTGGCTCGCGACGATCTGGCACCGCTGGTCACGCAATTGGCCGCCAAAGTGGCCGAGACCGTCACCCAGAAGGCAAGCCTGCTGATCGCGCCTAACATCAAGCTGGAAGACCGGATTGCGGCGCTCAACCGTGCGCTGGGCGATGCCAAACGCCCCGTGGTGTCGGTTGCCATTGCCGAGCGGCATGTGGGTCAGATGGTCATCGATCCAGCCGCCGAGACGGAATTGACGCTCTTCTGCCGGGAGACTGGTTTCACGGTGCTCGACCGGTCCGATGCGGACAAGGCCGATATCAAGCTCGTGGGCGAAGGGTTCAGCGAATTCGGTCTGCGCCGCGGCAATCTGGTCAGCGTCAAGGCACGTGTCGAAATCAAGGCCATCGACCGTAAGAGCGGCGAAGTTGTGGCCATCGACCGCGAGACCGCCGTGGAAGTCGATCTGACCGAACAGATTGCCGGTAAGAAAGCGCTGCAAAACGCCGCCGCCCGCATCGCCGAGCGGATACTGCCGAAGCTGGTGAAATGAGCAACAAAAGAGGAAACACGATACACACATGTTGTAAACCGATTTGCATGCTCTTTTAGATTCACACGTGGATTGCATGAAATGAACTTACCAACGAAGCACAGAGGATACGCTCATGGGGTGTGGCTCGCGTGTTGCGCGGCAAGCCTGGTGCTATGGCTCGGGTTTATCGTAGCGCATGCAAGCCCGACCGACGGCGCGGGGCAAGGCACGGAGACTGAAGGCCCCACAGCTCCTTTGCGTCTGGCGGTGATGGGTGTTCAGGGCCGATTTGCGCCTCATGCGGGCATCGTCGACCTGATCATCGCGAGGTCGTCGGCGGAAGCCGGTCTGGAACTGGTCGAGCGTCAGACACTTGACCGCATCCTGGCCGAACAGTCTCTGCAGGGAATGGATGACTCTGAGGCCGTGGTACGCTTGGGGCAGATCGTGGGTGCGGATGTGTTCCTGTTTGTGGAGAGCTCCGGCAAAGGCGAGGACATCCGAGTGCGTTACGTCGAAAGCCGCACTGGAATGGTCATGCTGACGTCCTACGAGACGGTCCATGACTTGGCGGACGACTCCACGGCCCTCAAGCGTCAGTGGGCCCTGGTGCGTGAGAAACTGAGGGTGCCCGCGAAAGACCGTCGTTACGTTTCCGTGATGAGTTTCCGCAGCGAAGAGCCGCTGGCCAGCCTACAGGCTTGGGCCGAAGCGCATCTGCGGCTGCTGGAGTCGGGATTAGACGCATCACCCTCGATCAGCCTTGTCGAACGCGCGCAGATCGGGCACCTAAAAGGTGAAGCTGAACTCACCTCCACGGAACTTGCCATTCAAGCTGCATCCGTCGCCATCGAGATCAGCGTCCGCAGGCTTACATCCGAAACGAACCGGCTTAACCTGGTCTTCCGCTATCCGGACGGCACGCCATCCGCGACCGTGCCACTCGACCTGCCGACCGGCGACACCCTGCGCGCCCGCCAGTTCCTGCTCGGGGCGGTTCTTGATACGATCAAGGCCGAGCCCCCTAGCGCCGATTCGGCACTCTCTAGTGCCAGCGAAGCGCAACTGTTCCGTCAGCGCGCAGAAAAGCTGAGCGCAATCGCGCCAAGTTTCATCGGCAATCCGTCCGCGCTTTTTGCGCTGCAACCGACCACGCATCATGGAAGAGGCTGGAACGACCCCGAAGGCGCACGCCAGGCGGCCGAGGCTGCGTATGCCTTGGACCCAACCCCTTCCCACCTGTTTCTAGCTGCGTCTCTTAACCTTGGCACGCAACGAGGATTCGAGCTGTTGCACAGGTTTTGGCGCGCCAAACTGGCCGCACACCAAGCCGCAGGCCGCGCTGGAACATTGACTAATGTGTTTGACTTTCCGCTGCGCGTGCCGCCATCGCAAGCCGGTACAGCTTCTCCCCGGATGAGCGAAGAAAGCATTCGCCTGCAGCGCGAGACGTTCGCCTATATTCTGCAGGTTCTGGCTGCGGAGGGTGACGCCAACAAATGGGCAGTTGTGCTTGGTGAGGCACTGCACGGTTGCCGAAACTGGTGCCGTTCGCCCGAGGAATGGGCAGAATACGCCAAATTCATCGTCGCTTTGGCACGACGGCCCCCCGCTCCAATTCCATCGCCGCCGCACACCACGCCTGTCATCACGCCGATGGTGGACGAAGGTCCGATACTAAAATTTCTTTATCATGCCGAATCTTGTTTCGAGACAGCCTCGGACGGCTACACGCCTTATCGGGACAGTCACACGCCCGATGCCGTGACGCGCGCCTTGGGATGGATGCGTGATTCGGAGGACGCCTCACTTGCGTTGTGTGCCCACCTCATCGATTTTAGAAGCGGCCACTGGACTCCCGATCTGGCGGTTCGGGCAATGAAACGCATCAGGGATATACCGCTCGCAGATCCGATCCGGCAAGCAGGGGACGGCTCGCTTGTCAGGTGTGCGCACGGCTGCATATCTTTGCTTGATAAGGCAAAACTGCCATACGAGGAGGAACGTGTGCTCTGGGATAAGTTCTACCGATTAATGGCGCCCATCATTGATGAAATAGTTGCGGCAAACGACGTCCAGCGTTTGGACTTGTGGTTGAACTATGGTTTGGGGATAGGCAGGTATGGTTGGTTGCGTGTGCTGGAACACCAATCGCCCGAGATCGCACTGGCCTGGTTGCGTCAGGCGGATGCTTTTTTTGAACGACAACAGGACGCATTGCCGAGGGGCTTCGCATCCCAGAGATTGGTCAATAACCGCAAGTTACTGCAAGAGATGGCCGATGGTCTCGTCCTGCGCACGAGTAAGGCAACACGCCCGCCTGATTCGTCTCATGTTATGGAGCCACTGCCGAACCTGAAACCGTATAAAGAGGCCCGGGGCCTCATGCTGGCCGCATTCAGGAGAAGCAAACTTTACTGCGTGTGGGGCATCCCATCAACCGTCAGGGGCTGTTTCAACCTCCGCATCACCAGCGGCCCTATTGAGGGCCCGCTGGAGCCCGGGCCATGGGTAAAGAACGTACATCCGGCCTTCAGCAAGCTCGATAGAAAACCGATCTTTATTTCCGGCATCGCCGTCACCGATTCCATGATCGGCCTGGGCGTGGGTGCCGATGGATTGTTTGTTTTCGATTTGCATAGTGGCAGCATCGCCGGACAAGCGAAAGGTGCACCAAGCGGCGTGCTCGTGGCGTTGGATGCTTGTCGCGACAAAATATATTGTTGGTACGCCGACCAGCAAGCGCCTGGCGGTTGGTTGTACCGCTATGATCCGGCACCCCCCGGCCGGTTTGAATTGCTTGCGTCCCACCGCAGCATGGCTGACGACTGTGCCTTGAATGGCGGTGACCCCTACGATGTTACGGGTATTCTGGGAGACGATGCGCGCGGAGTCGTTTGGCTGGGCATTCGGCGGGGCTCTGACAGGGGGGGCTTGTGGCGCTTCGATCCGCAACAGGGCACGGCGGAGCGGGTTGTACCGAGCGTGGCCAATCCAGACTTCTTGGGCGTTGACGTAGGCACGCTTCATTGGCAAAACGATGACATCCTGGTGCAGAATTCCTCATCCTGTGCCTGGCTGTTCTCTCCCAGCACCAAACAGTCCCAAATGCTGCTCTCCACCTCGCTTTTTGACAAGATGTTGCCGGCCTACGGCACATCTCATCTCCCCGTATGGCTGGCATGCATTATGGGTCCTGAAGCGGTTTCTACGGCCGGGTTGAAGGGGACCAGTAGGGTCACGGGCGGCAGCGCTGGTAAGTGGCACCATATTTCGAAGGGCGAGATATGGATCCATCGCCGGGGCAACGGTCCCCCTATACAGGTTGCCATGCGCCCCGACGGCAAGGCTCCCAACATCACCGCTATGTTTCCGCTCAGTGAACGTGAAGTCATGCTGATCAGCCATGACATGACCTTTTGGCGTTTGCACCGCACAAGCGAGTCCCATGCCAATACGGCCGTTGTGCGCACTTCGGTGACACAGGCGGCTGTCGACTGGTTGCGTGACGAGAGTGTCGTGCCGGTCATGAGTACGAGAGCCTCATCGGAGATGGTCGTCAACGGCAAGCACTACTCAGCGCAAGGGGCCACCGATGGCCGTGCTGACACTTGGTGGGTGGCGGCGCCAGAACCTGCGCCGGCGTGGATAGAACTCGAGTTTCAGGGGCTCACGCCGATTCACGAGGTCGTGCTGTGTGGCGGGCTAACTGCCAGCAATGGCCGTATTTTACCGTGGCCTCACAACCCCCTGCCTTTGGCCGTAACTTTCGTTGATGACAACGGCAACCGGCACGAGTGCCGCTTACATGATCTGGCTGCGCCTCAGCGTTACCGCTTTGGCAAGACAGTTACGACGACCAGTTTCCGTTTGGAACTGACAGGGGATGAAGGTACGGATTCTCACGGAAAGAAGTCCATACCCTCTGTTGCTCTGACGGAGATCATGTTCAGCACGCCCTCGACCAGTCCCTCCGGAGGCGTGTCCGAATGATCCTGAATTCAGCCGTTCACCGGGAGAGGATGCCGCCGACCGTCCGCAACTCGGCGGCCTCACTCGCGAAGCGCATCCCACAGCGGCATACAGAGCGCCTGGAACGCAGCGGCGACCGCCTGACCCTGGTGTGGGCAACGACCCAGGGCGACAGGGCGCTCCCCCGACCTGTCGACCTGACCGAACAGATTGTCGGCAACCAAGCACTTCAAACCGCTGCCGCCCGCAGTGCCGGGTGGATGTTACACAAACGGGTCCAATGAGCAATAAAGGAGTCCATCGAGTATGAACCTGCACCGACACATGACAAGCCTGCTGGCAAGCCTGGCGATTATAGGACTGACTCATCCGCTGACAGCGGATGAGCCCACAACCGGAAAGAGCGAAGGCGCGCCCCCCGCGATCACCATTCAGATTGTTGAAACGACTGTTCGCAAGGATTCTAGCATCCTCCTGCGCGTCGAGATTCATAACAAGGGAGCTACACCCTATCGTATGGCCCTCTGCCCGCACCGCAAGTTGTGTTGCGTAAAAGACATGTTTGCCCTTGTCGAGTTCGATGACACAGGCATGGGGTTGCGTGACACAAGTGACAAGGAGCCACAGGAAACGTGCGAGGTCTATCTGGTGGCAGGCGCAATCTACAGTTTCCCGATGGAGATGGCGGCCGATCGCCTGCCTAAAGAGTGCCGCACGAAACCCGGAGTTCCAATAGATTTCAAATTAGGGTTTCTTGCGGACAGCGGAGAACCGCTCTACTCCAACACGGTGAAGATCGCGTTCGCCGATTAGTTAACCGCGAACCGAGCCCGCGAACAAACTGTCGCGAGTTCGTGTGCGAAATATGTGTTCTGGATTGTTGCCAAGGTCTCGAAACGCAAGATGGAAAAGGCACAATCTCCTGCAGGAAACGTTTTAACGGTTACACCCAGGGAGTGACGTTTAACAACAACGGAAAGGAAACGAAAGATGAAACAACTAACAGCAATCGCCATCGTTCTCGCTACGACAATGAGCATGTCAGCCTATGCTGCTGGCCGGGAACACTTGATCAGCGTCACGGGAAAAGCCGAGGAAACGGTCAAGCCTGACGTGGCCTACGTGACCGTATACGGACAGGCTGATGGTATTCTGATGATTGATGCTGTCAAGAAGAATGCCCGGGTAGAGGCCAACAAATCAGCCGCGCTTGCAGGCAAAAAGGCTGGTGATGTGGTTACGATTGGATGCGCAGGATCGTCGCATTTTAACTTTGGCATACGAGTGATGGGGCGAAAAGCGGATTTTCCTACAGAGCATATTGGGATAAATCCAAAAGAAATCACAGTGCCATATACCGTGACGGTCTCCTTTGAACTGAAGGAAAAAGATTAAGGTGAGATAGATGACACAGAATTTTCCATATTGGCAACTCGTTGTCTACGGGATTGTAGCTCTTGAACGACCGTTTCGGCGAGAGAGCCCCCCCTAATCTTTCGCCCTAATCTTTCGCCCTAATCTCTGGGCGAACATGCGAGTGCATGTATGTACATGAAGCCGGAAAAAGTTTTTATCCATGCAAGCATGCCAGCGCCACCGGAGGAGCATGAACCTAATGGCAACTAACAATAAAACTCTCCAAATCGCT
>CAYVCY010000097.1:0-8092 GCA_964450265.1 uncultured Clostridia bacterium
AATATGAGTAAAATAAGTTCCACAATAGAACATGGAGAACTGGGGGAGTTATAGGATGGAGATTGAATGGTTTGAACAGCTGCAGCGAGGTCAAAGAAGTACGGTTGATAAGCCCCTTACGCTTACTTTCACCCTCAAACCGAGAGGGGTGCGGCTAAATGCCAGCCTCACCCGGGCTTTGCAGGCGAAGAAGATCGATTATGTGAAAATGGGGGTGATGGAGGAGAATACCTTTGTGATTAGCCCTGCCAGCAAGGAGGATGGTGGACTAAAAGTCTCCACCGGCAGCAAGTCCAGTTCCGCGGTGGTCTCTTCGGGAGCCGTGGGAGCTTGGGCCAAGCAGAAGGGCTACGTTACGCGGAAAGTAATCGGCGAATATGACCCAGAATTGGGGATGTTCAGGTTTCCGTTGGACCAGTTGACGAAGCTCCCTTAGCAGGCGCAACAGGTTTTCAGGGGTGCAGATTTGCGGTAGCGAGTCGTTATGGGGGCGCGCAGCCATCTCAGAGTGTTGAGGTGGCTGGCTGTTGTTTTGCCCGTAGGGAGAACTGGGGAGTGTCTTTTTCTGTTTTGAATTGACTGATTGTATACGACTAATGTCAACATTTCGCGAATCAGAAAAATAGAAGGATATGCCCAGTCTCTGTAGAATATCCATAACAGAGAGCATCTTTGTGCAAGCAAATCGTTGTCTAACACAAGGATGCTTATTTTAGAACTTAGGAGGTGAAAAGAATGGGTATTGTTCAAGGTCATGTATTTGGTTTTTGGATGTGGTTGGCATTGGCGGCTATGAGTTTATGGGTAATCAATGCTTCTAGAAAGGGCACGCTAAACGTTAAGCTGCGTGCGATCGCTGGATTGGAAGCAATTGAAGAATCCGTAGGGCGCGCCACTGAGATGGGTAAGCCGGTCCACTTCACCCCTGGCTTGGGTGACATCGTGGCCACCAACGCCGCCGAGACTTTCGCAGCGTTGGAGATCCTTTCCTATGTAACCAACTTGGCAGCCAAGTACAACGCACAGCTGGTAGTGACCATCCGTCAGCCGAACGTGTTCCCGCTGGCGCAGGAGTCCGTACGTCAAGGTTTCCTGGCTGCTGGCAAGCCGGACATGTATCGGGAGGATACGGTGCGGTTTATCTCCAACAACCAGGACGCCTATACCTCTGGCGTGGTTGGATTCCTGCATCGTGAACAGGCCGCTGCCAACATCATGGCAGGTCTGTTTATGGGTGAGTCGTTGCTTCTGGCTGAGGCAGGGGCGCAGATCGGTGCCATGCAGGTGGCTATCACCGCATCAACCACCCAGCTTCCTTTCTTCGTGGCTGCTTGTGACTACACAATCATCGGCGAAGAGCTGTTTGCTTCTGGCGCTTACCTGTCCAGCGACAATGTGAAGATGGGCGCTATCGCTGCTCAGGACTACTTCAAGTTGGCCGTGATGGCTACTATCGTCCTAGGCACTCTCCTCACCACCGCCGGTAGTCGCTTTGTGCAAGAATTGCTGGTGAAGTAAGCGGAGCCCGCAGAGGCCATTATGTAAATTTTTTGCTAGAAGGAGGTGCAACTCGTGCGAAAAGAAGTTCCTTTGCTGATTACCTTTGTGGTTGGTATCATCGTTATGCTCAGCTCGATCACCACCGGGCCGTTGCCGGATGTCTTCCGGAACCACATCAGCCCGTGGATGACCATCGTCGCTGCTTTTGCTATCGGCTTGGCATCGGTCAACTTGGCCCGCGTACATGGCCGCAATATCACTCGCAAGCGTGACGGTTGGGTCTACAGCCTGATCCTGATGGTGACCATGGCGGTCTACGCTATTTTCCGGGCATACGTGGAGATCAACCCGACCGATGCGACTGCGGCTGCCAATTATGCTCTGATCTATAACCATATTTTGTCTCCGCTATCATCGGGTATTTGGGCTTGTCTGGCCTTCTACGTTGCCTCGGCTTCCTACCGCGCTTTCCGCGCCCGTAGTCTGGAAGCTACGGTGCTGTTGATTGCGGCTGTGGTAGTAATGCTAGGCGCGGCGCCAATCGGCGCTCAGATTTGGAGCAAGTTCCCTGCCCTTCAACAATGGCTGATGAACGTGCCCAACATGACTGGACAGCGTGGCATCTTGATCGGTGCGGCAATCGGTAGTTTCGTGATCAGTCTGCGCGTTCTACTCGGTATTGAACGAGGCCACTTTGGTGGCTCGCTGTAATTCAAAGTAATTAAGAAAGGAGGTGCCTGGAGATGAATTGGACTAAACTGCAGAACATCGACCGCAGGATCATCTACGTGCTCCTGCTCGTGGTGACCATTATTCCTCTACTTTCACCGCTCGGAATGCCTTTGCAGGTGAATCCGATGACTGAGGCAGTCTATAACATCATCGAGGAATTGGATCCGGCGAAGGATGTAGTCTTGCTCTCCTTTGACTACAGCCCTGGCGCTGGTCTGGACGCCCATGTGGTCCCGACTGTCGTGGTAGATCATCTTACCACCCGCGGCATCAAGTGGGTATCAGTATCGTTTGCACCCGAGGGGCCGATGATGGCCGACCAGATCATCGCCGGCCTGGAGGAACGCGGCTACAAGTATGGCGAGGACTTTGCCAACTTGGGTTACATGGCGGGCGAAGAGAACGCTATCCGCCTGTTTGCTCTGGATAGTCAGGTCATCCCGACTGACACTCGCGGTAACAAGGTAGCGGATCTGCCGATGATGCAAGGCATCAAGACGGTCAAGGATTTCGCTTTCGTTCATCAGTTCACTTCTAATGACCCTGTCTGGTGGATTCGTCAGGCGGTTGACCCGATGGGTATCAAGTTTGCCGCCGGCGTAGTCACAGTCAGTGTGCCTTCGGCCATGCCTTACTACAACTCAGGGCAGATGGTAGGCCTGTTGGGCGGTCTACGGGCATCAGCAGAATATGAGCTCTTGATTAACAAACCAGGTCGCGGCCTGGCCATGATGGATGCACAATCCATGGGGCATCTGCTGATCATCGGCTTTATCGTCTTGGGTAACCTTGGCTATTTCCTCAGCAAGAAGAACTAGCAGCATAGCCCATCCGTTATTTGAGGAGGTGAAATGATGAACATCTCGATGAATATATGGCATTGGACGACGGTGGCAGCAATCCTAGGCATGTGGTCCTTCTTGTATAAAGAGAATCCGGCCTTCCGGATAGCCGAGCACGTTTTCGTCGGCAGCACCGCCGGCCACGCGTTGGGAATGGCCATCGGCAACATCTATCGTTTTGGCTGGAACCCATTGGTGCATCAGCAGCAGTTGCTGTTATTCGTGCCGCTGATTCTTGGTGTAATGCTATATGCGCGCTTCGTCCCGTCGATGGCGTGGCTTAGCCGCTGGCCAGTGGCTTTCTTGGTTGGCGTCGGCACCGGTCAGTCCATCTATAACTCCGTGCGCACGCAGGTAATCAACCAGAGCATCGGCGCCATGAACTCCCTCTCAGGAGCTACCTTCGGCCAGTCTCTGAACGCGATTATCGCCGTAGTCGGCCTGTTGGCAGTGCTCACCTATTTCTTGTTCTCGATTCCTCAGTCAAAGCCGATCAAGAGCTTTGGCATGGTCGGACGCTGGATCATGATGATCACCTTCGGGGTTTCGTTCGGTAACGTGGTTGCCGGCCGTATCTCCGTCCTGTTGGGTGAGCTGACCAAAATCTTTGGCGACGCCTTGGGCATGTTATAGATCTCATTCTGTTCATATCATATCTAGCCCAAATTGCACGAGATAGCGGAAGCTTGCTGCCGCCATCTCGTTTTCCTTTGCGTAGCGACTGTTCTAGCGATTTAAGCCGTAGATGATCGAATTACCTCGGAATTTATCTTTATCAGTAGAGCCGGGCAGGAACAGGTGATATGATACAGAAAATATGATGTAGTGGAAAACACACTTGGGGGCGTTTCTCGTGCAGGGCAAGTTGAGTTATCAGACAGGGGTGTCACTGTGGCTTGCCTCGGACAGGCTGGCAGCCATTGCAGCCTTCCAAGGAGGTAGCAGCTCTTCCGACCGGCGTTATCGCCATCTTTGTCGGGGCTTCATATATTTCCTATCAGCGGCCGACGATACCGGCCGCATGGCCGCGCTGCGAGAGTTCGTTAATGCGGAGTTAGCCGGGGGTAGCGATTTTTCTATGCTCTTCGCCAGTGGACTGACGGCATGGCAGTTGGGCCAGTCAACACTCCTTGCTGAGCAGACGAATCAGATGAACAGTGCTGTGTTGCTGCTGTTGGCTCAACGGGCATTGTATGCCGTGCAGGTGGAAATGCCCAAGCCGATGTTGCAGTCGTTGGAATTGCAGTACGATTTGGTGGTCTCCCATCTGACAGCCTGCCTAGAGCACAGATTGGGGAAGATCAGACAGGATTCGCCGGGGACAGATGCGCTGCTCGAGCGTCTAGCCTACCCCGAATGCAACCTGTCGCTATTGGTGGATGAGCTAGGCGTACAAGCGGTGCCTGAGGCCCTCTGTTTGGTGGATCGCCTGTTGGTTGCCAGCGCTTTCCTTTCCAAGCGGATTTCGGCTGGCCAACCGGCCGACCTGGCTAAACTGCTGGCCGCTAATTGATCCTCTAGCAACATCCGCAGATGTTGCGGGCAATGGCCATTCTTTCTGCCGAAAGATTCGCCTTGATTGTTGCGCAAGCAACTATCAGCTTGTGTTCATTAATCTCCCCTCGCTCGCTGGCAGAACCGCCCGCGGGCGAGTTGCTTTTTAACGGCGCATGCACCCGAGCAGTAGACAACCCCACTCGATAAGGGTAGACTGATACAAGAATTTAGAGACTCTGGAGGACATACATGGACAAGACAATTGGGGAAGTCCTACACGAACTATTAGACCGTCAGCCGCAGACGAGTGAATGGGAACAGGCCGGGTTTCATCGGGAAATGGTGGCCGATTTCAGCCTCAACTATCAGCTAGGCCGCTTGACCAAACATGAGTTGGATCAGATCCGGCAGTATTTGCGGGTAAAGAGAGCCAGCGCCCTGCGCAAGCAGGAGTTGATCGTAGTGCTCAATCAAGCAATCAAGTTGAAGGCACCCCACTTGCTGCAGGTGATTGACGAGATAACCTACGAATACCTATTGGAACTGGTGGAAAACCGAGGCTTGCTGCGCCAAGCAGATCAGGTCTTTTTGGGCACGTTGCTGTTCCTACAGCAGTCCGGTCTAGCCTTTACCGGCGAGATGCGCGGTGTCGGCCCAGTGGTGGTGATGCCCCGGGAGATCGTGGATGAGTTGGCTCCGTTGTTGAAAAAAGAGTCTACCAGGCAGGCTGTGAAAGACAACCAGAAGCTGCTGATGGCTATGCGCGGCATTGTAGCCCATTATGGGGCAATAGAATCGGTGCAGGTGCAGCGGATGTTGGACGACATGGGTTTCCCAGTCTCTGCAGCCCGCTTTGTGGGCATTCAGTTCGGTTGCGGCTTATCCAACGGCTACTTCGACTGGCAGGACGGATATCTCTGCGATAAGCGACTGATCGATCGGGCCGAACTGCTGCAGGAGCAGGGGCTGCATCCGCATCTGCAATATTACCCATTATCCTTGGGCAAAGCGGTGGACATGGGTGAGCAGCTATATCTTGATTGGGCCGAGGAGCATCGGGTATTGTTTGATTACTTGCAGGAGGCAGGCGACCTGGATGATGATCAGACATCGGAGCTGGTCGCCTTTCTGCTCTTCGCCATGAACAATAGCCTTTCGGCTGCCATGCTGCTCAGTGAATTAGCTAGGGTGGGAGTGCCCACCAAGGATTACGCGCAGGCCGCCGAGGCCCTCCAGCTGGTGGAGGCAGCTAGGCAGCACACCCGTCTCTGGTCGCTGAAGGGCTACACCCCGGTTGAGGTGGCAGAGTTGGAGCGTCGTCCCCGACTACAAGTGCTCACTGGGGATGGGAAGCGAGCAGGTCGGGCTAAGGGAGGCCGCATCAGTCGTAAGTAGGTAGGGCTACAAGAGCCTTTTAGGCGTTAGGGCGGCATATCTGAATCAGGACGCAGCGTGGAAGCTGCGTCCTTTTTGCTCATGCGGGCCTTGCCCTGAGAGCAGATCAGCCTCAACGCCCGTTCAGATCGGCGATCAAAGCCTGGGCGTTCAGTCTGGTCCCAGTTGCTGTTTCGATTTTCTGCATCCAGGGGATGGTCGCTCCCGGGGCGATATAATGCTGATTGACGAAGTTGTAAGCAGCGCGGGAGTTATACAGCGACCCATACTCTTGTTCCAGGTGGTGGTGCACTTGGCTGGACATCACATCCGCCAGTACGTAGTTCTGCCAATAGACGGGATAGCTGACGTACCAAGCGTTCGCAGCCCAGCGCGGCGTACTGTCCACCCGGCCGCCAGCGATGGTCGCTTCTGTTTGGGCAAACAGCTGATCCAAATCCTGCTCGGGGTTCTTATAGGCGGCATACTCAAACAGGCAGTAGGCGGTGCGCTGGCGCAGATAGAAGAACCAAGGTCCCAAGCTGCCTGCCAGCGCGCTCTGGATCTGTGCGTCGTTCAGCCCCATCTGGCGCATCCATTCCGGGTGATGCGATATATACCCAAACACTTCTGCCAGGCCCTCGGTGAAGATACCAGATTCGCGGCGCAGCACCGTGCTCTCTACTTGCTTCAGCGCCGAGTGCAGGGCGTGCCCCACCTCATGGAAGGCTGTCTTGTAGTAAGCATAGCCGTCGGTGGGGTTGCCCAAGATGCGAATGTCCTTGCGGTTGAGGGTCATGGTCAGGCCGTTATAGGGGATGTCGATCCAATGGTGGCTGATGCCTAGTTGTTTTAGATCGATGCCCATAGCCTCACCCCACTGGTGCAATGCTGGTAGGATATTGTCTTTGGGGAAGTGCTCATTCGGCACGTCGCCAGCTTGCTCTAAGATGTATTGCACATCCCAAGGCTGGATGCTGGATAGGCCGAGCTTGGCTGCCCCGGCCTGCAGGATGCTCTGATAGGTGGTTTCGGTGGCTGCTGTCAGCTCCTGCAGAATCGCTTCCACCTCTGCAGTGGCCATGCCGTTGATCTGCAAGGACATGTCCACATAGTTATCAAATCCTGCCTCCTGGGCAGCGGCATTTCGCAGTTTGAACAGCTGCAGCATGTTCTGAGCCAGCTCCTGGGATAGCTCCGAAGATGATGCCCATGCGGCGCGGCGCAGTTCACGGTCCGGGCTGGAGCGGACCATACCCCGGATAGCACCTAGGTCATAGCGGTTGCCATGGACTACGTAGCGATGGGCGATGATCCGATCGGCCAAATTGCGAGTCAGCAGCATGATCTCCTGGCGGGCGGTTACCTGGGCGGCCAGCAGATTTTTGCTCCACGCTTGTAGGCGCCTTTCTAGTAGCGAGCAGTCCACTTTGCCCAGCCAATCGTTGATCAGCTGGGACAGGGGCCGATCCAGCATGATCGCTGCCCGTTGTTGTTCCAGTTCAGCCATCCGGGGGTTCGGCTTTTTGTCCAAATACTTCTGAAAGCTCATGCCGGAGATCTGATTGTTCAGTTCCTCCAGTTTTCCCTCCAAGGAATCCAGGTAGGACTGAAGGTCGGCCTGACTGTTTATCTTCTGCAAGGGGCTCCCTCCTCTAATAGCCTGTGGGCGATTGATAGTGTCCGAGGCGTCTGCAATTACGCATTTCGCGATCCTAATTGGACAGCCGCGGTGGTAAGTCCTGCCTTAGAGCAGCAGAAAGTATTCTAGTGGTGCTGGAATCTGCATAGGCAGAATTGCCTGGCTAAGCGCAAGGATTCTTCCCTAGCGTTGGTGAAACCATTTAGAGGGGGTGCTTAGATGCAGCGTAGAGACATTTTGGAACGATTGTCCGGCGAGGATCGGGCGCTGGTGGCTGCCTTCTGGGATAAGGCGGAGAGGGTAGGTAGGGTGGGATCGACCGAGTTCACTCACTTTCTAGACCCGGGGCAACGAGCGTTGATGGAGAGCTACAGTCATCTGTGGCCGGTGAAATTGCACAGCTTTGGCGGCCATCACGACGCGGAGCGGCAGGTGATCGCCATCACCCACGTGACAGAGGGACGGATCTTTTGTCACACGGGTGTGACAAAAGATCCGTCCCTCT
>CAYVCY010000098.1:0-7852 GCA_964450265.1 uncultured Clostridia bacterium
AGCTGATATGGATGGTGTGGTCAATGTTAGCAAAGGTGTTAAGTGCGGCGGTGCTTGGCGTAGAGGCTTATCTGGTAGAGGTGGAGGTGGACCAGTCCAGCGGTCTGCCTGGTTTCGAGGTGGTCGGCCTTCCGGATGCAGCGGTAAAGGAAGCTAAGGAACGGGTGAGAGCGGCGATCAGGAACAGCGACTGCCACTCGCTGCGGGGCCGGATTACCGTCAACTTGGCCCCGGCTGATCTGCGCAAGGAGGGCTCGGGATTCGACCTGCCGATGGCCCTGGGGCTGCTGATTTCCGACGAACAGTTGCCCCCGGATGCGACCTTGGGTAGCCTGTTCGTGGGAGAACTGTCGCTGGACGGGGGGCTGCGCCCGATCCCGGGCACCCTGCCGATGGCTCTGGCGGCCAGAGATAACGGGCTCAGGCGCATGTTTGCGCCACCGGAAAACATCAATGAGGCCTTGTTGGTTGACGACCTGGAAGTATACCCGGTGGACAATCTGTTGACGTTGATCGAGCACCTGCGAGGCGGCAATCGCATCGCCCCAGCACGCCGAGGAGACAACAAGGTGATCGCTTCCCTCGACGGAGGGGAGCTGGACTTTTCGGATATTCGCGGACAGCATTTGGCCAAGCGAGCTTTAGAGGTGGCGGCCGCCGGCGGCCATAACCTGTTGATGATCGGACCCCCCGGTTCTGGCAAGACGCTGTTGGCCCGGCAGCTGCCGAGCATCCTGCCTAGTATGACCGTGGGCGAAGCGCTGGAAGTGACCAAGATCTATAGCGTCAGCGGAATGTTGCACGGTAAGCAGGGCTTGGTAACCGACAGACCCTTTTGCGCACCTCACCATAGCATCTCCTATGCCGGGCTGATCGGCGGTGGCCGAATTCCTAAACCCGGCCAGGTGAGCTTGGCCCATAACGGGGTGCTCTTTCTGGATGAACTGCCCGAATTCCCCAAACGGATTATCGAGCAGCTGCGCCAACCGTTAGAAGACGGGATGGTGCAGATCTCCCGAGCGCAAGCCAGCCTTAAATATCCCAGTCGCTTCATGTTGATCGCGGCGATGAACCCCTGTCCGTGCGGATACGACGGTGACAGCCAACACGAATGCACCTGCGCCGAAGGCGAGATTAGGCGCTACCTGGCGCGAGTGTCCGGCCCGATGCTGGACCGCATCGACCTGCAGCTACCCGTCCCCCGGGTGCAATATGAGGAGATGGTCGGCCCCAAGGATGGAGAGACCTCCGCCGCTATTCGCCAGCGGGTGGAAGCCGGTCGAGACCGCCAATTGCATCGTTTCCGGGGCAAGCGGATCACCTGCAACGCCCAGATGAACACACGCCTGCTGCGCCGGACGGTGAAGCTGCAGCCAGCAGCCGAACAGCTGATTCAGACCGCCTTTGAGCAGCTGCAGCTCTCGGCCCGTGCTTACGAACGCATTTTGAAGGTATCCCGCACCATCGCCGACTTGGCCGATAGCGACCAGGTACAGGAACAGCATCTAGCCGAAGCGTTGAGTTATCGGGCCTACGACCGCCGGGGCGTGCTCTAGCATATTGCAGCAATCAGGGCCGAATAATCGACTAGGCACCCATACTTGAGAGTGGAAAGCTACGAACAAGCCAGAAGGCAGCCGCGATAGGCTGCCTTCTTTGCCGTGTAGGGGTACCAGGCCCCTCAATTGCTCAGTTTTCTCTTCTACTTCTTGACCAGGACAGTTAACGCGCTGAGCCCTAACAGCCCCATCCCGACCATGCCGAGGGTGGTGTTCTGGGTGTTGGCTGCCAAATAGAGCAGGATGAACTCTGGGATAAACATCGCAAACACTAGATTCTTGCTCATGGTCACATCGCTCCTACGCTGAATCCGAACTGGATCAACAGCAGATAGTTGACAATCCCGAGCGCCAAGGCAGTCAGCAGGGTTGGCACCAGCACCTTGCGGTAGACCAACGATTCCTCCCCGACCAGCTTGGCAGCAGAGGCACCCATCAGCACGGTGGTCGGGCCCATGCTCACACCAACCGAACCGCCGATGGATTGGGCGCCGCACATCACGGTTTCACTGACGCCGATGCTCTGGGCCACCGAGTATTGGAATCGTCCGAAGATCACGTTGGAGTTGGTGTTGCTGCCGGTGATGAAGCTGCCCAGCACGCCGAAGAAGGGCGCAAACAGAGGATAGTAGCTGCCGGCTAGACCGGCGATGCTGACGGCAAATTGATTGGTCATTCCCGAATCCATCATGATCAGCGCCATGATGATCAGGAACATCAGGCTGATGGAGGTGGAGACGCATTTGGCCACCGTTTTGTCCAGCACAGTGCGGAACCGCGCACTGCTCCAAATGCCCACCTTTTTGTAGACAAAGTACCCCAACAGGGCGGCCATCAAGATTACGGGGGCAGGGTGTCCAAACAGCTTAATTCTGGAATAGGCAGTCTCTGCCTTAACCACATAACCCAAAGCGGTGGTGAACCCAGGGAAACGGAAGGCCAAGCTGATATCACCCAGGTTTAACACCTGAAACAGCAGCGAAAGGCCGATGATCGCCCCGTAGGGCAATACGGCTTGACCCAAGCTGAGCTGGTTGGCAAACAGCTTCTTCGGAAGCCCGGCCCGCGAGGTCTTTTGATAAAGAAAATACATAAAGATCAGACCGGAGAGTGCAGACATCAGGCCGACCAAGGAGACCATTTCCAGCTTGACCGTGGTGAATAGCACCAACGACATCACTGCCGCGGTCGGCAGAACGTATTTTACCCCTTTGCGCAAGGATGCCCATCCGCCATAGAGATAACAGACGGTCAGGCCGGTACAAATCATGGCCACCACGTCGAAAATACCCATGGTGATTCCCAAATAGCGTTGAGGGATGCCGGTAACCAGGTGCATAGTGAAGAACGACGAACCCATGGACCCGAAGGTCACCGCCCAGGAGTGTCCGATCAGCACCGCTGCTGTGGATGTCACCGGATTGAAGCCCAATTGAACGAGGATTGGCACCACGATGATTACCGGTACACCAAACCCGGCGATACCCTGCAGCACGGCGGAAAACAGCCAAGCCAGGGTGAGAAACTGAATGAAGGGATCGCGAATCAGCAGCACGATGTTGCGATTGATCACCTCGGTGGCCTTGAATTCATCCACCAGGTGGTAGAGAAACACGGCCGCCCAGATGATCAAGAGCACGTACATGGCCAGCGACATCCCCTTGCCCATCGCCACTGTGAGGCCAAAGACGTCCAGCCCAAAGGCCGCCAGAGCGATAATCATGGCTAGCAGCATGGATGCTGCGCCGGCCTTGCCTGCAGGCAGCCGGAGCACCAACAGGCAGAACAGCAACACCAGGATAGGCAAGAAGGACAACACGGTAAGCATCGGAATCAATCCTTTCTGACAAGCACTACTATCTAGCAACATCCTAGATGCTCTGGGCAAAAAAGTTGCACGCGACCAACTCTCTAACTGCCACCCTCTGATAGAATAACATTAAACGCGAGGAGAAACACATCCAAATACAGAATGAAATATTGGAGGAGTGAAAGGAAGGGATCGGCATGATCAACTTGACAGACTGGCGCGAGGCAATTGGCCATGTTGCCGTCAGCCACGTTTCGGATGCGATGGGTAGAATTGGTGTACCGCCTGCCATCTGGCCACTGAACCCGAAGACCACCATGCTGGGCACAGCCTACACTGTGCGAGCCTGGCCCGGGGACAATCTAGCCCTACACTACGCCTTGAAGCATGCTCAGCCTGGCCAGGTGTTGGTGGTGGATGGCGGCGGGCGTAGCGACATCGCCCTCTGGGGAGAGCTGATGTCGCTGTGCGCCAAAGAACGGGATCTGGGCGGCATCGTGGTGGATGGCGCGGTGAGGGATCGGGATGCATTGGCTAAGATGGATTTCCCTGTATATGCCCGCGCCTGCACTCCCCGCGGTCCGGTGAAAGTAATTATGGGTGAGGTGAATTGCCCGGTAAACTGTGACGGGGTGGCGGTACAACCGGGTGACTTGATCTACGGCGATGCAGATGGGGTGGTCGTAGTCCCAAAGCAGCAGACGACCCAGGTTCTGGTCACAGCGCAAGCGATAGCGGCCAAGGAAGTATGGTTGCAGCAGCAAATCAAGGCCGGGGAAGTGTTGTTCGACATCTTAGCATTGGATAAACTGATGCCCTAGCGCCTTGCCCGAAGATATCCCGTCTATCCTATCCGAGGACAACATCCTGTTCCTGTCCCTTGACTCTGCCGACGGTTATGTTTAGAATAATTGCTAACTAGCAACATCCCAGACGTTGCTGGCAATGGCCATTCTTTCTGCTGAAAGATTCGCCTTAATGATTATTGCAGAGCAACTATCAGCCAGCAACGTCCTAGATGTTGCGGGCTAACTGAAGCAGAGAGGCTGATCTCAGATGGCAACGGGAACGACGCTCAAGCTTATCAAAAAGTGAGTTTCTTTTGAACACCTTGGACTGTTGCTCCGGCTAGAAGTGTCGGCAAGCAGCAGTCCGCTGTTTTTTGTGGTGCTTGACTCTCTGCCCAGCGAGCGGTAAACGAATAGGGGGAGGCGTAAGAGTGAGCAAGTATACTCAGGCAGACATTATGCGCTTGGCTAAGGAAAACGAGATCAGGTTCATTCGCCTGCAATTTACAGACCTGTTAGGCACCATCAAGAATGTGGAGATCCCGGTGAGCCAATTGCCTAAGGCGCTGGACAACAAGATGATGTTCGATGGTTCATCCATCGAGGGGTTTGTGCGTATCGAAGAATCGGACATGTATCTTTGGCCGGACCTGGACACCTGGTTGGTGCTGCCCTGGGGCAATGAGGATGGTGGAATTGCCCGACTGATCTGCGACGTGCATAATCCCGACGACTCACCCTTCATGGGTGACCCACGGCAGATTCTGAAGAACGTGCTCAAAGAAGCCAATGCCATGGGGTTCACCACCATGAACATCGGCCCGGAACCGGAGTTCTTTCTGTTCAAGCTGGATAGCAATGGCAAGCCTACCCTCGATTTGAACGATCAGGGCGGGTACTTCGATCTCGCCCCCACAGACATGGGCGAAAACTGCCGCCGCGACATCGTGCTTACCCTGGATAGCATGGGATACCATGTGGAGGCATCGCACCATGAGTCGGCCCCCGGCCAGCATGAAATCGACTTCCAATATGCTGATGCGCTCACTGCCGCAGACAACATCGTCACCTTCAAACTGGTGGTGCGTAATCTGGCACGCAAGCACAGACTGCATGCCACCTTCATGCCGAAGCCGCTGTTTGGCATTGCTGGCTCCGGCATGCACACCCACCAGTCGCTGTTCTCTGGCGACGTGAACTGCTTTGCAGATGACCAGGATGAACTGGGGCTCAGCCAGAAGGCTCGCCACTACCTGGCCGGCATTTTACATCATGCCAAAGGGATGGCGGCCATCACCAACCCTACCGTCAACTCCTATAAGCGGTTGGTGCCCGGATTTGAGGCACCTACCTACGTAGCTTGGTCGCAAAAGAATCGCAGCCCCTTGGTGCGCATACCGGCTGCCCGAGGGACTTCCACCCGGCTGGAGGTGCGCAACCCCGATCCTGCCTGCAACCCTTATTTGGCCCTGGCCGTAATGCTGGCCTCCGGACTGGATGGCATCAAGCGCCAACTGCCTTTGCCGCCGGCCACCAACGTGAACGTCTACCAGCTGAGCAAGGCGCAGCTGGAGGAGATGGGAATAGAGTGTCTGCCAGAGAACCTGCGAGAAGCGCTAAACTGCCTGCTGCAGGACGAGGTGATCTGCAACACCCTGGGCGAGCATGCGTTAGGCAACTTTGTGCGGGCGAAGGAAATTGAGTGGAAGCGCTACCAGCAGCAGGTGCACGACTGGGAGCGCGAGCAGTATCTGGAGCTGTACTAACAACAACGCTGGCCTCTGCTGCATAGAGCCGACTTGCCATAAAGAGCAGGTGCCCGATGATGGTTTTCTATCGGGCACCTGCTCTTTTGCAGCTCTAACGATAGTGATGACTACTTGCTAGTCAGGCGCAGGAACTCGTCCAGGTCGGCCAACACCAGGTCGATAGAACTCTCCCAGAAGTCGGGTCGGGTGAGGTCGACTCCCAAGTGCCGCTTGGCCAAGTCCTCGACCTGCATGCGACCGGTATCGCAGAGCAGCGCCTTGTATTTCTCGCGGAAGGCCGGTCCCTCCTGCAGTGCTTTAGCATATACGCCGGCACTGAACAGGAAACCGAAGGTGTAGGGGAAGTTGTAGAAAGGCACGCCGGTGTTGTAGAAGTGCAGTTTGGAGGCCCAAAAGTGCGGATGATAACCGACCAGCATATCGCCGAAGGCTTCCTTTTGAGCTGCCACCATCAGTTCATTCAGCCGCTTCACCGGCACCATGCCCTGGCGCCGCTCTTCGTAGAAGCTGGTTTCAAACAGAAAGCGAGACTGAATGTTCATCAAGAGCGCTACCGCTCGATGCAGCTTGTCCTCGATCAGCGACAACTTCTCTTGCTCGTTGGCCGCGTGCTTCAGAGCAGCATCGAAGGTGAGCATTTCCGCAAAAGTGGACGCGGTTTCAGCCACATTCATGGCGTATTGCTGCGCCAGCGGCGGCAGCTGGTTCATGATGCTCTGATGATAGCCATGGCCTAACTCATGGGCCAGGGTGGACAGGTTCCCCATAGAGCCGGAGAAAGTGACGAAGATGCGAGATTGCTGCTTCACCGGGAAGGAGGTGCAGAAACCACCGGCGCGCTTTCCAGGGCGGTCTTCCGACTCGATCCAGCGTTGCTTGAAGGCCGTAGTGGCGAAGCCGGCCATCTCGGGATTGAATTTGTCGAACTGCTCCACGATGAACTGAGCCGCTTCATCATAGCTGAGCTTGGTGGCGGAGTTGCCCAATGGTGCGCCGATGTCATTCCAGGTCAGCCCGTCCACCTCTAGCAGCTGCCGTTTGCGCTCCAAGTAGGTCTTGAGCAGCAGCCTCTTGTTGGTCACTGCCGCCCACATGGCGTTCAACGTATCGATAGTCATGCGGTTGATGCGGCAGGGCTCAGTCAGCACAGAATCCCAGCCTCGCTCGGCGTAGAGGTTGAGGCGGAAGCCGGCCAGATGGTTGAGCGCCAGAGCGCAATGGTCGGCGATGCTGGCCCAGGCATTTTCCCAGGATTCGTGCATGCTCTCCCGCACCTCTCGGTCGGGATGGGACATGCGGTTGGCAGCCTGTCCAGCGGAAAGATGCTTCGTCTGCCCGTCCTCCTCCAGCGGAATGGTCAGGCGGCCGGAAACCAAAGCATACAAGTCGGACCAGCCGTGGTAGCCGTCAACCGACAGACTGTTCACCAATGTCTCCTGCTCGGGGGACAGCATATCCTTGGCCCGTTCGCGCCGCTCATTCAGGTTGAAGGCGATCGGTTCCACGTTGGGACTATGTAAGAGCTGCTGCCACTCACAATCAGGAATTTCGGTAATCTGCTTATCCACCGCAGTCAACACCGACGCAAAGGTGGCAGCCATCTGCTTCACCCGGCCGCTCAAGACCTGTGCCTGCTCGTCCTTGACATTTTGCGCGTTCAGGCAACTGACAAAGGCTCCGGCGTGGCGCTGACGCTTGATCACGTCCTGCAGATCCTCAAGCAGCGCTTCCCACCCCGCCAGATCCCGTTCTTGCTTCACTTCTGCAGCCAGGGCTGCAACCTGCTCGGACGTCTGCTCCAAAAACTGGGCAAACTCCTGCGAGCTGCTGCCGCCGGGGAAGATGACATCCAGATCCCATGTCTGCTGTAAGCCTTTCAGCATGTTTGATCGTCCTCCTTTTATTTTCCTATTACCTATCTTAGCT
>CAYVCY010000099.1:0-7789 GCA_964450265.1 uncultured Clostridia bacterium
GACCCGCAGCCTCAAACTTCACCTTGGGTAGGACGTTCTGCACCGGCTTGATGGCGCTAGGAGTGCCGTCGCAGGCAATGAAGCCGCGAGTGATGCCGTGGGCCGCCAATTGGTGAGCCAACAACTCCGTCCATTGAGGTCGGGTATAGTACCTATGGGACGAGGAAAGATGCTCTCTCCAGAAGTAGACCTCGTTGACGGCCAAAGTCCCTCGCTCCTGGGCCATGCGCACATGATGGGTGGAAAGCTCATTCATCACCAAGAAAGGATTTCCCTGGCGTGGAAAGCAGGCGGCCACCGGTCGCTCCCATGGCGCGACGTCCAGGAAGAAGCCGGTGGTGTAATAGAAGTTGTCGGGAGTAAGTACCAAGTACGCTTCATAGCCCTCCTCCTCTAGCCAGGTCCGGATGCGTTGATGCCGTTCTAAGAAAATCCGCTGGTCCAAGAACCTCAACTTCATCATCTCCCTCTTTTAGATTGGCGTTCAGATTGCTGTGATATTATTTCTACGTGCGCCGTAGAATTTCCTATCCTCGTTGGCAACATTCCATGAAACATCATATACAACGAGATTCAAAGGGCGCTAATTGGTGACTGGCAGGCGCTGTAACCAAACTACGCAGATATAAGCAGGAGGCGATTTGAATCCACCTCCTGCTTTACTACGTCTTGAGTCTAGGGCAGCTCCACTTCCTTGCTACAGATGCCGCCCTTCTGCGAGTCTAGTAGCAACTTGACCCTAGTGCTTGCCGCCGCCCGGATCATAAAGTTCACCCGTTTGGCAGACTCCGCCGGTCCGCCGAAGGCTCTTTGTCCATTGAACCAGCCCTGCAGGTAGCCGATTTCCACTTCCGGCCGACCGATCAACAGATCGGCCCCCTGCGGCAACTCGATGGTCAGTTTGTCCGCGCGCATGGCCTCGATCTGCTTGCCCTTATTACAGAGGTAAGTGGGCAGGAAACCATGGTTGGACGCCAGCACTGAAATGCGGTAGACACCTTCGGCTTGCTTATCCACCCTTGCATCCTCTATCACTGCCTGTGGTAACGCCGCAGCGTGTTTGAGCAGGAAGCGGCACATTTTGTGGCACTCCTGTTCCAACAGCTTGTGGGGTGGGTTCTGGCGCACAAACTTGGGGTTCCAACCGCCCAGTTCCACCTCGCCTAACTGGGGATGTTCGAACTTGCGCCACCGGAAAAAGCCTGCTCCGGACAGCTCCCGGTCATTCCACTGCAACAGCTTGAACTCCCGTTCCTCTGCTTCCGCTGGCGTAGGAGGAGTGTTGCTCAGCCAATCTCGGGGCTTGGTGCCGGCGCGACCGGCCATATCCCACAGCTCCGGGGTAAAGCCGGGGATTCCCAGGTTCTCGTACGCCCAGTCGACGATGGTAGCCGCGAACACGCCACTGGTGCTGGGCACATCCGGATAGCCGGTGAAGTCGGTGCCGCGGCGGGCCAAGGTGCGCAGCAACTGCAGGTCCTCTTTGTCCAGCTGGGATTCAGGGTAAGTATAAGGCGAACGGAAGAAGATACCGCCGGCGGTGTGCAGTGCCTCCAAAGCACCGATATTCTTATGGGCCAGGATGAAGTCCACCACGTTCTTCACTTCTGGCTCAGAAGCCGGGTAGTCGCCGCCACCTTTGATCTGATTGTTCCACTGGGAAGGGTAGTTCCGGTTCAAATCCAGTCCCCAAGGGGTAGGCCGAACGGCCCACGGTTCACCCTGATAATCCTCAATCAACCCTTCGCTATACAAGCGATAGAAGGGACCCTCGCGATCGTCCATCAGTCGGGGCACCATGATTCGGTCGTCCCGGTGGCTGACCTTCCACTCGCCTTTTTGGTCATCACGCACCCGCATCTGCAGGATGTAGCCGTCCCCATCGACATCTTCCGCATAGAGGCCGGGCATCTCGCTCACGTCTGCGTAAGGCCAGGGGCGCACTGAACTGCGTAGCATGTAGGGGGTGGTCAGGTAGAGTTCGGCCCCATCGGGATTCACCCGTGGCACCACGTAGAAAGTGCGGTGGTCCAACAACCAAGTCACCTCTTGGTCGGTCCCATAGTTCTTTAGCAGATAGTCGATGGTATAAAGGGCAGTGATGGAACCGGTTACCTCGCCGGCATGGGTGTTGCCGTCGATGTAGATAGCCGGTTTGGTCTCATGGTCGCCGGTATCCGGGTTGGTCAATGTGACATACCAGACGTCACGTCCCTCCCAGCTTTTGCCGATGCTGCCCATCCGGCAGAGCTGCGGGTAGGCCGCGGTTAGCTGGCGGAGGATGTCGGTCAACTGGTCATACTGGTAGTAGATGTCGTACTGAATGGTTGGCCTGGACAATCACTTCACCTCTTTCTGTGACTTGACTGATCAGTTCTAGACCCGATGGCCATATTCCTATGGTGAGCGAAACATTTGCCAATTCAGCTTCCATGCATGGCTGGTGCATCCTGCTGTTCAGATCGCAGAAAGCGATATCCTTGGCAGGAAAGAGTCCTTATCCTGGGGAATACGTTTAGTAGAAGCAAAGCAAAGGAAGAGGGTGATTTAGCAAATGCTCTGCGATTACCACGTACATCTGGAGCGAGGCCCGTACACTTTGGAGTGGCTGAATCAATTCGTGCACCAGGCCAAGAAGGTGGGTGTGGCCGAGCTAGGCATAGTAGAGCACCTTTATCGGTTCCGCGAAGCCCGCTCGCTTTTTCTTAACCCCTGGGTGGAAGAACGGCAGACCCAGCAGATCGGCGATTACCTCGATCTGATGGCTCAGGCCAAGAAAAAACGTTGGCCGGTACGGGTAGGGTTGGAGGTAGATTACATCCCGGGAACGGAAGAACAGGTGCGGGCGTTTCTGAAGCCGCTGCCGCTAGATTTTGTGATCGGCTCGGTGCACTGGTTGGGCGATTGGGGTTTTGATACCGACCCCAGCACTTGGGAAGGGCGGGATGTGCTCGCTGCCTATGAAGAGTATTATCACACGTTATCGCTGGCGGCTCGGAGCGATTTGTTTGATATCATCGGACACCCAGGCAATATTGGCTATTACGGACATCGGCCAGATATCAAGGAGTTGGAGCGGCTGGAAGATGGGTTTGTGGCCAGTCTAAGAAATAAGCGGGTGGTAGTGGAGATCAATACCGGCGGATTGCTGCGGCCGGCCCATGCCGTTTGGCCTCGTTTGTCGATGTTGCGCAAGCTGCGTACCGCAGAGCGGGACATCGTTCTGGGCTCCGACGCTCATTCTCCGGAGCAGGTGGGACACGCATTCCCTGAGGTGGTCCGCCTGCTGAAGCAGACAAAGTTTCGTTGTACTACCCGGTTCCTGCGGCGGCGAACCGCTTTCCCGCAGTTAAGGTAAAATGCAGTGAGGACGCACATGGATCAGCAGGTGTTGAGTAGCGCGCTTCGGTTCTTGGTGTTCCTTTCGCGTCCAAGTTCGCTGGTATAACCTTAACTCAACCAGGCGATTGTTGTGCTGTGCTACAATTGTCTTATAGCAACAGTCGATAAGGAGGCTATGATATTGAAGTACGATTTCGATCATCTGATTGACAGAAAAGGTACCAACAGCTCTAAGCATGAGAACAACCTGGCTATGTTCGGTACAGACGACGTGCTGGACATGTGGGTGGCAGACATGGACTTTCCCTCTCCGCAACCGGTGGTTGAAGCTCTGAAGCAGCGAGCGGCGCATCCTGTATATGGTTACACTTTCCCGTCCCCGTCTCTGCTCGATGTGATTATGGAACGCATGGAGAGGCTGTATGGCTGGAAGATAGAAAAGGAATGGATTGTTTTTACCGCTGGTGTGGTCAACGGACTCTATTCCTGCGTACAGGCCTTGACGCATCCTGGGGACGAGGTGATCGTGCAGCCTCCAGTGTATTATCCGTTCTATGGTTCAATCAAGAATAGCGGATGCCAGGTGGTGAACAACCACCTGCACCTGGAGGACGGACACTATACCATGGATTATGCAGGCTTAAAGAAGTTATTCGCTGGGCAGACAAGCTTCCCAGTGCGCTCACCGCGGATTAAAGCTTTGGTGCTCTGCCATCCCCACAATCCGGTAGGCAGAGCTTGGACCAAGGACGAATTGAGCCGATTGGCAGAAGTTTGTTTGGAGAACGATTGCGTGATTATCTCCGATGAGATTCATTGTGACCTGTTGACTGCGGGTGTCACCCACGTACCTATGGCTAGTCTGTCGCCGGAGATAGAGCAGCAGACCATTACCCTGATGTCTGCCAGCAAGACCTATAACATCGCTGGGCTATCTACATCCTTCTTAGTCATTCCGAACGCCAAGCTGCGCAAGCGGTTTGCCGAGTTGCGCGCTGGGCGGAACAGCGGTAATATCTTCGGTCTGGTGGCTACAGAAGCTGCGTTACGTGACGATGACGACTATTTAGCGCAATTGAACCATTATTTGGATGACAACCGCAAGTTGTTCTATGAATACATCCGCACCCGCATCCCACGGGTGAAAGTGATCGAAGCTGAAGGCACCTACTTGGTCTGGGTGGACATGCGGAATCTGGGTATGGAACCGTTGGAGTTGCAGAGTTTCATGCGTCAGAAAGCGCGCCTAGCTTTGGATGACGGTTATGCCTTTGGTCCAGGCGGTGAAGGCTTTCAGCGCTTCAATCTGGCCTGTCCGCGCAGCATAGTGGAAGAAGCACTGCGACGGCTGGAGTTTGCGGTCAACTCTCTAGACGAATAGTATAGACTCGATGGACAGCAAGAACCGCCCCCATGTCCGGCATGGGGGCGGTTCTCTAAGCTGTGGCTCAATCACTGATCAGGAGTTCGCTGGTCGCTGTGACGAAGTTTAGACCGGGAACAGGGCAACGGGGCTCTGCGCCCTGTAGTACCCTCCAGACATCCTCCACCACCATCTGACAGACAGCGTCTTGAGCCTCTCTGGTCCAGCCTCCTAGATGCGGGGTGAGAATGACGTTGTCCAATTCGGTGAATGGGTCGTTTTCTTCCGGTGGCTCTTGGTTGCGCACATCAAGGGCGGCACCGCCGATCCGGCGTTCCTTTAAGGCTCGATAGAGGGCAGCTTCGTCTATTACCGGTCCCCGGGCTGTATTCACTATGTACGCGTGGGGCTGCAACAGCCTGAGCTCTCTTTCGCCAATCAACCCTCGAGTCGCTGGGGTGAGGGGTACGCTCAGCGAGATGAAGTCGGAGGTAGTTAGCAGTTCGTCCAAGGTCGTTGCTGGATAGCTATGGTTATCGCTTCTGGTATGCACCTTCACTTTGCAGCCTATGGTTTGGCATATCTCGGCTAATCGCTTGCCTACTGCCCCCAACCCGACAATGCCTACTGTTTTGCCTCTCAGCTCTCGGCCAGCGATGCTTTCGCGGGCCCAGATGCCCCGGCGCGCTGCTTGATCGGCCAGGAATAGTTTGCGCGAGTGGGCCAGTATGAACAGTAGGCAGAGTTCTGCCACTGCATTAGCATTGGCACCGGCAGCAAACACGGTGGTGATCGAGCGGCTAGCCAAGGCCGGAAGCTCCAGGTTATCCAGCCCCACACCTAAGCGGCCGACCGCTTCCAGCTTGGGGGCAAGCTGCAGCAGATCTTCATCTACCACAGTCTTGTTGCGGACAATTAAACCTCGGGCATTACTCAGATAGGATTGCAGCAGCTTTGGGCTTTGTGCTAGTCCTGGATCATAGTGGCAGGTCGTCCTTTGTTCCAGCCATCGCTGGGATGACGGCTCCAGGTGTTCGGTGATCAGGATCAATTCCTTTTCACCTCCTTTTTTACAGGTGCTGTGGTGTTACTGATTCAGCATATGCTGGTAGCCTCGAGGGGTGCGCCGTCACAATTCTTGCTGCCGAGGTACAAACTGTGGTAATTTATTGACAAGGCTTTTCGCGTAAGGGAGGTATTTTCTTGCCTAGTGTATTCGACGATCTAAGAGAACGTGGATTCATTCAACAGTTGACCCACGAGCAACCGCTGATCGATCTGTTGGAGAACGAGCAAGTAACGGTCTATGTCGGCTATGACCCGACTGCAGACAGTCTACACGTGGGACATATGGTCACCATTATGGCGCTCGCCCATCTGCAGCGACACGGCCATCGGCCGATAGCTCTGGTCGGCGGAGGCACCGCCTTGGTGGGTGACCCCAGCGGCAAGACGGAGATGCGGCAGATGCTGTCATTGGAGCAGATCGAGCACAATCTGCAGGGTATCAAGTCTCAGCTAAGCCGCTTCCTGGACTTTGCCGGTGGCAAAGCACTAGTGGTGAATAACGCTGAATGGATCAAACAGCTCAACTATGCCGACTTCTTGCGAGAGATAGGGGTGCACTTTTCTGTCAACCGCATGCTGACGGCTGAGTGCTTTAAGAGCAGGATGGAGAAGGGGTTATCCTTCATCGAGTTTAATTACATGCTCTTGCAGGCTTACGATTACCTGATTCTCAATCGGCGCTACGGCTGTCGCCTGCAGATGGGAGGCGACGATCAGTGGTCCAATATTTTGGCAGGGGCGGATCTGGTTCGTCGCATGGAGCGGGAAGAGGTCTATGGACTGACCATTCCCTTGATCACTACCGCCAGCGGTAAGAAGATGGGCAAGACCGAGTCGGGCTCTGTTTGGCTGGATGCCGAGCGGACTTCGCCTTATGAGTTCTATCAGTATTGGCGCAACGTTGAGGATGATGACGTAGGCCGATTCTTGGCCATGTTCACCTTCTTACCTATGGCGGAGGTCCAAGAGCTTTCCCGTTTGCAGGGTGCCGACATCAACCGCGCTAAGCAGGTGCTAGCCTACGAGGTGACGAAGATAGTCCACGGTGAAGCGGAAGCCATCAAGGCTGAGTCTGCGGCCAACGCTTTCTTTGGCAGCGGGGGCGCTCTCGCCGGGGCACCGTCTTCCGAGATTTCCGGTGCAGAGTTGCAGCAAGGGGTGAGTGTCTTGGATCTGTTAGCCGACACAGATCTGTTTTCATCGAAGAGTGACGCCCGCCGGAACGTGCAGCAGGGTGGTGTCTACTTGAACGGTGAGCGGGTGGATGACATCAATCTGTTGGTGACTGCTGACCATGTGCAGTCGGGGCAGTTGGAACTGCGTAAGGGGAAGAAGCATTACCATTTGATCAAGGTGGTCTAATTGAAGGCAGGGAAAGTGAACCTACGCCCGTGGTTGTGGGCATTGGCGAGTCAGTTGGTGATTTCCGGGGTTGTTCGCTGGACATTGCTGGCAAGTGGCAGCCTACAGCGTTACTTTTGGGCGATTTCCAGCAGCTTGTTCGTAGCTCTGCTAGCGGCGGTGGTAATTGCTGTTTGGCAGGAGCGAATGATTCTCGCTGGTTCGTTTGTGGTGCTCAGCAGCACGCTGGTAGCGCTGTTGTTTTATAGGAAAGAGTTGCTCCAACAGCCTCTAATCGCCCAACTGCTCGTGGGAGTGGTGGCGGCAGTAGCTGTGCTGCTGGCGGCGCTAGGCTGTCAACTGCGTCGCCGCCTGCGAGCGATGGACTAGGATACGTGGAAGTGAAGGAGGCGTGTTCCAAGATGGAACTGAAACAACCGGTGCGAGTGAGGATGGCACCTAGTCCCACGGGAGATGCCCATGTGGGTCATGCACGCACTACTCTGTACAACTATTTGATTGCCAAACAGCATCAAGGCACCTTTATTCTACGCATTGATGACACAGACACTAAGCGCAACACCCGGGAGTCCGAGGAAGGCGTGCAGAGGGGGTTGCGCTGGCTTGGCTTGGATTGGGATGAGGGTCCAGATAAGGGTGGCCCCCATATCCCCT
>CAYVCY010000100.1:0-6429 GCA_964450265.1 uncultured Clostridia bacterium
TCTCCGGCTTTGGCGCGAAAACAGCGATCAGATACAATAAGAGAAAAGTTGTATGCCGAGCGAGACGTAAAGAAGTGTCCATAACAATCCAACCCAAAATCCCATAAGCCTGACTCCTTTGCTTTCCCCGGCCAGGACGGCGTTAGCCGCTCTGAAAAAGCCCGTAAACAGTGCAAGCAAAAGCACTGTACCGACGAGAGGTATGTGCACTATCACTACGTTAGTGATCGAGTTCATCCGCTCACTATAGACTGTGAGCGGTGCGATCGTAAGCGTTCCTAAGGCGTGAGGCAACAATAATAGGGCCGCGTAACGGACCAGCTGTCTCAGTTCGTCACGGATAGTAGCTGATCCATTCCCACCCGTCATGCGGTGCAACGATGAAGCGATCTCAAGAGACAGAGGAAGCGACAGAATTGCCATGATGGGTGTCGAAAGAAAAATCAGTATCACCAAATAGTCAAAAATAAGCATCTTCGTTCTTCCCCCTGCCTTGTGGAGTCGCCAATCTTGGCAAAAACGTGCCTTGGTTGTCCAATATACATATCTGCTTAGTTGCTGCTATTCAGGTGAGCCTCACCCGACGGCCTATTTGCTCATCTAGGGGATGCATGTTGCATAGTTATTGGGCCAACCACTGAGTCACTGAGTCGGCCCGGAACATTGCGCGGTCGATGGTCGGTCTGCCTGCTTTCCGCTTTCTATAGTCTCTTTATGTACCCCTTCTTTCTTCGGATACTCAGATCAACAACTTGTTTCTTCATTGTTGGGCAATTTATGCTTCACTATATAGACAATTTGGCTGACCGTTTTTGTTCAAAAATCTTTAAGGGATTTTCGAGTCGGAGGCGTTTCCCCTGACCCTTCGCTTCGCTCAGTCCAGCGGGTAAGGTGCCGTGGGACAGTGGGGACAGGCCGCTCTGTTTCATTCCGCTAAAGCGGAATAGAACAGCAGGGCCAGTCCCTCTGTCCCACTCTCTGCCATTCTGAGGCTTAGCCGGAGAATCTAAACCCGGGCGACGTCCGCGTCGCCGGGCAGGACCCTGCGCTTCGCTCAGGGCGACAGTCGCTAGGCGACTGTCTGAAGCGATCGTCCAGTTCCGCGAGTTCGTGACATCGCTCTGGCCAAAGATAGAAAAGGAAAAGGCGATAGCCCTGGGGTAGAGTCAGGGCATGGTTGCCATTACATGATCAAAATGGATAATTCAATTGATGAGCCGTGAGGCAAGTGGTATATTATGAATAGATGGAATAGTTGGATAAAAAGGGGGTGAAAAGATGAAATACAAAAGGACTATTGTGGCTTTCCTCGTGTTCCTGATGGTAGGTGCCCTTACCCTGCCAGCTTTTGCTCGTGGCCGAAGTGTATGGAATGCGAACCTGGCGAACTTGTAAAGATGCCCGATCAATACACACCATGGGTTACTGTTGGTTTCACCAGATGTCCGTACGACCCTCACTACAACGATGAAGTGCAAGAACGCCAGGTGATTACGACTTGGACATGCAACTTTTGTGGGCTAAGTGAGGTCTCTATATCAACCGAATCCCGAATCGTATGCGGCCACTGGTAGACACAAGAGGTGGGTTACCCCGCCTTTTGCTTTTTCGCGACTGACACAATGGACAGGGAGGCTGAAACATGAAGGTAAAGCGTAAGGTAGTTCTTGCTCTTGTCGGGCTAATTGCCGTTCTTGTTGGTTGTGTCGGCAACCCACAAGAAAGCAATCTAGATCTAGTGCAGGCTGTATTCGATACCCTCTCAACCCCCGAGATGCGTGGCCGCCGGGTGGGCACTGCTGAGAATGTGACAGCGGGCGAATACATAGCGCAGGTCTTCTCTCAGATCGGGTTGACGCCTCTCTTGGGTGATAGCTTCGCCTGCCCCTACGAGCAGGCTGTTTTTGACGTCGAAAGCGCCGACCCGCGATTGACGGCACACTTGGCCGACGGGAGCTTTCGTGAGCTTATCCTGGGCAGCGAGTTTGTCTTCAATCTCAGGCACGCTCCTGTCGATCTCACGCTGGACGTCACCTACGACCCGAGCGATCCCGCGCTGGCTGAAAAGATCTACGTGGACCAAGCCATGCAAGGCACGCCACAGACCTCGGGTGCCGTGTTCGATATCTACCCGGGTGAATCGGGATCTATCAGCGCGCAGGGTACTGAAGGCGAACGGCGTGAAATCTCGATCGAGAAGGCGGTATTGCAGCAGCTTCTTGAAGCCGGACTGAACGCCTTTTCGGTTCTCTGCCGTGACACCAAGACGATGTCGATTCAAAACAACTACATCGGCGTGATCAGGGGACAGGATAGCACCAAAGCGGTAATCGTAGGCGCGCACTTCGATGGAGCAGGTGGTGACGGGGATACCTATTCGGCAGGTGCTATCGACAATGCGTCCGGGGTGGCAGTGATGCTGGGCATGGCCCAACTGCTTCGCGAAGGCGAAAAACCGCCGATCGACGTCGTCGTTTGCGCTTTCAACGGGGAGGAAGGCAGCCGGCGCTATGGCAGTGAGGCGGTAGCCAGAGATTTGGTTTGGTTGTATGAGGGATGTTATTACATCAACGTCGACTGCGTCGGACTGGTCGGCGGCGAGCCATACCAATACCGGGGTTCGCGCGATCGTGAGCTGGAGGAGGCGTTCGCCGCCGCGCTGCAGACGGCCGGCTATGCCATATCTGACGACTTTATCGGCGGCGACTGGACCCCGTTTGAGGCTGCCGGTGTGCCCGCCGTCAGTCTTGCACAGGAAACGCTGGGTGTGAGGCATACGACGGCTGATCGCCCGGAGGCAATCGACATCAGGGCCCTGCAAGGCCTTGCGGTCTTTCTGGTGGACTTTGTGCGGAGCAACGGTGACAACATCTTTGCGCAGGAAAGCGGCTCTTCTCTGTTGGATAGGGAGAAAGCAGCTGCTGCCCAAAGACAGCGGCTAGTTGACAGTCTGGGTCTGGGCTTTCACGACAGCTATATGTACCAGTTCGCCGGGCACTATGTCTGCATCTCGGGAAACCGCCCTGTGCACACGGCTAAGGAGTTGAGGAACGTGTATCCGTGGATCGACGTTCGCGAGACCATAGGCCCGTTCCAGCTACAGGAGGTTTTGGCCGTTGATTCGCAGGCCAACCGACCTTTTGAAATGCAGGATCAAGAAATTGCACGCAGCTTTGGGCCCGATGGTGCCCGAAAACCCATGCCCCTAGACCAGGTGGTGCGCACTGTGCCCGGTGCCTTGGATGAGTGCTATTTCGTTTATCAGGACAGCACGGGCAGACGCTTTGGGTTGAGTGTATCGCGGCTCTTTTCCGAGGGAAGTTGGGCGTCGCTGTCGCGGAACTGCCTACCGCTCGCATCGCCAGCTGGCGCAGAGATTGCAGACTTATATTATCTGCCGTGGGGCGATAGCGAAGTGGTGGGACTAGTAAGGTACTACCCAGGCGGCGACTTTTTTGTGGAAATTACTGAGTATGATCCGAGCAGGCCTATCGACGACCCTAACCACTATGGCAATTACACGTGTAGCATCAAGCCGCTGTCGCGGCAGGACGCGGTAGAAATGGTTGAGCAGTTCGGTCTTACCGGACTGGAGGATTATTTCGCTTCTCTGCTGTGCGGTCCAGACGGTGATTGACGGCTGCGTCATGCGCAGGCTTCTGGGTGCACTATTGACAATGGTCAGTATAATGACCTTGCGATAGGGGTGATCCTCCAAATATAATGTAACTGAAAACACAGAATATACAATTGTTTAGTTCTTTATGTAGCAAGCCAGCATCCACATTATCTGGAACCTGCCGCGCTAGAAGCAATAGCACCTGGTTTGGGCAGCTTGAATAACCGCAAATTTGGACCAGAAGGGGGTGTGCCCAGAACTGGTACCGATCGGCCGTAGCTCACTGGCTCAGTATGAAGCACGGGAGGACAGACATGAATAAGTACAGGTTGCTCTACCTCGCCATCGTGGCTGTAATACTAGCAGCGGTGATGAGCACAACGGCTTTCTGCACAGATATGTCCAAGACAAGAGAACTGGTTCTGTTCGAAGACGCTGGGGTACGGGTTGTCGCCCCGCTATCCGCCATTGAGAAGATGGTCGAAAGGGATGGAATACCTTCTGATTGGATGCTATATGCTGATGAGCAAAGCATACTGGATGCGACCAATGGAAAAATCGGCCCCTTGAAAGACGATTTTTTCAGGGCAGGAGTACTTCGCTACAACTTACAGCTAACCATTAGTAGACGGAAAGCAGGAGCCACTCCAGCGTTAGCAATCAGCCGCGACGGGATGCAGGCCAAGTTCATCTCCGTCATCGCCTTTGGCGAAGACATCATGTGCGACTTGACCACATTCGAATTCAACCACCATCGTTTCTGGCCGCGGTACCTTCAGATTGATCACAAGCATTACCTTAAAATTGCGCCTATAGGGGGTTAAACTGGTGAAAAGGCAGGCACTGATCGCAATACTGATAACCTTAGCTTTATGCACGCAGGCTGCGGTAGTCTATGCCGCCACATATTCGGACGACGACTATTGCGCCGTTCTGGGAACTGCATATCATAATCTGGATCAATCGGTGCGCGATCGTACTCATTGGACAGGTAACGAAGTGTACGAGTTCAATGGGCTATAATAGGACGAAGCAATATTGTGCTGCAAATTCACCGTTGTATTTTACAGCAACCGAGCATACACTATAAGCAGAAGGGGGCTGATAGCGATGCCGAACATCAGACCGATCTCCGATCTGCGCAATTATAGCGAGGTGCTGCGCGATGTAACTACAGGCGCACCTGTCTTTTTGACGAAAAACGGGCGTGGCAAGTACGCAATTGTTGATATGCAGGACTATGAGAGAACGCAGGCGACGCTCCGTCTCATGAACGAGCTAGCCAAGGGCAGAAGGTCTGGCGAGCAGGAAGGTTGGCTGGAGCCCGAGGAGATGCGGACGCACTTCTGCACAAAAGCGGATGAAGAATAAGCTTCGCTATTCTCTTCAGTCGCGCAGAGACTTGGAGGAAATATGGGACTATATTGCAGCGGAGCTTCAGAATCCTTCGGCCGCTACGCGCATCGTCAATGCGATTTTAAGTTCCGCTGACCAGCTTATAGACTTTGCGGAGATGGGTGCCCCTTTGTCCTCAATTGCCAATGTCGAAAGTGATTACCGTTTTCTTGTGCATGGAAATTATCTCACTTTCTACCGGATAAATGGCGATCAGGTCTATGTGGATCGCGTACTCTATGGCCGTCGGGATTATCTTCGTATCCTGTTCGGGGATATTCTGAAGGAAACAGAAGAATAAACCATCATACAATAAATACCTTTCCGAAGGGGAAGGCGTTTTTTCGCTCTGTGTCTCAGCCTCGAATCCTTCCTCATATCCTCATGCCATGAGATTGCCTTTGTTCGTCCTCATAGTCATCCCGAGCATGCTGAGTACGTTTCTTCGAGAGTGTTTTGTGGACAATGCTGATTTGTGGTTGTGGGCCGCAACATCGAATCTTGCTTGCTGTATCATTCCCAGGAATGATATGGTATTAATAAACGTAAACAGAATAATCATATTTGAGCAGCACTTCACTCGCGGAAGTGCTGTTTTTTGGAATGTGGCGGGCAGCGTGTGTACCCGGAGTTCGTAGGCCGGGTCTATCTAGGAGGAAGGGAGCGGGAAAATGAAACAACCGAAAGCGCAATCACTTAATCTAGCAGCCTGGGTATCCGTAGCCATCGTCTTGACGGTAGCACTGGTCGGCACCAGCATCCTGATTGCGGTTACCGTCAGCACCTCCTATGAAGGGGAGATGAGCAGCTCCCAGGAGCAGATTGGCGCCGACTATTTCGGAATCCGCCCTCAGCATGACTCCGGGGGCCGACCCACCGGCCCTACAGACCGGGCAGAGATCGCCGGTATTGCTGGCATCAGTCGGGTGGCCTTGGCCAGTGATGACATTTCGTTACCTTCAATTTCGGTCACTAACCAAGGAGAAAAGAGATCGACTACCGGTTTCTCGTTGGCCAAGACTGAACCTAGCTTCTTTCCGTTGCGCCATCTCGCCGTCTCTGCCGGTCGCCTGTTTGATGCGGCAGACGGTGCCGACCAGGTGGCTGTGATCGGCCCCGATCTGGCAGCGGCCAAAGGTTGGACCGTCGGTGACAAGGTCAGCCATCCTGCGCTGGACACGACTTACGAGATCGTTGGTATCCTCAATCGCACTGATGCAAGCCTGTCTGGCTTTGAAGCGTTCGGAAAGTTCAACGAGTTGGCACTTATCCCTTTGGAGGCACCGCTCCGTTTGAATGCCAACTATATCCCGCCGGAGATGAGCGAGAACTTGAACAGCGATCGGCCAACCCTATGGGTCTCAGTTGATCAGGGAATAGCCCTGACCAGCTTGACTGAGACCGTGCGGGACCGC
>CAYVCY010000100.1:6529-7722 GCA_964450265.1 uncultured Clostridia bacterium
CGACCTGCGTCAACTGCTGGTGTCTTTCGCCTTCGGCACCGCGATGGGGGCGGTGTTATTTGTCAGCCTGTTTGGCTTATCTTCGGTGGAAAACGTAGACCGATATCTGCGCTCGGCGGGCAGCGATCTGTTGGTGGTCAGCCAACCTTCCCCTGGCAGCACCTCCGTTATGCCCCGGTTAACCGATGTGCACTATTCGCTGCTGGAGGAGAGGTATGCCGGAACCATGAAACGAGGGGCCGCCAGGCAGCGAGCGCTGGAGCTATTGCAGCAGGTAGGCCTGAGCGAGCGGGCCGGACACCTTCCGGGAGAGCTCAGCGGCGGCGAGGAACAGCGCGTTGCCGTGGCCCGCGCTTTGATCAACGATCCCGACGTAATCTTGGCCGACGAGCCCACCGGCAACCTGGATTCCAAGAGTCACCGCGATATCCTGGACTTGCTGGTCAAGCTTCACCAGGCAGGAAAGACGCTGCTGGTGGTCTCGCACAACCCGGATGTCATCGGCGTAGCGGAACGGGTCATTCGCTTGAGAGACGGGCGGATTGAGGCATGAATCTCAAACTCGGGGCGCAAATAAGGAGGAAAAAGTTGAAAAAGGTCATCGGAGTCGCTTTGGTAGCGTTAGCCCTGCTGATCACAGGCTGCGCTGGGCATGGTTCCCTCACCGATAGCCTGGATGAGTATCTCTCAACTGAACCTACAGCGTACTGTGGCTATCGCGGGGCGGGTAGCAGCATGGTGACTGTCTACTTCACCGAGGAATACCCGGAGGTGCAGGCGATCGCTGCCTTCATCGACAGCTTCTTGCAGAGTACGCACTCGCAGGATTGGGAACAGCTGGCGTTGGACAACGTGGTGGACTACTTTTACAGCGAGCAAGGTGCTAATTCGTGGAGCGCTCAGATGCGCTGGGGTTATCAGAAGCATCAGCTGAAGACCGAGTTGCAGTCTATAGAAATCAGTGAAATCAGCTTTGTCTTATCTGCCACCGAGCCTACTATCCAGGAACTGACCACAAAGAGGGCAATGGCTCAGGTAGCAGTCACAATTCGCTGCCTTGCAGCCAGCGAAGGCTGGCTGGAGCAATGGAATTTGGAACTGAACCAAGACATTGCCTTTGAGTTCGTGTTCAACCTCAGGAAGAAGGCTGACCAAGATGAAGAATGGTGGAGAATTGATAGCATTTCCAGTCC
>CAYVCY010000101.1:0-7676 GCA_964450265.1 uncultured Clostridia bacterium
TGGCCGGGAGAATCTTACGTATACATTCAGGAGTTTGACACCCTAGATGATCTTGATGCCATCTACTTGAGTGACTGCAGCGTTGTAGTGGATATAGGCGTACTGGACAGCCAACAGAACCCGGCCGACGACTATTACGTGGAGCTTTACTTCCTCCCCGAGGGTAGTGATGGCTGGCAGTACCCAACCTATATTGATGATGTGGAGTCGAGGCTATACGCCACCCCGGGAGCCTATACGCTGATGGCTACTAACGGGGAGGAGCAGGTCGAGAGCTCTGTCGAGCAATACGTCTGGTATTTCAGCGGGAACCTGGTTTCCGGCGACCAGTATATCGAGTTGTCAGGCTCCGATGCGGCCAGGCTGACCGTAGGAACTGTTGGTGATATGCAGCCGGGCGACTTTGTGCAGGTCTACGGAATCAACACTGGCTTTGAAACCTACTGGTGGAAAGATGGATCTCCTGAATTAAGCATTTCGCCGGGCGAATACACCATGGTCAACTGGCCCAGCTTGCTGGATGAGGAGTGGGTCAACGGTGGCCAGACGCTATGGCTGTATGCCCTCGCTTTGAGCGAGGACGGCAGCGGGGTACTGCGGGTGGAGGCGCAGGACGATTATGACCTGGTCGTAGGTGGGGAGTTGTCATTGGATATCGTACTGGAGGAGTCTGAGCTGACCGTTGCTGATGCGCTGGTCGGCGAAGTGCGAATCACCGACTCGCAGGGTAACCGGCTGGTTGGTATCGAGCTGGTGGAACTATATGATCACGGAGGCGGTGTATACTCTCTGGGGGAGCACCTGCAGGTGAATGATGCGGGACAGGTATTGATCCCGCGGCCTGAGGTGATGGCCGAGTCAGACTATTGGCCGTTCGTCTATCCCTTCCTGCGCCTCTATCAGATAGACCCGCAGACAGGAGCCGAGACGCGGGTATTCAACCAGTATGGCGAGAATTACTTCTATGATTTCTCGCTGCCTTTGGATTGGCTGACCCCCAGTGAGTACCGGCTGGAGGTTGCCATTGGGCTCGGTCCCGCAGGTCTGCTGACGGCGGAGAAGTCTTTCTCCCTCAAAGAGGACAGCTCGGCCCGGTTGGATACCCTGCCGGCAGCCACCAACCAGACAGACTTTGCCCTGTCGGGTGTAGCGGCACCGGGGGCCGATGTGGCCGTCTATTACCGCCTGGGGATGCAGGGTGCCCCTTTGTTGGCTGGCACGGCCACCGCTGATGGCGTTGGTAGGTTTGAGCTGTCCTTTACGCTGCCAGGGGACGCCCCGGATGGGGAGTATGCGTTCACTGTGCGCACAGTGGTGGACGGAGTGGAGAGCTCAGACTCCCCGGAGGTAAGCATACTACTGGATCGCAACCAGCCTCAGCCTGCTGGCAACCTGCAGGCGCAGGCCGAAGACGCAAACCATATCCGCCTCACCTGGCAGGCTGCTCCCGACGAGGATGTGCAGGCATATCGCTTGTTCAGAGGCAGCATCCAGGTGGCTGAAGTTCTGGCCACTGCCGAACTGACCTACCTGGACAGCGGCCTGACGGCGCTCACCACCTATTCTTACAGTCTGCTCACGGTGGATATTGCCGGTAACTGCTCTGACCCCGTCACCGCTTCGGCAACAACCAAAGCGGGGGTTGACGAGGAGCCGCCGGTCACGCCAGAGCAACCCCAGGCAGTGTATCAGGCGGGTGGAGCCGCTTTGGTGACCTGGGCTCCGACCACCGACAATATTGCTGTTGCCGGCTACAAACTCTTTCGCGCAGAGGGCGCGGGGGAGATGGCCGAGCTGTGCGAAGTGCTGGCAGACCAGCCGCTGCAGTATGCTGATAGTGGCTTGCTGGCTGAGACTGCGTACAGCTACGCAGTGAGGGCCTATGATGCGGCAGGCAATCAGTCCGAGTTGTCGCCGCCATGTGTGCTGAACACGCCTGCGATCGACCTAGGGCCGCTTACTTACCGCTATCCGGTAAGCGCAGGGCGACTTGATCTGCAGCAGGTTAACCCGCAGGCTGAAATCGCGCTAAAACTGTTGGGCGAACGGAATCGCCAGGCCAGCGTTCAGGTCACCTACACCGCCGCCGTCGATGACAACGGGGCTGTATTGCCGCAACCCCTGCAGCAGACGGCAACAGTGGAGTTGACGGAAGACGAGGGCATCCCTGGCGTCTATACAGGATTATTTACGTTGCCGCCCGGCACAGCGCAGGTGCTGACCATTGTCGGCATCCTGACCGATGGCTGTCACCCGGCGACAGCGGCATTCATGGGTACGCCGCTGCTGCAGGTTACCGCTGACCTGACTGTGCAGCTTCCCGAGAGTAGCCTCAGTGAGCTATCCGGGTTGACCCTGTCTGTTCTGGCCAGCAAGGGTAAAGGGCAGACAACGGTGATCGAGGCAGGCAAGACGGAGTATCTGTTTAAGCACTTGGTGCCTGCCTCTGATTACACAGTGACCGTTAAAGGCAGCTACGGCCGTGACCTGGTGAATGAGAACATCGGAGTGCTGGCTGGGTTGCCTAACAGCTTGACGATAAAGCCACGCCGGATCGCCCAATTGACTGCCCGGGTGTTGGACCCTGAGGGTGAGCCTCTGTCTGGGGTGAGCGTTTATGCTTACAATCAGTCCACACACCTGGCCACTTCCGTCGAGACAGACGGTGCAGGCGAAGCCTTGCTGGAATTGGACGTGGTTTCAGGTGAAGACGTGCGGATTCAGGCGCAATTGACGGGTGAGCTGTTCAGCTTGCCTCTGGAGGAGCGGCAGGAGCTAGTGCATCAGGCCACTGCAGGCACCCAACTGGTGGATATCACCATGCAGCGCTTGCCCATGGCTACCATCACCGGGATAGTCACCCTGGAAGAGAGTGGAGAGGCGATGGCGGGGGTGCAGGTTACTGCGGTGCGGAGTACAGGCACGCGATCAATTCCGGTTGGCACAGTCTCAGGAGCTGATGGGAGTTATACGCTGCAGATTCCGGCGGGGCATATCAACATATCCGCCAGCAGCTCAGCAGGACATTTCGGTTCACCGTCTCTCGGTGGTGCGAGCTTCTATATCTCCGGCGACCAGGTAAGAGCAGTAGACATGCAGATGTCCATGCGCGGGCCGGCACAGATCGATGTGGAACTGCACACCAAGTATATAGATCAACCAGAGATGATCGTTGATGGCATGGACTGGTGGACTGCTACCCACTTCAAAATGAGGGCTACCGACAGCAACGGCAGGGTATACAACAGCTATCCGTTTGACCTGCTGGCCGAGCCAGACGATGTGATCCTGCTCTCTGTGGACGGGCGCGAGGCCGGCTTGCCTACTGCAGACGCAGAGGTGCAGCTGGATGACGAGCGCAAGGGGCGGGCAGTGATTCACTTGGAGGAATACGGTCGGATAGTCGGCCGGCTGGTAGACGACCAAGGTAACGATTTCCCGTTGGGTCCTCGTCCCCAGGATTGGGCTGTTCAGCTGCTGCAGTTGGATGATCACGGGCGGACGAGGAGCGTGCTAGGGGCCAACCTGGACAGCGCTGCCTTCCAGATATCTGTCCCGGGACCCGGTCGATATATGGTGCGTATCTCTTGCATCCCCATTTGGACCGGGGGAGCACTGGTGGCCTCTCCGCAGGTGACGGTAGGGCCGATTGAGATCGGTCTGTATCAGATAGTCGATTTGGGCAATGTCAATCTGTCGTGGGGAACCACCAATGCCCAGGGCAGCCTGAGCGCCGGCACCCAGGAACTATCGCCGGGGGCCACGCTTGGCATCAGTGCCACCTTTGGGCGGCTGACTGGAAGCCCGTTGGCAATGGATGATGCCCGGTTAACCATTGACCTACCGGCCGGTTGTGAGCTGGTGGATGGCAGTCTAACCTATGAGGGGCAGGTCGTTCCTTCGCCAGGTACTAATCCGATTGTGATCGATGTGGGCGATCTGCAGCCAGGAGGGACAGTGCAACGCCGGATTAACTTCATGGTGCGGCTGGATGAAGAGCTGCCCGTGGTTGATAGAATGCTGATCGCCGGTCGCCTGGATTGGACCGAGGGCACATTTGCCAAGTTTCTTCATTTGGTGCCGGCAGAGATTCAACTGGCGCGGGTGACTCTCGAAGGGCCGGCGCTGGTGGTGAGACCGGAGACGGTAGTCAGCGGACGGGGGCCGGTCGGGGCCAGCATTGCCGTCTACGATGACACAGAACTGTTGGGTATGACCGAAGTCTCGCCCGGCGGGTATTGGCAGCTGCCAATAAGACTGCCCGATTGGGGCAGCCCAGCCAGGCATGACCTTTATGCTGTAGCTGAGCGCTCGGGAGTCAGTGTGCAGTCCAATAACATCATCATCACCTACGATCCACAGCAGCCGGTGATCACCGAGATCACCTTCCAGCAGGGTACTGCCGGTCGGACGATCACCTTTAACCCTGCCGATGGGGTTGCCCGCTTTCCTTATGTGATCAGGCCTGGTGAGGGTGGGTTTAGGGTGACGTTGAAATTTAGCAATCCCGAATTGGTTGACCGGGTGCAGGTGGCAGTTGCGCCGTTTTCTGCGGAGGCAACCAGGATCTCCGACGACGAGTATCGCGCCACTATCCATTGGAGCGGAAGTAGGTTTGGTGCCCTCTATATCGAATATGATACCCGGCATGACCCAGCGCAGCTGCAGCAGCAGGAACTGGCTGAACTGCTGGAGGAGGACCGGGAAGCGGCAGAGAGAGTACTTCGGCACCAGGCGACGCCTGGGCTGAGGGACTTTACGTCAGAGATTCCTGACCCGGCATCCCTGACACCACCAGAGCCCGGCGACCCGCTATACGACTGGCCCGATGATACGGCGATAGGTGCTGTCGATCTCAGATTTCCGCAAGCCGGGCTGAAGGCGCGGGTGACACTGGCCGTTGCCTCCGCCCCTTCCTACACCCCCACGGCTGATCAGATCCGGCAGGCTGAAGAGACGGGGATCCCGGTCTACGGCTTCAGTATGGCCGGTCCGATCGTTACCAGCGACAGGATACGCATGTGGATGTCAGGATACGTCGATATGGATGCTATACCAGAGTCGAACTCGGGTGCAAGGTTCAGCGCGGCCGCCTCCCTCTCCGGCTTCAAGCGTGTGCTGATGGATGTTGACTGGAAAGACATCCAGGGTATCCATGACATGAACGACAAGGTGGCAGACCTAAACAGCCTGCTCAGTGCCTCTGGGCAGTTTGATCCGTTGAGGGAACTACAGGATCAGGCCTTCGAGTGCGGCGAGAGCTCGCAGTATTATCTCGATCTGCTGAATAACGCCGCTAAATCGGTTATGGTGGGCAACGCGCTCAACTGGGGAATGAAAGCCGCCGGTGTCTTCCTCGCCCCCGCCACCTTTGGGCTAGGTACCGTCGCGCTATTTGCCATGTCTGAGGCGCTGAACTGGGCCACCGACAAGCACAATGACAATCGGCTCAAGGAAATTGGGGGGCAGATGGCTGCCGATCCCGATTGCAAGGATGACGACGATGATGACGATGACGACGATGACGAGTGGTGGCATGATGAGGCGGAAAAAATCAGGCGCAAGAAGAAGGCGGCCGAGCCCACCTGGATCTGGGATCCCAGCGGCATCGTCTACGCCGGAGTGATGGATAATCCGGTGCAGGGGGTAAAGGCGACGCTGTATGAGGTTGACCCGGATACAGGAGACTTGACCTTCTGGGATGCTGATTGGTATGGGCAGCAAAACCCTGTGGAGACAGACGTCTCCGGCTACTATGGCTGGGATGTGCCGGTGGGCCAGTGGCAGGTAGTCTACGAGAAGGCAGGGTATGCGTCAGCGCAAAGCGCCGTGCTGCCAGTGCCGCCACCGCAGACGGAAGTGCACGTCAATCTGGTGAACCTGACGGCGGCACAAGTGATTCTTGCCGACGCAGTAGCTGACGGCAGTTACTTGCAGATCAACTTTGACCAGTACATGCTGGTGGAGACGCTGAGCACGGAGAATATCTCGCTCACCTATGCTGGTGACGAAGGGATCGAATTTGTCACTGGAACGGTGCAATCGCCTGCCGCCGTATCCTCGTCCTGGGATCCTGCGGTGATGCTTACCCGGGCGGTACGGTTTGTGCCCAATGAAGCATTGCTTGCAGGACAAGAGTATCAGTTGACCGTGGGCGGAGCTGTGCAGAATTATGGCGGCATCCCCATGGGTCTCTCCTACAGCAAGGCAATCACTATCCCAGATGTGGATGTGCTGCCGGCAGAGGTGGAGGATCTGCAGCTGGATGCTGACTACACCTGGATCGATGTCACCTGGGAAGACCCGGTGGCCGATTACCTGCAGGTAAGGTTGGTCTGCACCGAAGTGGCCAGCGATAGCCTGGTAGACAGCGCCCTGTTGGCACAAGGGGTTGAACGCTATCAGATTCCAGATCTCTACAGCGACACCGAGTACAGGGTGAAGGTAACCACTATAGATGGGCTAGGCAGAGAATCCGTCGGTCTGGAGTGGTTGGTGAACACGCTAGAGGCTAAACTGCCGTTCGATCCTTCGCCACCAGTGAAGCCGCCCACGCCGCCTGTGGATCAAGATCCTCCGACTATCCACCCTGTAGGTGAGGTGGCCAATGCGGCAATCGCAGCCGGTGATGGTGAACTAGTCGTCACTTGGGACGACCCAGCCTCCAGCCGTCTGAGACAGATCAGACTGGCGTGGAAGGTGAAGGGAACAGACCAGACTATCGGTGAGCAAACGTTAGACGCAGGGATCGGGACCTTCACTATCGCCAACTTGACCAATGGCGTGGAGTATGAAGTGCAAATCTGGACGGTTGACCACCAGAATAGACAATCAGAGGGTGTTGCGGTGAGAGGCATCCCTGTCGCCGGCGACAGTGAGACGCTGCTGTTGAGCGGAGAGCAACAGACCATAGCAGCCTTTGGCAATGGGTTCAGATTGAGTCTGACTGCGGGTGCGTTTGTCTCTGGGGAGCAACTGATCATCAGCCGATGGACGGCTGAGGACGATGAGCTGCCCACAGATGCCACGCTCTCCCTGATCAGTCCTCTCTATAACTGCGCAACCGCTGGGCAAGCGGTGCCGACCACACCCTTGTTCATAGCGTTGCAATATGACCGGAAGCTGCTGGGAGACAAAGATGCCTGCAAGCTGGGTATCTATCGGCAGGACGAGTCACAGCCCGGGCAATGGGTTTACATTGGCGGGGCGGTGGATCTATTCAATCATCGCCTGACAGCTCAAATTAGCGAGTTGGGTACCTATGCAGTCCTGCTCTGTCAGCCGACGTTCGTCGACTCCATAGGACACTGGGGACAACGGGACATTGAGGTAATGGCCGCCCGTGGCCTGGCCGCTGGTGTAGGGGGAGGAAACTTCGACCCCAACCGTCCCATCAACCGGGCGGAGTTGATCAGCTTCATGGTCAGGCTAGTCCTCTACAGCGGCTTGCGGGTGGACGATGTGGGAGAACCGATAGCCGTGGATTACAGTGATGTACCAGCTGGGGCGTGGTACAGTGGCATGGTTTCCGCCGCCGCGCGACTGGACCTGATCAGCGCCAGCGACGATCTGGCGCGGCCAGGTGAGCCGGCTACCCGGGCGGAGATGGCCGCCATGCTGGTGCGGGTGATGGAGCTGCTAGGTCAACCTCCTATGCAGACTATCCCCAGCCCGCC
>CAYVCY010000102.1:0-7622 GCA_964450265.1 uncultured Clostridia bacterium
CCGCCATCAATGCTGCCAAATTTTGATCGTCACTTCGCTCAATTAGGGCTTGGTATTTCATCTTTTCCTCACTCTTCCCCTGGTTTTGAGTACGAGCCTCTCCTATTTCTATGTTTAGCACACTGCCCACAGTACTATGGAGACACAATAAACGGCTGTGGTATAATCTTAAATGGTCGCGCAATTTTGCTATCGGTTTCTAGCCGGCTTACTAGGGGGGAACAACAGATTGTTTATCCGACTAGGGGTACTGAGCATCACCCGTCAACTTAGCCGCAGCACCTTAGCTTTGATCAGTTTGGTGTTGGCCGCCATCAGTCTCACCGCTAACCTGACCGTCAGCTCTGGCTATCCAGCCTTGGCCTACTCCAATTACCGCCACTACCTTGGCGGAGACATCATCGTCTACCCCATGCGCATTATGACGTCCCCGGACGAACAGAGTGCGCTGCAGCTATATCGCTTGGCAGAGAACGAGTTTTCCACCTTGACCATGTTCTATCCTCACACAACTAAGGAAGGCTTCCTCTCTAACGCAGCTCCCGTGCTGCGACCACTCACTGCAACAGAGTTGCAGCGACTAGAGCAGCACCCGGAAGTATTAGAGGCGAAACCCCTCTACCGACTGCCGGCCTGGAGAGGCACCTCTGCAGCCAGCTCTCCCGTGGCGGTGCGCGGTCTCACTGATGGAGACCCTTTAGAATCCTATTTGACCGGGCAGGTGCCAGCGGAGGAATTGAGTGGGGCCATTCCTGTGTACCTGAACAGTCGGTTGCTCACCGACCGTCCCCTACCCGAACCAGGAGAGGAAATTAAGCTGACCGTGCCGACATTAGTGGCTGCGCCAGACGGCTCGGTGCAGATAGATGACACCAGACAGAGCGAGCTAGCGGTGCAGGTAGCCGGGCACTACTCCCTTCCCACCCGCATCATCAGTTGGCCCGACGGACAAGGCAACACGATGACCGAGCAAGGATACTTCAACCGGGACGAAGTTTGGGTGCGAGCGGCCGATTGGCAGAAGATTTGGCAACTAGCTGCTCCGACGGTGCCCCCCCAGGCCTTCAGTTGTGGTCTAGTCGTGAACAATATGGGAGTTTTGGAATCGACAAGCGGGGAATTGCAGATAAACAACCCTCAACTCACTGTGGTCAGCGCGCCTAATCTGGCCAAGATAGCCGGGAAATCCCAGCTGATCGACCATTTCGTGCTCGCGCCCGAACAATATCTGCGAGGGGCGGGAAAGGCCCAGCTGGGCTTCCCGCAAGATATGGGCAGACTGCTCTCCTTGTTTATCTATCTCAACGCTGGCCTGCTGATGGCGGCCCGCATGCTCACCGGTGCTGCCGCTCGGCGGAAGGAAATCGGCATTCTGAAAGCTATCGGTGCGCGCCGGCGAGATATCATGCAGATGGCTCTCACCGAGGCGATCACGCTGAGCATCATCGGTTCTACGATCGGTTTTGCGATTACCTATGCTGCCGCCTTGCTGCAGCAGCTGAGCAACCACGTCGCCTTGGGCAGCATTGCGATCGATCTTGTTCAGAGCTACGGAATAGTGATGGGGCAGACGGTGGCCATCGGGCTGATCTTCGGACTACTGCCCGCCTGGCGCCTGTCCAAAATGACAGTAAACGAGGTGCTGCGATCATGAGCGAGATGATTATGCAAACCGTCAACCTGAACAAGGCTTTTTCGTTGGGCGAAACCATCTACGCCGTAAACAACGTCAACGTATCCTTCGACCAGGGGACGATGAATATCATCGTCGGTCCATCAGGCAGCGGCAAGAGCACTTTGCTCAGCCTGCTGGGCGGCTTGGATCGCCCGATGAGCGGAGATATCGTGCTGGATGGTCAGTCCTATCGGGACCTCAACGAGAGCCAATTAGCGCTGCTCCGCCGGCACAAGCTGGGCTACGTATTTCAGTTCTTTAACCTGATCCCCCATCTGGATGCATTGGAGAATGTGATGTTGCCGCTGCAATTTGTCGGACTGAACCAGCCCCAGGCTAAAGAACGAGCGGGGCAACTGCTAGAGCGAGTGGGCTTGCAGAAGCGAATGCGCCATCTCCCCTTACAGCTATCTGGAGGGGAGCAGCAACGGGTGGCTATCGCCCGCGCATTAGCTAACCGCCCGGCGGTGATCTTGGCCGATGAGCCGACTGGCAACCTGGACTCTCGCACCAGAGACGGCATCGTGGCGCTGTTCCAAGAGCTGAACCGCCAGGATGGCCAGACTTTCATCATGGTCACCCACGACCAGAGCTTGACTGATCAGGCGGATCAGGTGATCAGCATGCGTGACGGCGAGGTGATCGCCGGATGAGGGCCAAGAGTGTCCTGCGGTTAGCGTTGCGCCGCCTGCGACACAACTGGAAGATTCACCTAGCTGCTTTGTTATTGACAGCGCTTACTGGATGCGCCTTCTTGCTCTATCAGAGCTATATGTCCCAGATCGGCACCCGCCTCAGCCAGCAGACCGATCCCCTAGAGATGCTGGCGGACATCTATGTGGACCTTCCGGCCGAGAGCTCGATCAGCGGACCGGCAGAGGTAACCGGGTCGTGGCGCAATCGCCCCCAGCCCGTGCCGATTGCCGAAGGGTGCCAATTTATGGCCGGTTCTTCCTTCGGGCGAATTCCAGTTCTGGCAATAAAGCCACTATCACCCTACTCCGGCCCCCAGCCCACCGGTGACCAGGTACTAGTCCCTGCCGCGCTGGCAACCAGCCTGGGGCTACCGCTGGGTGAACAGATCGAGTTGCTGCTTGGGGACAGTCTTACAGTCACTGTCACCCTGGGAGAAGAAACCTATGCCAGCAGTACAGCCACCGCAGAATTGCTGCTCTCGTACGATTGGTTGGCAGAGATGAGTGAACAACGGGGATTCAATCGTTTCCTGTTCAATATGCCTGCCAAGGGCGATCTCTCCAATGTGCTCGCCCTGCTGGAGCGGTTCTACCCGGGCAGCACCCTGCGCAATCGCTACCAGCCGGCTCAGTTGGCACTGCTGGCAGTGCAGGACACCTACAGCACCGGTTCTAGCCTAGTAACGCTGCTGTTCGTCTTTCTCGGTCTCGGCGTACTCACCGCGTTGCTGCTCTCCTTCCTGGACAGCAAGCGGGAGCTATCGGTGCTCAAGAGCCTGGGACTCACTCCGGCAGAGTTGTCTGGTTTGTTCTTTGGTAGCGGACTGTTCACCGCTTTCTTAGGCATGGCTGCCGCCCTAGGAGTAGGCCTAGGGGTTGTCTCCTTGCTGCAAAGTCGCGGGGTATCGCTTTCTTTGACTGCCCAGGACTTGCCCACCATGTTGCTTTGGATCGGTTTGGCATACGTCATTGCCACCGCTATACCGGCAGAGCTGGCACGACGAGCCACGGTAAATCAGCTGCTCTATGACCAACCTATTCCGCTGATATCCAGCCGTGTGGGGGGGCTAAGAGGACGCAATCCAGTCTACGATCAGCGCATCGAGCAAGGTTGGCAGGTGGTGCGTCTACCGGTGATTGACGAGGTTTTGGAAGGCTTTATCTTCAAGCGCGTGGGCGATCGGGTGAAGAAGGGCGAGGTGATGGCCTATGCCCCCGGTTGGTGGGGTCTGACCTATACCGAGTACATTGCTACCATCGACGGTACTGTCGGCTTCTGGTATCCCGAGTCCGGCTTTCTGGGCATCAAGCCCGATCAGGGCGGATAAACAAGGGTCAACTTGAGCCTCCGACTCCTTACTAGGAGTTGGAGGTTATTCTTATTGTTCTCTTCAATCATCCTCTCCAACTGGAACATTTATCTTGCTGACGTCGTCCAAATGTTGATACTATGTTATTAGTTTGAACAGAAAGGGATTAGCTGTCTCCCAGGGTACCTGCGAAGGGTCTTGTCTCTGATGCAGCGCTCGGCTTGACACGAGGATAGGATTCTTCGTTGCGCTTACGCTCCACTCAGGATCACATGGAATAAGGGGCCTGAGAATGGCAACGGGCCAGGCAGATTCTTCGCTCCAATCAGGATGGCAGGCGGCGTCGGGTGCGCTGAATAACATGTTCTAGCGGTGTGGTTATGTACATACTTTATGGTTGCTCGCAGATTAGCAGAAAGGGTGAGGTTATTGCCGAACAATGCGATAGAGATCAAGGCCCTGCGCAAGGTCTATCATATTGGCAGCGAAAAGGTGGTGGCACTTAATCACATCACGCTGGATATCGCGGAAGGAGAGTTCTGTTGTCTATTGGGTACCTCCGGCTCCGGCAAATCCACCCTGCTGAACATGCTGGCCGGACTGGAGAAGCCGTCCTTCGGGACCGTAAAGATCAAAGGACAACGCATTGAAACGATGAGTGAAAAAAGGCTGGCCCGTTTTCGCCAAGAGAACATCGGATTTATCTTTCAATCATTCAACCTGTTGACCTCTCTCACTGCGCTGGAGAACACTTCCATGCCGCTGATCTTCCGTGGCATGCCGCGGCGACAGCGGGACATGCTGGCCAGGAATGTCCTCACCCAGGTGGGACTGGGGCAACACATGCGCCATCGGCCTACCCAAATGAGCGGCGGTCAACAACAGCGGGTCGGCATCGCCCGCGCATTGGTCAGTCAGCCCCCAATCATCTTCGCTGACGAGCCGACCGGCAACCTGGATACCCGTACCACCCGGGAGGTACTGCAACTGATTACCGCCATGACCGCCCGCAACCGGCAGACGGTAGTGTTAGTCACCCATGACCTGGCGGTCGCCGCCTATGCCCACCGGATCATCCATATCAGCGATGGCAACATCGTTAAAATTGAATTAAACAGGAAGAGGTCTAGCTAGCATGAAAAAGATAACCAGTCTAGTGATTTGTCTGCTGATGGTGTTTGCCGGATTGGCTCAGGTTTGGGTGCCAGAGGCGATGGCAGATGATCCCCCAAAACCAAGTCTTCGCGTGACTGGCTACTCGGTGGCCGGCGTGGTGGATGTGGCTAACGTCTATTCAGTTACGTTAAATATGGAATGGGACTTGAACGGCCTTTCCGAAAGCGACGCTAAGCTGCAGTCGCTGTCTGTGAAGTCTGTTGACGAAGAGACGTTCGTGCAGGCCACTCGGAGCGGCTCTCGCTACACTGTGTCGGCCGCTCCGATTAGCTCCGGCAGGATCAGCACCCTCAATGGAAGCAGCCACAGTGCCAACGAGACATTCTATTTTATTAAGACCGGCACCTCCGACATCTTGAAGCTGGAATTTGAGTTTCAGTACGGTCAGGATGATGGCCCCAAGACGCCTGGGGATTCCTCCACCAGCGTGAGAGTTGTGAAAACCACCCCTGACCCACAGGAGCCGGTGTGGCCGGATCCTGAACCCCCAGCAGACACAACCAGATACCGCCCGATTCTCGGGGTGGATGGTGAGAAGGAGATGCCCTTGCTCACGGCGGACAGCGAGGTTCTGACTGTTCCGATCAAGAACACCAGCAGCTATTCCGCCAGCCGAGTGACGGTGCAGGCAAAGCCGGCCGACGGCAACACCCCTCTGTTCACGGCCAACAGCATGACGGTCTCCGCTTCGGTCGGCTCCTTGGGCTCAAATGGAAGCAAAGATGCCGAATTCAACATCACTCTGGCGCCCGGGGCGACCACCGGAATTCATGCCGTGGTGCTCAGCTTTAGTTATCGCAACTCCTACGGGGACGATTTCACCTCCAGCGAGACCGCATACATTCAGGTACAAGCTCAGAACCTAGCCCCCCGCTTGACAGCGGTCTGCTCTACTCCATTGCTGATTCCGGATGCAGCAGTGCAAGGGAAGTTCAAGATCACTAACAGCGGTGACAATGATGCACATAACGTGAAGGTGACCCTGCAGGGTCTGAGCGCGGCCGGCATCTCGCTCAGGCAAGATACAGATGTCCGCTATCTCGAGTCCATCGCCAGCCAAGAGGGCACAGAGGTGGAATTCAACCTGTTTGCTGCCCCTTCGTTGACTGATTCGTCAGTCATGCTGCAGGTCAAACTCGATTACACAGATATCAGTGGGACCGCTTACAGCGAAATCAATACGGTGTTCATCCCGCTCCTCAATGGGGAAGCACGGGATGATGGTGAAGAAGGCATTCCCCGGCTGATCATCAACCGCTATGACTTCGGTTCGCAGGAAATTCGAGCCGGCAGCCGCTTCCTGCTGCAGCTGGATCTAAAGAATGCTTCCCGCAACCAGACTATCCGCAACTTGAAGGTGACTGTTCAGTCTCCTGACGGGACCTTCATGCCGGTAGACGCTAGCAACACCCTGTTCATCGAGGAAATATCACCCCAGGAAGTCTATCCGACCACGCTGCTCTTGACCGCTAAACCAGATGCGGAGAACAAGCCTTACTCGATGAACATAACTTTTGAATATGAAGCCAAAAGTGGTCAGGCTTTCAACTCCCAGGAAGTGATCAGCATCTCGGTGTTGCAGCCGCCGCGTTTGGTGGTAGGAGACCCGGTCTTCTACGGGCAGCCGATGATGTATCAGATGCTGCCGGTCAACCTGGAGTTCTATAACCTGGGCAAGACTATGCTGCACAATCTGATGGTCAAGGCAGAGGGACCATTCCAGATAGAAGGCGGCAGCTACTTCGTGGGCAACTTCAATCCCGGCATGAGCGAATCCTTCAACTTCGCCCTCACTCCTTCCGAACCGGGAGAGATCACCGGCAGCGTGGTCTTCTCGTTCGAAGACTCTATCGGCACGCCGATGGAGGTGAGGCGCGATTTCGACTTGAGCGTAATGGAGCCATTCGTGCCCGATGAGTCAGACTTTAGACCGCCGATGCCAGAACCTAAGCAGACCAACTGGGTGCTCTACGGCGGAATAGCTGCCGCCCTCCTGCTCTTGGCGTTTGCTGTGTGGTTCTTCTTGCGCAGACGCAAGCGGAAACGGTTCGAAATCCAGCGGGCAGAGGACATGATGGCTGCAGCCCAAACCGCAATTCCGGAAATAGAATACGTAGGCTTTGACGAGAATTCCCAGCCAGAGCAAGGATCAGATACGCAATCCAAGGAAGAATAGGTGAAGCCGTATGAAGAAGATTGACCTGATCGGCTTGGCGCTAAAGAACTTCCTGCGGCGCAAAGTGCGCTCGCTGCTGACTATCCTGGGGGTGACCATCGGCACCGCAGCGGTGGTGGTGATGATTTCGTTAGGTATCGGAATGAGTGAAGGCTTCCAAGCTCAGATCGGCAGAATGGGCAGTCTAACCATCATCGAAGTGAACCGCTATTACTCGCCCAGTGAACCGGGCGGGCGACAGGAAGAAGCCGCCGAGATTACCGACCAGCTGCTGGACGAGATCAGCAAGATTGAGGGTGTCACCGCAGTCACCCCGATCATGCGCACTAGCGGCAAGCTGGTTTCGGGCAACTACATCGCCCATGTGAGCCTGTATGGAGTGAAACCGGATGTGCTGGAAGAGCTAGGTTATGTGGCCGAACAGGGACGGCTGCTTAACCCTGGCGAAAGCGATATGCTGCTGTTTGGCGCAGACACGACCATGAATTTCTATAACCCGAAAACGCGGCGATACGGCAACCCCAGCGGGTTGCCTCCGGTGAATGTGATGACTGACCGCTTGCAGCTGACTCTCGATTGGAGTTACGGTG
>CAYVCY010000103.1:0-1267 GCA_964450265.1 uncultured Clostridia bacterium
GGGCCCGTCCCCCGGTCCCACCCCAGGCTCCGCATCATTTGACACTGCCTGTCCCCATGGATAGAATCACTGCTAGAGGAAGTTTGAGCGGAGGCGATGCTCTTGTCGCATAAAGTGATGGTCATCTTCGGCACCCGCCCGGAAGCAATCAAGATGGCACCGGTGGTCAAGGCCTTGCAGCAGAGCGAGCATCTACAGGTGGTTACCTGCGTCACTGCGCAGCACCGACAGATGTTGGACCAGGTGTTGCAGTTGTTCAATCTGCAGCCGGAATACGACCTGGATATCATGCAGGTGCGCCAAGGCCTCAGCGGAACCTTGCGCCGTGCCCTTATGGGGTTGGAGCAGGTGTTGCAGGCCGAGCGTCCGGACCTGGTGCTGGTACACGGCGACACCCTGACCACCTTTGCTGGAGCTATCGCCGCCTTTTACGAGCAGATCGCCGTCGGCCATGTGGAAGCAGGCCTGCGCACTTTCGATAAGTATTTTCCGTTTCCGGAAGAGATCAATCGGCAGCTGACCGGCGTCTTGGCCGACTTGCACTTTGCTCCTACCGCAGTTTCCAAAGATAACTTGCTTCGGGAAGGGATTCTAGCAGAGCATATCTACGTCACCGGCAACACCGTGATTGACGCCTTACAGACCACTGTGCAGGCTGATTATCGGTTTGTGAATGAATGCTTGGCTGCTTTGGACTTGCAAGGACGCACCATAGTGGTAGAATTGCATCGGCGGGAGAACTGGGGCCAATCGATCGCCGCCGCGTGCCGCGCCATCAAACGCTTGCTGGCAGCTCATCCAGACATCCAGGTGGTCTTTCCGGTACATCTGAACCCGGTCGTCCGCGAAACGGTGTTCGCAGAACTCGCGGCGCAGCCTCGCGTGCACCTGATCGATCCGCTGGACACCGCAGACTTTCATAATCTGGTTGCGCGCTGTCACTTCTGCATTTCCGATTCCGGAGGATTGCAGGAGGAGGCGCCTTCTTTGGGTAAGCCGGTGCTGGTGGTGCGCACCCTCACCGAGCGCCCCGAGGCGGTGGAGGCGGGCACCGTGCAGGTGGTGGGGGTGGAGGAGGAGGATATCTTCCAAGCCGCTCAGCAGTTGCTAGACTGCGATCAGGCCTATCAGGCGATGTCGCAGGCGAAGAATCCTTATGGCGATGGACGAGCCGCGCAGCATATTGTCGCGGCCATCGAGCACCATTTTGGCTACCTCGCCCAACGCCCAGATGACTACGAAGTTAGTTATTTCACAATGTAGGAAT
>CAYVCY010000103.1:1367-7609 GCA_964450265.1 uncultured Clostridia bacterium
AAGGTGATTGCGATGTGGCGGCAGATACTCTATGCGTTCGGTCTGGTTATCCAGATCGGTCTGGTAATTGTGTTCAGTGCTCTCCTTGGCTGGTGGGGAGGGGCTTGGTTGGACCTTCGTGTCACCGGTGGCTACTTGCTGTCAGTAATCGGCTTGATCCTTGGCTTAGTCAGTGGCTTTATTGCTGTCTACCGGATGCTGCTAAAAGCGATGTCCAACGGAGGAGGCTCAGGCGATGGATAGATGGCAGACCGTTCCAGAGATGATGCATGCCATCCGTCTGGCGGTACTGAAGACGGCCCTGGTATTGATTGCATTTGCGTTACTGGGAAAAAACTGGCCAGTGGCTATCGGACTGTCGGTCGGAGTGCTGCTGGCGCTCTGGCATTTCGGTTCGCTGTGCAAATCGGCTCGTAAATCTGTCCAAATGACCAAACACCAGGCGGAAGCGTATGCTGCCATTCGCTACATGATCCGTTACGCCGTTTTGGCCATCGCCCTGTTTGCGCTCCGTGCATCCCAGGGAATTAACATCGCAGCTGTTTTCGTTGGTTTGCTGTTGCCCAAAGTGGTTATAGTCGGATACGCTCTGCGGTCGGTCATCGTGGCTGGTGGAACGTCTTATCTACATCAATTAACCCGTAAACGGGTACGGAAGGAGGGGTGACTAGATGGATATGAGTGCCCTAATTCAGCCTCCAGTGGTTTACTTCACCATCGGACCATTCGAGATCAATCAGAGCATTGTCACCACATGGGTAGTGATGGCAATCATGATCGCCTTATCCTTCGTGATGACCCGCAGATTTAGTTGGCTGCCGCAGGGAACGCAGAATCTTGCTGAGATGTTGGTAGAGGGGTTAACTGGTTTTGTGGTTTTTATTATGGGAGAGAAGGGAAGAAAGTTTGTGCCATATGTTGGCACTTTAATTGGCTTTATTCTTCTTTCCAACCTCGCCGGTGTCTGGTCATTCAATCTGCTCAGACCGGCAACGGCTGACGTGAATATCACGCTCGCTTTGGGCATCATCTCTTTTGTTCTCATTCAGTATCAGGCGATTCGCAGTAACGGCCTAATCGGTTACTTAAAGGGATTTGCTGCCCCTTTTATCTTGTTTGTTCCGATGAACGTAATCGGCGAGTTAGCGAAGCCACTGTCCCTTGGATTCCGTCTTTTCGGTAATATGCTTGCCGGTTTGGTTATTGTGGGTCTGATTTATCAGGTAGCGCCCATATTGATACCGGTTCCGATGCACATCTATTTCGATATGTTTTCCGGGATACTACAAACACTTGTATTCTCACTTCTCACCATGGTCTTCATTTCGATGGCGATGGATTAAAATGAATTGACTGGGAGCTTTTGCGAAAGGAGGGGAATAGCAGATGGAGTACAATGCATTTTACGTTGCTGCCCTTGGTCTTTTGGGTGCTGGCATTGCCATGATCGCAGGCCTTGGCCCTGGAATTGGACAGGGCTACGCAGCAGGCAAAGGTGTCGAGGCAGTCGGCCGCCAACCGGAAGCACAAGGTAAGATCACACTGACCATGATTCTAGGACAGGCTGTAGCTGAAACCACCGGTATCTACTCTCTGATCATTGCATTCATGCTGATCGGTTTAGCTAACGGTGTCATCGGCTAATCGGTTACGCCGGGGCCCTCTTGGCAATACTGCCCAGGAGTGCTCCAATCTTGTAGACGGTTGGTGGGGCTAACGGCTTGCCGCGGCCCCACAGCACCGTCCTGGGCCATACCGACTGGGTCTCATGTCGGTGAACCAATTCATGGCAGGTGTGCTCTATTACTTTGACGAGGAGGCCATAGACCATGGTTGAGATAAAGATTCCCCAAATAGTCTTCACCATCGTTAACGTCTTGGTGCTTTACGCCGTCTTGGCTCGCTTTCTTTTTAAGCCCGTCCAGGATATTCTTTCCAAGCGTGCAGCTCACGTCAAGAGCGAGTTGAGTGAAGCGGAAGAGCGAAATAGTGAAGCGGCCAAATTGGTCGAGGAATATGAGCAGAAATTGGCTCAAGCGCGAGAGGAATCCCGACGCTTGATTGAGATTGCCGCTAAACAGGCAGAGAGCAGTGCGGCTGAGATTAAGAATGCTGCCCGGGAAGAAGCTCAAGCGATGTTGGAGCGTGCTCAGAAGGAGATCGGCTTAGAGCGGGACAAAGCTCTCGCTTCTGTGCGTGACGAGATTAGCGGCTTGGCATTGTTGGCGGCCGGACACCTGCTCGGTCACAAGATGGATCTGGAGCAGGATGGGCAGTTGATTCAGGAGTTCCTGAAAGAGATGGACAAGGCTCATGTCCAGTAACGCTGTAGCCAAGCGCTATGCCGCCGCATTGTTTGATGCTTCTGGTGAAAGGCGGCAAGTGGATGCGGTGTCAGAAGACCTGCTGGCCCTCGCATCGGCGCTCCGTAATAGCCCGGAGTTTTCCTCGATCTGGAATCATATGCGCCTCACTGCCGATCAGAAGCGCAGAATGCTGCAGCCGGTTCTCTCAGAGTTGCTGCAATCAGAGCTGACTAAGAACTTTGTCGGTCTTCTGTTTAGCAAAGGCCGCGAGGCTGAGTTTTCGAGTATCAATGACGGTTATCAGGCAGCAGTGCGCAAGGCTCGCCAAGAAGTGGTGGCCGAAGTGACGGTTGCCCGAGAGTTAACGGCGGACCAACGCTCCCAGCTGTCCCAGTTGATACAGCGATTGACAGGGTGCCTTACTGTCAGTCTGAAGCAACAGATTGACCAGAAGATCATCGGCGGCGTGATTGTACGGGTAGGCGACAGAGTTTACGACGGCAGTCTGGCCCGTCGAGTGGATAGTTTAAGACGCCAGCTGAAGCAGGCGCAAGTTAAGCAAGCAGGGGTGAGTAGTTAAATGCGGCTCCGACCCGAAGAAATCAGTTCCATTCTGAAACAGCAGATTGAACAGCTGAGTATCGATATTGCCGTGGATGATGTCGGCACCGTGCTCTATGTGGGTGACGGCATTGCCCGCATCTACGGATTGACCAAGGCCATGGCCGGCGAGCTATTGGAGTTTCCCAACGGCGTTCAAGGCATGGTCCTTAACCTGGAAGAGGATAATGTAGCCTGTGCGATCATGGGTGACGACATCGGCATCAAAGAGGGTGATACCGTCCGCCGCACCGGCCGAGTGGTGCAGGTGCCGGTGGGCGACAACTTGATCGGTCGCGTGGTCAGTCCTTTGGGGCAGCCGTTGGACGGACGCGGACCCATCCAATCTGACAAGTTCCGACAAGTGGAAGTGGTTGCGCCTGGCGTAATCGAGCGTGAGCCGGTGAATACACCGCTGCAGACCGGCATCAAGGCCATCGACTCGATGATTCCCATCGGCCGCGGTCAGCGCGAACTGATCATCGGAGACCGCGGCACCGGCAAGACGGCGATCGCGGTGGACACGATCATCAACCAGCGGGGCCAGGATGTGATCTGCATCTACGTGGCTATCGGCCAGAAGGCGTCCACGGTCAACCGCATTTGGCGCACCTTGGAGGAGCGCGGGGCCATGGATTACACCATCATCGTCTCCGCCACCGCCGCCGAATCGGCCCCGCTGCAGTTCTTGGCGCCTTACGCCGGCGTGGCCATGGGCGAGGAGTTCATGTGGAACGGCAAAGACGTGCTGGTGGTCTACGATGACCTCAGTAAGCACGCCGTGGCTTACCGCGCCATGTCCCTACTCATTCGTCGTCCTCCCGGCCGCGAGGCTTATCCGGGCGACGTCTTCTATCTGCATTCGCGCCTGTTAGAGCGCGCAGCCAAGCTTTCAGCCGAATACGGCGGGGGTTCCATCACCGCTTTGCCGATCATTGAAACCCAGGCCGGCGACGTTTCGGCCTATATTCCAACCAACGTGATCTCCATCACCGACGGACAGATCTTCTTGGAGAGCGAACTGTTCTATGCCGGATTCCGCCCGGCTGTTAACGCCGGTCTCTCCGTCTCCCGGGTGGGTAGCAAGGCCCAAATTAAGGCCATGCGCCAGGTGGCTGGCCGCCTACGAATTGATCTGGCCCAATATCGCGACTTGGCCGCCTTTGTGCAGCTCGGTTCCGATCTGGATCGTGCGACTAGGGCGCGTCTCACTCGCGGTGAAAGGCTGCAGGAGCTGCTCAAGCAGCCAGAGGCCAACCCGATGCCGGTCGAGGAGCAGGTAGCTGTCCTCTATGCAGGGATCAACGGTCATCTGGACAGCATCGAACTGCGCAGAGTGACCGCCTTTGCGGATCAGTTGCTGCGCTATCTGCGGGAGTCTCGATCGGAGATTCTGAAGAAGATCCGTACCGAACGGGAGATGAAAGAGGACACCGCGCAGGCACTGGAAGGGGCTATTAGTGAGTTCAAGAAGATGTTCTAGATTCACATCTTACGAATAACTCCCTGTCGGTCGGGGGACACACTTCTGCAGAGAAGCGCATTTTGTGTGATGAGGTATGTCCCCATCGGGATTGGTTTTTCAAGTAAACAAATATCGCATCATGAACATTAGCTTTTGCATTTATGCAGTCGAGAGGTAGTGATAAGAGTTGGCTACCATGCAAGATATCCGCAGAAGGACTAAATCGGTCCAGAGTATCGAGCAGATTACCCGGGCGATGAAGATGGTCTCTGCCGCCAAGCTGCGGCGGTCGCAGAATACCCTGTTTGCCGCCCGTCCCTATGCTGACAAAATGCAGGATGTGCTCTCTCGCTTAGGCAGTCGTGTCGACACTTCTCTGCATGCCCTGCTCAGCAACCGCGAGGTCAAGCAAGTCGGATTCGTGATTATCACTTCCGACCGTGGCTTGGCTGGCGGGTTTAGCGCCAACGTCATTCGCGCGGCGGAGAAGGCGATGCAGCCTTATGATCGAGATCAAATCGCCCTGGTGACCATCGGGCGCAAAGGCCGGGACTATTTCCGGCGGCGCAACTATCAGATCGTGGGCGATTTTGTCGGTTTAGGTGAGGAGATCGGTTTCACGCAGGCCAGGACTATCGCCCAGACGATTATCGAGCTCTATCTTGGCGGGTTGCTGGATGAAGTTCATCTGGTCTATCCGCAGTTTATCAATACTGTTACCCAGCGCCAGACTGTCACTCGGTTGCTGCCTCTGCAGCCACCCCAGGCAGAGCAAAGCAAAGGAGCCGAATCGGAGTATCTGATTGAGCCGTCTCTGGAGGCGGTGCTGGACAACCTGTTGCCCCGCTATGTAGCAACTTTGGTCTATCGGGCTGTGCTCGAATCCAAGGCCAGCGAACACGGCGCTCGCATGGCCGCCATGGATGCTGCCACCAAGAACGCTGAAGAGCTAATTAAGGAACTCACACTCAGTTTCAACCGTGCCCGTCAGGCCGCCATCACCCGCGAGATCTCCGAAATCGTGGGCGGCGCTGAGGCATTGAAGTAAGGAGGACTAGCCATGAATCATGGGGTAATCAGCCAGGTCATCGGGCCGGTGGTTGACGTCCATTTCCCAGACGGCAAACTCCCCAACATCCTGGATGCATTGCAGATCGATCAGACAGGTCATGATGGCACGAAATTCTCATTGACCTTGGAGGTCATGCATCATCTGGGCGACAACTCCGTGCGCTGCGTCGCCATGTCGTCCACCGACGGGTTGGCCCGCGGGATGAAGGTGGCGGCTACCGGCGAACCGATCGCGGTTCCTGTAGGCCGCGCTACCTTGGGTCGTCTGTTCAACGTGTTGGGCGATGCCATCGACAACGCCGGCCCAGTCGACGCCGAAATGAAGTTGCCGATCCACCGTCCAGCCCCCACTTTGGAAGAGATGGAGTCAACCACCGAGATGCTGGAGACCGGCATGAAGGTGGTCGACCTGCTCTGCCCTTATTCCAAAGGTGGTAAGGTAGGTCTGTTCGGCGGTGCCGGCGTAGGCAAAACGGTGCTCATTCAGGAACTAATCCATAATATCGCCACCGAGCATGGCGGTTTCTCCGTCTTTGCCGGCGTCGGCGAGCGCACCCGCGAGGGCAACGACCTTTACCTGGAGATGTCCGAATCCGGCGTCATTGACAAGACGGTGATGGTCTTTGGTCAGATGAACGAGCCGCCGGGAGCCCGGATGCGCGTCGGGTTGGCTGGCTTGACGATGGCCGAGTATTTTCGCGATCAAGAAGGGCAGGACGTGCTGCTGTTCATCGATAACATCTTTCGTTTCGTGCAGGCCGGCTCTGAGGTGTCGGCGCTACTGGGCCGCATGCCGGCTG
>CAYVCY010000104.1:0-7544 GCA_964450265.1 uncultured Clostridia bacterium
GGGTAATGGTTACGTTGCCTATCATCGGGACGAGCGACAACTGCCTGAACCTCAGATTTCCCTTGAAGACGCCCTGAGCAAATTAGCCAGTGGTCTGCAGCAGGTCGGCCCAGTCCAAATGGCTGTGATCTTCAATGCCCGCGCTGAAGAAACGCTGGTCTACGAGATCCCAGTCAGTCGCAACATGGAAGGCGGCTTCTTGATTTACGTGGATGCCCAAAACGGTGAAGAGGTACAGATTGTACGCTTGGATCCGGCCAGCTTGCCAGTGCAAGCCGCTATGGCAGAGCCTGATTCGCAGCGCTGAGCCTAATCCAGCGTGATACAGCGGGATTATTCTGTTTTTGTCATTCATGCAGGAAGCCGCAACACTCCCGGGGAAGTATTACGTCAGAACCTAGCAAGGCCCTTAGTTTATACATCAAGGGAGTGTCTGGAATGCGGCGTCCGTTGCCCAAGATAGCCTTAAGCCTGGCGGCAGGCATTGCTCTCGCCGTCACGCTTGGCTTTGGGGCTGTAGTCAGCGGCGCTATCCTTTGCCTGGGGGCGGTTGCCCTGCCCCGTTGGCGGAGGTGGCTGGCTGTCGCTTGCTGCGGGTTTTTCGGCGCAATTTGGCTGTTGCTCCTTTCTCCGGTGTGGCCTGGCGATTATGGCCTGGCCGATAGCTTGCTTACCGTACGGCAGGTGCAGCAGAGCGGAGATTGGACCAGCTTGACCGTATCGCTGCGTTCGGTAGCGAACAGGCAGCTTCCTGTCTGGAATCGGGTCTGCGCTGTAATCTACCTTCAAGGGGAGACAGTCTTCTCCCCAGGGGATACGTTGCGGGGCGAGATCGAATGGCAGCAGCCCGACGATCCGATGAATCCGGGTGAGTTCAACTATCGAGCCTATCAACAGCGACAGGGCGTGTTAGCCACTGCATTCCTGCGTCAGGGTGAGGATTTACGGCTAGTGGAGGCGGCGAAAACACCTCGATGGCCTGTGCTTCCTGCGCTTGAGGCAAGAGCCCTCTCCTTGCCCGGTACCGCTGGTGAGTTATTGGCTACTTTGCTGTTAGGCAGGCCAGCCGGAGATTGGGCATTATCCTGGCGTCAATCCGGGGTGGCGCACCTGCTGGCCGTATCTGGGCTGCATGTCGGTCTGCTGCTAGGCATGTTTTTCGGCTTGCTGAAATTGGCCCGGGTGCCGACAGCCTGGCACCCCATCTGCAGTGCCTTCCTTTTGCTCGCTTATGGTTGCTTGGTGGGCCCTCGCCCTTCCGTCTGGCGGGCAGTGATCATGGGCTTGGTCGGCTTGTTGGCCGTGATTACCAAGAGGTTGAGGGACTGGCAGAGCGCTCTCTCTGCTGCGGCTATTCTGCTGCTGCTCTATAATCCTTGGCTTCTGTTTGACGCCGGTTGGCAGCTCAGTTTCGCGGCTACTTGGGGGGTGCTAGCGCTCGGCCCCATATTGGCACGACAGCTCCACCGGTTGCCCAGCAGGCTGGGTCAGATGACCGGTGCTATGTTCGCTGCACAAGCGGTCACCTTGCCGATTGTGCTCTACCATTTTTATCTGTTTACCCCGCTGGCCATCGTCTCCAATCTGCTGCTCATTCCTGTGCTGCCTCTGCTGCTGGTCGTGGGCATAGTTTACTTAATTTGCACGCCGCTTTTGACAGGGGTTGTGGCCTGGATATTCCAGGCCGTGCTGCACTTGGTGGACTGGTTGGCTAGCATCCCTGCGATGAGCGTCAGCCCCGGGCAGCCTCCACTGTTCTTGGTAGTGTTGGCCTTGTTGTTGCTGGTTTTGCTCTGGCGCTGGCAGAACCCTCGCCACCGGGCGTGGCTGCTGTCAGGCTGGCTGGTTGTGATGCTCCTCACGCTGTCCTGGCAGCCTCTGCTCCGTTTCGCCCTGAATCGATATCAGTTGCGGGTGCTATCGGTGGGGCAGGGTGCCAGTGCTGTGTTGCACCTGCCCGGGGGCAGGGCGATGCTGTTTGATGCGGGCGGCGCCAGCCAAAGCGTCGGAGCTAGTGTGATAGTCCCTTATCTGCGGCATCAAGGGACGCTGCAAGTGAGTGCGATCTTCCTCTCCCACCTGGATCAGGATCACGTCTGCGGTCTGCAAGCCGTGCTGGAGGCATTCCCGGTGGGTCGAATATACATATCGGCTTTGGCCAACCAGCAGGATTGGTATAGCGAGCTAATGGTGCTCAGCGAGCAGTTTAGTGTACCTTTGCAGGTGTTGTGGGCTGGAGATCTGCTGGTTGAGCAGGCAGTGCGTGTCTCGGTGCTGCACCCAGCCAGTATCGTCGCCCATTCGTCTAACGAAGACTCGCTGGTGCTGCAGTTGTCCTGGCCAAACTTGCGCGTGTTATTGCCTGGGGATATCGGCAGCGAGTCAGAGGCGCTCGTCTTGCCGCTGGTGCAGCAACCCCTGGATGTACTGGTGGTGGCTCACCATGGTAGCGCCGGCAGCAGTCACGAGCAATGGCTGAGTGCCCTCAGCCCCCAGGTGAGCATCATCTCCACTGGGCCCAATCGGTACGGGCATCCGGCCGCTGCAGTTCTTGCCAGGCTGAACCGCTATTCCGGGCAGGTGCTGCGCACGGATCGTTCAGGAGCAGTCTTGATTTGGACAGACCTACGCCGCCGCGGGGTGAGCGAATGGAGGGGGAACGGCAGATGACCACCACGGCATTGATCAATTACCAACAGCTGGCTGGGGACATTCGGCAAGGGCGGCTAGCTAATCTGTATCTGTTTTACGGTGAGGAGCAAGTGCTTGCCGAGAGCCTGCTAGAAATGCTGATAGAACGGTTGCTACCTGTGGAAACTCGCACCCTCAACTACCGGCGGATAGACGGGAGCAAGATGACGACAGGCGAGTTTGTGTCCGCCGTCCATGCCCCACCTATGTTCGGGAGTCAGGCCCTGCTGGCGGTTGAGCAACCTAGCTTTCTGAAGTCTAGGTCGGAGGACTCCGATCGAGTGCTAGAGCTGTTTGCCCAGTGGCCCGAGTACACATGCGCAGTCTTGCTGACGCCGCAAGTGGACAAACGGCTGAAGCTGTTCAAACAGTTGAACGCGGAGCATCATGCCTTTGAGTTTTCGGCTTTGACTGCCGCGGAGGCTGCCCGCTGGGTTGACGAACGCTTGCACCGGGCAAGGGTGGGCAATCGGGGTTTAGGCAAACTGGTGGTTGACCAGGCGGGTAGCAGCCTCAGGGTCTTGCGGTTGGAGGTGGATAAGCTGGTTGCCTTCGCTGCCGGTGAGCCGCTACAATCGGAGGATGTGCTTCAGTTGGTGCGCAAGAACCCAGAGACCAGTATCTTTGAGTTGGTTGACGCGGTAGGGCAGCGCCAACTACAGCAGGCATTGTACCTCTTGGATCGACTGCACAGAGAGGGGCAGGCCCCTCTGTACATTCTCAGCATGATCAATAGGCAGCTACGCCTGTTGTTGTTGGCTCGGTCACAATTGGACCGGGGTGCCAGTGAGCAACAGGCAGCGGCATCATTGGGGATTCATCCGTATCCCGCCAGAAAGTGCGTCGCTCAAGCTAAACATTGGACTCTGAAAGCGCTGAGGCAGGCAATAACTGACTGCTTGGCTATGGATGAAGCGATCAAGACGGGACAACTGGCAGATCGCAGAGCATTGGATCAGCTGCTGTTGAACTTGGCCTAGGTGGGATTGGGGGACGGCAGCAGGACGGTGAGGACAGGCCCTGCTGTTCCATTCCGCCAAGGCGGAACAGAACAGTAGGGCCTGTCCCCACCGTCCCACTCAAGAAAACACCTGCAACGCAGGTGTTTTCTGATCCCTCTATTTTGCTTCTTGCAGCTTGTTCAGCTGCTTCGTCAGACGGGATTTCTTGCGAGCGCCCGTGTTACGATGCAAAACGCCCTTACTGACAGCTTTATCGATTTCACGAACCGCAGCGCGCAGCTTCATTTCGGCATCGACAGTTTCGATGGATGCGCGAAAGCCGCGGATCGCTGTGCGGACTGTTGACTTTACATGGCGATTGCGCGCAGTGCGCTTGGCCGCTGTCTTGACACGCTTGATTGCAGACTTAATGTTAGCCATATCACTCACCTCCTTGGTCATTCTACCATGGGGCCCAAACGTTATGCAACTTGAGACACAGCAAACCTCCACCGCGTCGGGAATACGGCGAAGAGCGTGCGGACAGACTAAAAACGTCCATCAAATTTTAGCAGAAATCCGAGGAGGTGGCAAGATGTTAGGAGCAATCGTCAGGTTTATTGTCTCCGCGTTGGTGTTGATGTTCGTAGGTTTCCTAGTGCCAGGGGTGCAGGTGACAGGCTTCACAACTGCAATTATCGCTGCTCTAGTAATCGCCGCATTGGGCTGGATAGCTGAAGCGCTATTTGGAGGGCACATTTCGCCCCGTAGCAGAGGCTGGGTAGGATTCCTTGTAGCAGCAGTGGTCATCTATGTGGCGGGCTGGTTTGTGCCTGGCTTTAACGTCGGAATTTTAGGCTCATTGTTGGCATCGCTAGTGATCGGTTTGATCGACGCAGTAGTACCGACCGAAATTCGGTGACAAGCAGGATGGCCCCCAAAGACTATCGCTCCCATCTGTCAGTGCATACCGACTTAGCACTGGAAGCTCATGAAGCAACTGTGAGCACCGACCTTGATCAGCAGGGGGTACGGGTGACTGGAGAGGACTTCCCGGGCGGCTCCATCACCCGGGTGGTAGTGGAAGATGAGCTGGGTGTCTCGCGGTTGGGAAAGCCAATTGGAACCTACGTGACCATCGATGCACCCAACTTGCGCGAACACGACTTAGAACTGAGGCAACAGGCCAGCCAGATACTGGCTAGGGAGTTGGCCGCTATCCTGCCTTCTTCGGATGGTGGAAATACCTTGGTGGTCGGTCTGGGTAATTGGAACGTCACTCCTGATTCCTTGGGACCGCGGGTAGTGGAGGAACTCCTGATCACTCGCCATCTATTTCAGTATGCACCTCAGTTTGTCGATGATGGGATGCGTTCGGTGTGTGCGTTGGCTCCAGGGGTATTAGGAATAACCGGAATAGAGACGGGCGACATCATCTACGGAGTAGTGGAGAAGGTTAAGCCCACGGCAGTCGTGGCTATCGACGCCCTGGCCGCCAGGAGCATGGAACGCCTGGGCACTACTATTCAAATTACCGACGCCGGGATTGCACCGGGCTCGGGAGTGGGAAATAAGCGTCAGCCACTGAATAAGGAAACGCTGGGCATACCGGTAATTGCCGTGGGAGTGCCGTCGGTTGTCTACGCCAATACCATTGTGCTGGATGCGCTGGATAAACTGGCAGCCAGTTTGCAGCGGGCATCTACGAACGAGCCGCTACTACAAGGAATGCTGGGTGTTCTCACCGATCTGGAAAGAGGGCAATTGGTACAAGAGGTTCTTCGTCCTTATTGGGGGGATCTGGTGGTCACACCCAAGGAGACGGATGAGCAAATCAGGCAGATGAGCAAGGTAATTGCTGGGGGTTTGAACGTCGCTCTCCAACCAGGACTAGAGACGAGCGATACTCTGCGTTATCTGCAATAAAGTTCCGGTGTGAAAAACGGGAGCCGTACAGATAGTTGCGGCTCTTTTTTGATCACTAAGGCGAATCTTTCGTCAGAAAGAATGGCCATAAGGCGAATCTTTCGGCAGAAAGAATGGCTATAAGGCGAATCTTTCGTCAGAAAGAATGGCCATGCCCGCAACGTCTATCGGTTTGTACATATATACAGGTGCGAAATATCTCGCCACAATTGGGCAGCACTATGCTAGAATGGTTGGGAGAGATAATCGTTATCAACTCACCATGACAGCACTAGGAGGTTCTTAACATGTTCGAGGCGGTGATATATAGCTCATTGGCCGGATTAGCCACTGGCGTGGGTGCTTTGTTCGTTGTGTTTTTTGGTCGACCGTCGACGAAGTTTCTTTCGGCGATGATGGGCTTTGCCGGAGGGGTGATGCTTTCCATTTCCGCCTTTGAGCTGTTGCCAGAGGCGAAGGAGCTAGGCGGTTCAGTAGCGGCGGTGACCGGAGTGATTGCTGGAGCGGCTATGATGATGCTGCTGGACGCGGTTATCCCACACCTTCATCGAGGCTTTAGAAGTGGAACCAGTTCCGCTAGGGCCGCCGAAGAATTGGTTGTAAATGGCAGCCGGGCTGATGGGTCCCTGTCGAGCGGCCTGGATTGTAGCAGCTTACTCAGGTGTGGCCTGTTCCTGGTGCTCGGGATCGCTTTGCATAATCTGCCGGAGGGCCTGGCCATCGGTGCCGGCTATACCTCCAGTGCGGCTTTAGGGGCGGTGATTGTGGTCGGTCTGGCGTTGCACAATGTTCCCGAAGGCATGGCTACTGCGACTCCCCTACTCCTTGGGGGCATGCCCAAATGGCAAGTAGTGTTGCTTACCACCCTGGCCGGTTTGATGACTCCTCTTGGCACCCTGATCGGGGCATTGGTGTTCGCCGTTAGCAAGGGTTTAGTCGGCGGTGCGTTGGCGTTTGCGGCCGGTGCGATGATCTATATCGTCAGTGACGAGTTGATTCCTCAGTCCCACCAATACCACAGCCACACGGCTAATGTCGGTCTATTGGTCGGCTTCTTATCTGGCTTTATTTTCTAGTCCCCCTGGGGCGGGTGGGCAGTCGTCTCCTTTTTTTACTGGAGTGGCTGTTCCCACCCGTCTTTTTATACCCTCCGCCGCATGTTCTAACAGCCTGTCCTGGCTCATATAGATAGTTACCGTATGTGAGAACTCGAGTGCGTGATGCGCACTCTGATCAGGGAGGCAGGTGAACCAAGCGCGTGAGGAAACGTCGAAGGAAACTACAGGCTGTGCTGACGCCGATACTGGTGATCGCGATGTTGATCGCTCTGTTTTATCCTGGGTATCTCGGGATCAAGCAGGCGGAGGGGGCGGCCTACCTGCTGACTGCCGGGCAGGTCGCAGGCGATCAGGCAGGCTTTGCTGATAATCTGCTCAACCGCTTCCTGCTGGCCAGTGGCTCCTTTTGGCAGCAAATAATGGCCAGCGCATTGCCCAAATCGGTCCAAAGTCCGCAACAGTTGCCCGTTACGAACGACTGGACAGCTACAATGGCTAGCCTCCTCTATCAGATGCGCGTCTCCACCCCGACAACCTTCTTGGCGCTGGGAATTCCCATTCTGCGCAACGTCTCCATGCCCGATCCGGATGAGGTCCTGCTGCCGGCCAACGAACCGCCCGTTCCCCCGTTGGTGTCGGCAGACCAGCCTCCTTCTCCAGAGGCCGAGGCGTTGGGATGGAAGTCCGTGCCGGAGATGCTGATCTATCACACCCACAACATCGAATCCTTCGTGCCCACATCGGGCAAGCAACATGTCTACGACAACCCTGAGCAGACCATCGTCCGGGTAGGGGCCAAATTGGCCGAGCACCTGACGAAGGCCGGGGTGGATGTGCTCCACAGCAGAGCCGACAACTCGAGCAAGAACTATACCCTCGCATATAGTGAATCACTGAAGACGGTCACAGGTATATTGGGGCAGAAACC
>CAYVCY010000105.1:0-7534 GCA_964450265.1 uncultured Clostridia bacterium
CCTCTGTCACAAATAAGGCTGAGCCCATTGGGCTCAGCCTTATTATAACGCGGATTTGAGATTATTCGCAGCAGCAGTTGCAGTCCTTATCGCCGAGCTCGCAATGCCACACCTTGCCGTCGATCATGGTCAGCTCACACTTGGTGAAGTTGCTGAAAGGATGACCGTTGAAGATGGCCAAGTCGGCGTCTTTGCCCACTTCCAAGCTACCCACACGATCTGCACAACCGATCAGCTCAGCCGGATAGATGGTCACCGCTTTAAAGGCCTCTTCTTCCGGCATGCCGTGGCGGATAGCCAAGCCGACATGTATCGGCAGATACTTGGTGGCGGAAGAGGTATCAGCCTGCAAACAGACGCGAACGCCAGCTTTGACCAGGATACCGGGGTTCTCCAGTTTCACTTCCCAGAGCTCGTGCTTAGCCGGGCCCATCAGCAGCGGGCCGACCACGCAGGTGATGTTCTTCTCGGCCAGGATGTCAGCGATCTTATAGCCTTCGGTGGCATGCTCCAGGCTGTAGTCGAGGTTGAACTCTTCAGCAACCCGAATGGCCGTGATCATATCGTCCGCCCGATGACAGTGGATGCGGGCCTTCAGCTCGCGCTTGAGCACCTTTCCCATCATCTCCAGCTTGAGATTGCGATCTGGCAGTTTAGGTGCCTTATCGCCGGCCTCTTCTTTGGCCCGCTCGATCTTGTTCAAGTAGTTTTGAGCCTCAATCAGCGCTTGCCGCAGCACGGAAGCAACGGCCATGCGGGTGGCTGGCGCCTTCTTCTGACCTTGGCCGTAGACCCGCTTAGGGTTCTCGCCCAAAGCCATCTTCATCGCTTCGGTACCGGGGACGATCATCTCTTCGGCGGTGCGACCGCGCAGTTTGATAGCCATACCGGTGCCCCCGACCACGTTAGCTGACCCAGGGCCGGTGTAGAGGGTGGTGAAACCGGCTGCCCGCACGATGGGAATGGCCGGGTCGAAAGGATTGAGGGAATCGCTTCCCCGAATCTCCGCGGTGATGGGAGCGGTCATCTCATTGCCGTCCATGGTGGCCGGCACCGATGGCTCGCCGAAGAGCGAGATGTGGCTGTGGGCATCGATCAGACCAGGGGTGATCGTTTTGCCACTGGCGTCGATCACTTCTGCGCCCTCCGGAATGGCTACATCCTTACCGATGGCTACGATCTTACCCTCGTCAACCAGAATCACTCCGTCTTCGATGGTGCCCTGGGTGATGGTCATGATCTTGCCGCCTTTAATCGCTATCATGTGATACTCCTCCTCCTTGTTTAGCTTTTCTGCTCTATGCTTCTTGCTGTATATTCGCTTTCCTACCTACCCTCTCCTCCCAACGGTCAGAAATTCTAGCAAATTGCAGCGGTGAGCACCTCGCTTACTGAAGGGGCCTACATATTAGGACTTGCTCCCATAGGCAACCAGCGCGGCTGCACCCACCAGCCCGGCATCGTCGGCCAACTCCGGAGTGACGACCGGTAACCGACAGGCGTTGGTGGACAGGGTGAGCTCTCTCATCTTGGGCAGCACTGGCGCGATCAGTTGCGACCACAGGTTGGTCAAACCACCGCCGATAATCAATATCTCGGGATCATACAAGGTGAGCGTGTTGGCCAAGCCGACGGCCAGGTAACGGCGGACTCGCTGCAAAACCTCTTCGGCCACCCGGTCGCCCGCTAGCGCCGTCTGCGCGATTTCCTTGGGCGTTACCTGGTCATAGCTGTGTAGCAGAGAACTGCCCGCCCCGACCTGCGATAGGCGCTGCTTGGCAAAGCGCACCATGGCTTTTCCGGAGGCGTAGGCTTCAAAGCAGCCCTGCCGACCACAAGCGCACAGCTCTCCCTGATCGGCTTGAATGCACATGTGTCCGATTTCGGCCGCCCCCCCGCTGGCTCCAGTTAAGAGGATTCCGTTTGAAACTACCCCAGCACCGATGCCGGTACTGATGGTCACATAGACCATGTGGGTATAACCTCGTCCTGCTCCGTAGAGCCACTCACCCAAGGCGGCCGAGTTGGCATCGTTGTTCACATAAACCGGCAGGGGAAACCGTTCTGCCAGCAGGTCCCGAAGCGGTACCTGCTGCCAACCCGGCAGGTTAGGCGGAGAATCCACAATCCCCGTATCCGGATTCACCGGCCCCGGTAACCCGACCCCGATTCCCCCCACCGGCAGCCCCAGGCGCTCACTCACTTGCAGCGCCGACTCGATCAGATCACCGATGCGTGAAACAACGTAATCCCGTCCTCTTGATGCCTCGGTGGGGACCTTGCACTTCCAAAGCACCCGTTCTTGACTGAGCAAACCAACCCTCAGGCTGGTCCCACCTAGGTCAACAGCGACTACATTCATCCCTTTTCCCTCCCGCGATATGGCGACATTTCGTCCTATCTCGAATACGCCACCAGCAGCAGCGTCAGCTGGCCATCCGGCAGCAGGCGGAGTCCTCGTCCGCTGCTGGGCAGCAAATAGGTATCTCCAAAGCGCAACTGTTCGGCTTGCCCAGCAAACTGCAGCTGACCCCGTCCGGCGGCCACGATCATGATCAATGGTCTTTTCAGCGGAGGCAGTGAGGTCACTTCCGTCAAACTAAGCTCGTCGATGGCGTAGTTGGCGCATTGCACCAGATGGCGCGCTCCGGCGGCCAACGGGTATGGGATGGCTGACGCACTAGCCACGGATGCCGGGGCACCACCAAAATGAATAGCCTGCATCGCCTGCTGCACATGTAGTTGACGAGGATGCCCGTCAGCCCCTACCCGATTCCAATCGAACAGCCGATAGGTGAGATCCGAACACTGCTGAATCTCGATTACCTGCACCCCGCCACAGAGGGCATGGACGGTGCCGGCAGGAATGTGCACCAAGTCGCCGGGGACAACGCTGCGGTAGACCAAATAGTCTTCCAGTCGTCCGGCAGCCACTGCGCGGCAGAACTGCTCTGAGCTGGACAAGTCCAAGCCGACGATCACCTGGGCGCCGGCGGCTGCCGCCGTCACATACCACGATTCAGTCTTCCCCCGTTCTCCGGATAACCGGGCAGCAATCTGATCATCTGGGTGCACCTGCACCGAAAGGTTGCTGGCCGCGTCGATCAGTTTCACCAGCACCGGGAAGTGGCTGCCGCTGTCAGACCTCCCCCCATACGCCTCCGGCTGCGCTGCCACGATCTGGGGCAAAGTCAATCCAGCCCAAGGGCCGTTCTCACAGACACTGATGGCCGAAGGATGCCCAGACAGCGTCCATACCTCGCCAATAGGATCGGCTTCGGGCAGAGCCAACTGCTGAGCCAGACCCTTCCCCCCCCAGATGCGTTGCATTGGCAGGGGGCAGAACTTTATGGGATACGGGGACATTGACAATGCCATGGCTAAACCTCCACAAAACTCTGTCCCAAGTCTTTCACCATTAGAAACCCAATGCCAACCTCATTCCTGCTTAGGCACTAACAAGATTAGCTACTTGGCGGCAGAAATCCTTCCGGCGAGATCGCAATGCAGCCAGCTAAGCCGCATAAGGATAGAGCAAATCCGCCAAGAGGAAGTAGCTCCTCTTGGGCAAGGAGGGATCGCGTTGCGCCGCCGCCGATTCTACACCCCTCGCGAGCGACAGCTGGTGCTGCTGATAGTAGTGCTGACAATAGCGCTCACGTTGTCTGTACAAGCTGTCTATCGTTGGCTAGCCTACTCATCCTGGAAAGTGGGCACGCTGGATTGGGTACATGTGCCTGGCTATACGGTGGCTGCTTTCGTAATGGCTGTCGAGCGAATCGAGAATGGCAGCCCGGGATCCTTGACCTTGCGCAAAGTGGAGCTATCTGGGCCGCCCGAGGTGCGGGGTAGGCACAAGGTGAATGAGCTATATGATCTCGTGATGCTGGCCGATGCCTATCCGGATCAGGTAATGATCATGCGTTTTCAGATAGAAGGTCCCCTGAGCTACTTCCAGTTCGCTGAGTTCAACCGCATCGCTCCCATACAGGACATCACCCGCCGCTATCTGTTCACCCAGGTGTCGGTATTTAAGCAGCGCTAGAAACGGCGCACCTTTCGTTCTGCTACAGAAACTATTTTGTGTTTGCAGGCAGGGAAGGGCACCGCAGGCAGGGAACTTAAGAAGAGAGATTTTTCGCACTTAGGCCGATCGAGTGCAAGGAGGAGATAATTTGCCTAGAGTTCCGTACAACGCTGCTAAGTATTACACCTATAGGGAGATTACCGACCTGCTCAACCAATGGCATGCCGCCTTTCCGGAGCTGACCCGGGTCTATTCCATCGGCAAGACCTACGAAGGTCGGGACATGTTGATGATCGAAATCACCAACCAGGCCACCGGCTGCGCCGACGACAAGCCGGGCTATTACCTGGATGCCAACTTCCATGCCGGTGAGGTGACCGGCTCGGCCGTCGCCCTCTACACCATCAGCCATCTGCTGGAGAATTACGGACAGGAAGAGGATGTCACCTTCTTGCTTGACACCCGCACCTTCTATATCCTGCCCCGGGTGAGCATCGACGGTTCCGAAGTGTATCTGCACACCCCCCATATCCCGCGCAGCAGCATTCGCATCTGGCCCTTCGACGAGGAACAGGACGGCTTGCACGCTGAGGATATGAACGGCGATGGCTGGATCACTCAGATGCGCATCAAAGACGAGCACGGCGACTGGAAAGCCTCCGAACAGGATCCCCGCCTGATGATCAAGCGTGGCCCGGACGATCACGGCGAAGAATACTACCGCCTGTATATCGAAGGCAAGCTGGTCAATTTTGACGGGGTGGAAGTGATACAGGCCCGTTCCAAGTGGGGTCTGGACATCAATCGCAACTCACCGGCCAACTGGGATATCGATTCCCGCCAGCGCGGGGCCGGCCCCTACCCCTTCTCGGAGCCGGAGACCAAGGCGGTGGCCGACTTCATCATCTCCAAACCGAACCTGGCCGGAGCGATGTCCTACCACACTTCCGGTGGCGTCCACCTGCGCCCGTTCGGCGGGAAGAAGGATGACCAGATGCCCGGCCGCGACGCCGAATACTACAAGGCTATCGGCAACCGGGGGGGAGAGTATACCGGCTACAAGTCGGTGAACACTTTTGAGGAATTCACCTTGGGGCGCAAGCTGTACGGGGTGTTCATGGATTGGGTTTATGAGCATCGAGGCGTGCTTTGCTGGTCGACAGAGCTGTGGAACATGTATACTGCTGCCGGTTGCGAGAAAACGGACACCAAGTCCATGCGCAACAAGGCTCCAAAGGAGCAGGAAGAGGACGGCCTGAAACTGCTGAAGTGGAACGACACCGAGCTAGACGGGGAAGGGTTCCTACCCTGGACGCCGTTCAATCATCCGGATCTAGGCGAGGTGGAGATCGGCGGCTGGAAGACCAAGTACGTCCGCCAGAACCCGCCGCCGAAATACCTGGAAGCGGAATGCGAGAAGAATATGCGCTTCAACCTGGTGCATGCGCTGTCTCTGCCGGAGATCGGCATCCGTAAAGTGAAGGTGGAAGCAGTCGAGGACGGTTTCTACCGCATCACCGCAGCGGTGATCAACAAGGGCTATCTGCCTACCGGCGGCTCCGACATGGCGGTCAAGATCAACGTCGCTAAACCGGTGGAAGCCAGTATCTCTGGCGAAGGGATCACCCTTCCGGTGGGCAAGGAGAAGGTCGAGGTCGGCCACCTGGACGGGCGCTCTGAAAAGAAGGTGGAGTGGTTGGTGCAGGCTGCGACCGGCAGCAAGGTGACCATCACCGCCCACGGCTACCGTGCCGGCAAGGCGCAGGCAGAGGTAACTCTGTAAGCCAGAAACTTAGAGGCAGGGCACGCGCCCTGCCTCTTTTGACACGCGGGGACAGTCCCCGCGTGTCATTTTTTTCGTTCCCTTCTCGCTGTTGACACTATCATTGCTTCGCGCTACACTATGTAAGTGCGCACCAACAAACATGGACAGAGAGAGGGGAAAGCACATGTTCCAACCCTTATCGAAATTTCTGGTGAGAAGACCGGTTAAGGCGATCGCTACGATGCTGATCCTAGTCCTGGTCTGTGCCGCAGGGGCACTAAACGTCAGGTTAGCCACCGGCAACGACACCCTGATTGAAGCCGAGGCGGATGTCTACCAGGACAACCTGGCTTTGGAGCAGGAATTTGGCGGGGAATCCATCATCATTCTCGTTGAGGGCGAGGGACTGCAGCAGTTGCTGACGCCGCACAATTTGGGTGTGCTAGAGCAACTGGAGAACAGGTTAAGCGGGGATGAGCACGTCTTTTCGGTGGTCAGTCCCGCCACCATATTTAAGCAGATGGCAAACAAACAGTATGATCGATACCATGCGGGAATCGGGGAAGTAGCTGATGGACTGCAGACTATTGGCAGCAAGCTGCACGATATAGCCGATAACGTCAACGCCAACGTGGCCTCTCAGCCCGCCCTGCCCGACCTTGAGGCCCAAATGGCAGGCCTTAGTGAAGGGTTTTCTGGGATAATTCAGGGTCAGCAGAAGCTGCAACAGGGAACGACCAATCTAATCGACGGGTATGCCGGCTTCGGCACCAAACTGGCCGAGATGGCTGCCCACCTGCAGGAATTTTCGGCTGCCCTGCCCCAACTTCCCGGCGCAGCTGGGCCGCCGCCGGGCGAACAGTTGAAACAGCTCGGTGCGCAGCTGCTGCAGGTATCGAGCCAAATGCACGATATCGCAAGAAGCAGTGCTGCCCTGCCTACGGTGTCCGAAAACACCATAGCGGGATTGGAGACTATGCAAAGCAACCTGGCCTCTAAATTGGGGCAACTGGGGGGGCTGCAAGACAGCCAAAAGCAGCAGTTGTCGAGTATGCAGCAGCTAGGTGAAGGGTTGGCCACCATGGGAGATAACCTGCTCAGCATCAGCGCCAACCTGACCACCATGCTCACCTACGCTGACGCCGTCACTCCATCGGTTCCCGCCAGTCAGGCCACCATCGATAAAATGGCCTACGATGATGCGGGCGCACTGCGGACGATGTTTTCGGAGCTGATCGTGGACGAAGAACACATGCTGATGATGGTCAAGCTACAGGGCGGGGCGGATGATGCGGCCAAGACCGCTGTGGTGACTTCTATTAAAGACTTTATTGACAAACACCCGCTGGAGTCTGTGGAGACCATAGTTTCGGGAAAGCCGGTGTTGGACAGCGCGATTCGTTCGTCCATGCAGCAGAGCATGCAGAAGATGATGGGGCTGGCAGTAGTGTTTATGGTGATTGTGCTGTTCCTCTCTTTCCGGGTGAGATGGAGCCTGCTGCCGCTGGCCGCAATTCTGATTGCTGTCGTCGGCACTGTGGGGCTGATGGGTTGGCTACAGATACCAGTGACCATGGTATCCATGGCTGTCTTCCCAATTTTGATCGGGCTGGGGATAGACTATTCCATTCAGTTCCAGGGCAGATATGCTGAAGAGATGGAGGCAAATTAAGATGAGCAATTTCGCAGAAAACCGAAGCGCAAGAAGTACAATCACCACCATCAACAAGATGGCCCCTGCC
>CAYVCY010000106.1:0-7486 GCA_964450265.1 uncultured Clostridia bacterium
GAAAGTTATCTTTATCAATCCATATGGTGCAGATATACCATAACTTGAAAGATTCTATCCTAGAGATCCATGGCGGTCCCCATACCATGTTTGGTGACGCCTTTTTCTTTGAAATGCAGTTGCTCTGCTCCCGCGGTTACGTTGTAGTCTATAGCAACCCGCGCGGCAGCCATGGTTACAGCCAGGAGTTCGTCAATGCCTGCCGTGCCGATTACGGTGGGAAGGACTATACCGACCTGATGACCGTGATGGATTGGGTGTTGGAGAACTTTGACTATGTCGACGGCGATCGCCTGGGAGTGACTGGCGGCAGTTATGGCGGCTTCATGACCAACTGGATCGTCGGCCAGACTAACCGCTTCAAAGCGGCCGTCACCCAGCGCAGCATCTCCAATTGGACCAGCTTCACCGGTGCATCGGATATCGGTAGCTACTTCACCGAGAACGAGTTGGACGCCAATCCGTGGGACGATCCAGAGCAGATGGTCAAGTTCTCGCCCTTGACCTATGTGAAGAACATCGAGACCCCGCTGTTGATCATCCACGGGGAGGAAGACCTGCGTTGCCCGATAGAGCAGGCCGAGCAGCTGTATGTGTTCATGCGCCGCTTGCGTAAAGAAGTCCTGTTCCTGCGCTTCCCCGGCTCCAGCCACGAGCTGTCCCGCAGCGGTAAACCGGTGCTGCGCCTACAGCGGCTAAACGCCATCGTCGACTGGATGGACAAGTATATCCCTGACGCCAAATAAGAATGCACAAAAAAGGAACGTTCGGCGACTCAGTTCGCCCAACGTTCCTTTTTCTCTTTGTCATCCTTCGGCTGAAGCCTCAGAATGACACTGCTCCAGCCTGGGTTCCTCGCTGATGCTGTGGGACAGTGGGACAGGTGCTCTGTACCGTTCCGAAGAGCGGTACAGAGTACCCGTCCCCCAGTCCCACTCACAATGACAACGCAGAGAAAACGAAGGGTCTTGCGCCGGGCACACCTAAGCGTCTTTGACCGCCAGCAGCATCTCCACTTCCACCGCAATGCCTTCTGGCAGTTCGGGCGCACCGATAGCTGAGCGGGCATGCCGTCCAGCCTCCCCGAACACCTCCACCAGCAGGTCGGATGCGCCGTTCAGCACCGCCGGTTGGTCCACAAAGCCGGGCGCACTGGTGATGAATCCGAGCACCTTGAACACCTTTTCCACCCGGTCCAGCGTGCCTAGCTCGGCCTGAACGCAGGCCAGGCAGCGTAGCGCTGCCTCCCTGGCAGCCGCATATCCTTGTTCGATCGTCAGGTCATCGCCTAACCGCCCGGTTACCTCGCGAGAGCCTTGCCCCGAAGTATACAACAGGTTGCCGTGGCGATTGACCGGTATGTAGTTGCCCAGTGAGTTCGGCACCTCAGGCAATACGATGCCCTTTTTCTGCATCAGTCGTTCAATTTTCCCCATATTGAATTACCTCCTTGCTTGTCCAGTTGCTCAGCCCCGCCCAGCTTCTTCGCCGCTGCTTGCAGAGTTAGCTCGGCGTTTGAGGTACAAGGCGATAGTTGCTAGAGTAACCATCGCCTTATTGCCCGCAACACTAGAAGGTGTTGCTAGTTGGCTGCTGCTCCTATTGTATCGCAATTGCCATGCCGTCTCTTCAACATCGACCGAACTTTTTCCTGCTTCAACCACGTCGCCACCGCATAGGCAATATAGAGGTGATCATAGATGCAACTGCAGGTGGGAAGAAAACGTTTGGGTGTAGCCCTAGGAGCAGGAGGCATTCGGGGCGCTGCTCATATCGGTGTGCTGCGCAGCTTAGAGAAGCATAAGGTTCCGGTGTATGCGTTGTCTGGCAGCAGTGCCGGCGCACTGGTGGCCGCTTTTTACGCTACCGGTTATTCGCCGGACCAGATGGCTCAGCAGGCCATATCCTTTGAAGGGAGTCAGCTGTTTGATCCCGCCCTGGGCTGGAAGACCTGGCTGGGCGCGACGACTAACGCTCTGTTTGCCTGGCTGCGGGTGCCGTCCCGTCATCACTTGCCTTATCCCCAGGGGCTGGTGCAAGGCAGGGCATGGGACAGGTGGCTTCAGCGGCGGTTAGGGGAGATGCTGGTTTCAGAGGTGGAAATGTCGCTTGCCCTCTTGGCCACAGATATCGACAGCGGTGAAGGCGTCGTCTTTTCCCAACACGAAAACCTTTGGCCAGTGACTATCGCAGATCAGCCTTTAGCTGAAGCGGTGAGGGCCAGTTCATCCATCCCCGGCATCTTTCCCCCAGTACAGATTGCCGGACGGACCTTGGTGGATGGGGGGGTGAAGTGCAGCGTTCCGGCCAGTCTGGCAGGCGATTTGGGTGCTGAGGTGGTCTTGGCGGTGGACTTAGGGTCCGATCTGGAGCGGGATGACCCGGTGGACAACATCTACGAGATTATCTCCCAATCATTGGACATCATCAGCGAAGAGTTGACAGGCTACCAGCTGCAGGGCACTGCCGATCTGGTCCTGCGGCCGGTGGTCGGTGCCTGGGGTTGGCGTGACTGGGATCGCCTTCAGCAGTTGATCGAACTGGGAGAGCAGGCGATGGATGATCAGATTCCTGCACTGAAGGCGCTCTTGGTCGCCCGCTAGCCGGGGCATAATCTTTGCTCACGTGGAGATTTGCAGTCCTTTCTGATAAAATATCTCTTGAGCTGGCGTACACTAGCCCAATTGCGACACATCGGAGGTCAGATCATGCAAGACTTGCTGCAAGGATTTCTCGCCTTTAGCTGGGGCAACGCCGTCATGTTTCTGGTGGGCGGATTGCTCATCTACCTGGCTATCAAGAAGGACTACGAACCAATGCTGCTATTGCCCATTGGCTTTGGGGCCATCCTGGCTAACATACCTATGTCGTCCGCTATCGGCGAAGAGGGGTTCCTCACCGTTCTATTCCGCGCTGGCATCGCTAACGAGCTGTTTCCCGTGCTGATCTTTATCGCCGTAGGGGCGATGATCGATTTCACCCCGCTACTGCAGAACCCAAGCTTACTGTTTTTTGGGGCGGCGGCTCAATTCGGCATCTTCTTCACCATGGCTTTGGCCGCGGTGATGGGCTTCACCCTCAAGCAGTCGGCCTCCATCGGCATCATCGGTGCCGCCGACGGTCCCACCTCCATCTATGTGGCCGCAAGATTTGCCAGAGAATACCTGGGGCCGATCACCGTGGCCGCCTATTCGTACATGGCGCTGGTGCCGATCATCCAGCCGCCAGTGATTAAGGCGCTGACCACCTCGGCCGAACGACGCATTCGCATGGAGTACAGCTATGGTGACGTCTCCCGTCTGGCCCGCATTCTCTTTCCCATCCTGGTCACCGTGGTGGCCGGAATCGTCGCCCCGATCAGTGTAGCCTTGGTCGGTTCCCTGATGTTCGGCAACCTGATTCGCGAGTGCGGTGTGCTGGAGCGATTGTCCAATTCGGCCCAGAACGAGCTATCCAATCTGGTGACGCTGCTGCTCGGTATCACTATCGGTTCGACCATGACCGCTTCGGCTTTCCTCACTGGTGATACACTGAAAATTATCGGCATGGGTTTGATCGCCTTTGTTTTTGATACCGCCGGTGGCGTACTCTTTGCCAAGGTGCTGAACCTGTTTCTGCCCAAGAAGATCAATCCGATGGTCGGGGCTGCAGGCATCTCCGCTTTCCCCATGTCCGCCCGGGTGATTCATAAGATGGGTCTGAAAGAGGATCCCAACAACTATTTGCTGATGCCGGCTATCGCCGCCAACGTTGCCGGACAGATTGGTTCCATCATCGCCGGGGGCCTGATCTTGGCCCTGGTCAAGTGAGGTGAAGTACGATGGTATTAGCTGAGACTTTGCGAGTTGCTGCGTTGGCTTACCCGACCATCTTTGCGGTGATGATCATCTTTTACGTGTTGATCAAACTGCTGGGTCGGTTATCGCCCAAGCAGCAAGACTGATTTATGCCACCCTGCCTTCAGTGGCAGGGTGTTTTCTTACGAATACCGAAATCCCTCCGGCCTTGGGGGAGGGAATTATCCCTAAATGGTGTATTAATATAAGATAGATGGACTAGCAGCTAAACATTGCTAGCCAATTTTCAGTAGGAGGTCTGATACCGTGAAACGAAAAGTTGTGGCCAAGGATATCACCGCCTTGCGTTTCGTTGGCGATGCGCAACCGAACAACGACGGCCGCGTTGCCTACACCCTCACCGAGAGCAATCTGGACAAGAACGGATATAGCACAGCGGTGTGGGTACATACCCCAGGGCAAGGCTGCAAGCGGTTTACCTATGGGCAGCGGGCTGACGGTGGCTTGGTGCGTGATCTAGCTCCCCGCTGGTCGCCTGACGGCAAGCAGTTGATGTTCCTATCCAACCGCAATGGACGTCCGCAGCTGTTCCTGCTGGATGAGCAAGGCGGCGAGGCCAGCCAGCTGACCGAGGTTCCAGAAGGCGTGAGCGAGCCGACCTGGTCGCCAGATGGCCGCTATGTGGCCTTCACCAGCAAGGATCCGCTGGATGCCGAGGCCGAAAAAGATAAAAACCCGGATGTGCGCCACATCACCCATCTGCGCTACAAGTTCAACGGCATCGGCTTTACCGATACCAGGCGTCGTCATCTCTACACCGTCAACGTGGCTACCGGCGAAGTGCAGCAGGTCACCAAGGGAGACTTTGATGTTTCCAGCATCTCCTGGAGTCCGGACGGCCAGAAGCTGGCCTTTGCTGCCTGCATCTCCCCCGACTGCGAGCTGCGCATGATTATGGACATTTGGGTCGTAGACAAGAACGGGGATAACCTGACCAAGGTTACCGCCGGCAAAGGCAACTGCAGCAACCCGGTGTTCTCACCGGACGGCAGCCAGCTGGCCTATTTCGGCCACGAGAAGGGGCAGATCGGCTATGCCAACATCGACCTCTGGGTGGCACCGGTAGGCGGTGGTCAGACCACCAATCTGACCGAGGCCATGAATCGTTCCGTGGGCAACAGCGTCGGCGGCGACTCCCGCATGGATGGCGGTAGCTCCCAGCCGGTCTGGTCTGCCGACGGCCGTCACATCTTCCTCACTATCACCGATGGCGGCAGCTCGCACCTCTACCAGGTGTCGGTGGGTGACAAAGAGATCAAACAACTGACCAGCGGCAACATTTCTATCACTTCCTTCGGACATGTCAACATCGAGGGCGAAGAGGTCTTCGCTCTAGTTTCTGGCTGCACTCTAAACCCAGGCGATGTCTATCTGTTCAAGGATGGACAGAGGACCCGCCTGACCAGCGTCAACGAAGCCGAGTTAGCCACTTGGGAATTGACCGACGGCGAACGGTTCGAGTTTGCCAGTGCCGAAGATTGGCCGATCGAAGGCTGGATCATGAAGCCGGTCGGCTTCCAACCGGGGCAGAAGTATCCCTTAGTGCTGGAGATCCACGGTGGCCCCGCTGCCACCTACGGCTACGGCTTCTCCCATGAATTCCAGATGCTCACTTCTGCAGGTTTTGGTGTCCTGTACATCAATCCCCGGGGCAGCAAAGGCTACGGTGAGCAATTTGCTAAGGGCGTAATCGGTGACTGGGGCGGAGGAGACTATGCCGACTTTATGGCCGCAGTGGACTATGCCCTGGCCACCTATGACTGGATTGACGATCAGCGCGTTGGAGTCACCGGCGGCAGCTATGGCGGCTACATGACCAACTGGATCGTCACCCAGACCGATCGCTTCGCCGCAGGCGTCACCCTGCGCAGCATCAGCAACATGTACACCAAGTATGGCTGCAGCGATATCGGCTGGTACGGCAACAAGGCCGGCTTCGATGGCCGCGACCTGTGGGATTCGGAAGACTTCATCATGTCCCGTTCGCCCATCCGCTACGCACCAAAGGTGAACACTCCGCTGCTGATCATCCACAGCGAAGAAGACTATCGCTGCCCCATGGAGCAGGCGGAGCAGTTCTACGTCGCCCTGAAGCGTTTGGGCAAGACCGTGGAATTCGTGCGCTTCCGGGGCGAGAATCACGAGCTCTCCCGCTCCGGCAAACCGCGCAACCGCGTCGACCGTCTGAACTTCATCCTCGATTGGTTCGAGCGCTACTGCAAGTAGCTATAGACGAGAGTTTGAACCTCTTGGTGAGACAGTGGGATTGGCTCTTCTGTTCCGCTCTTCGGAACGGGGCAGAGTGCCTGTCCCGCTGTCTCATTCTTTGGCGTCAGCGCATAGAGTGCCTGTCCCGCTGTCTCACGCTCCCACCATTTCATTAGCGATGGCGCACCCGATTACATCAGAACCGGGGCAACGTGAAATAAGACATCTCCGCCACCAGCTCGTCGGGATCGAATACCACTGCATTCAGCACCTTGCCCTGGGCATCATACACGGTCAGCCTGTGCTCACGGTAGTTCAGCCGCAGAGCGGCCTGAATCCGGTCATTCTGGAGCACCAAGCTGAGCCTCTCCTGATGACCGTTCACCCCGACCGCCGCCACCTGATAATCAAGCAAGCAGCAACTCTCCCACACCGTCAGACCAAACATGGCGATTTCAGCGAATTGATCACTGGCAAACATCTCCCTGACCGCCTGCTCGGCATAATCATCGTAATGGCCATAGCCGGCATTGTTCAGATCTACGGTGGAAAAGGATCTTCCGTCTAGAAAATAGTATTTTCCCCCGATGATGCCTGAATGGGCGGGGATAGGCACTCGGTTGCCGACGATATCTGCTTCTTCCGGCACCGACAACGCCATGGTTGTCGTCTGTTGATCTCCAACCGTATAAACTAACTGATGGAACGTGTTTGGCCATTGTTCTGGCGGAATGCTGAATGTCCGAGGTTGCTTCAGAAAGATCAGGGTGACCGCCTCGTTGTCATATTGGGCAGACACCAGGTGCTCGTCGTCCCCGATCGTTACTTCTTCCAGTTGCCACGGCAGCAAGTGAATCACCTGTCCGTCAACGGTGGTCACAACGAATTCCGACACGGCATTCCCCCCGTCCCGCAGGATTTCTACCTGACACCCGGGGCCAAACACATCGGCCTCCCGTGATGAGTGAAGCTGCACTCCGGCTGTCGCAGCCGCCTCTAACGGACGCACATCGGTTAGCTCACCAGGAATGACAATCCGCTGACCATCCCAAACGGAGGCAGCCTTTCCCTGTCGAACCCCTGGATCCATGCTCGTTTCGTATACAGCATCCCCTTCGATTTCTACTTCTCCGCTCAGGCAGTCGATTTTGCCCAGTTGAACGCTAACCGTCTCTGCATCTTGTTGGTGATAAAACAAAACTGGCAGCACAATCTCACTTCTCGGCTGGCAGCCTGATAAGCCGATGGCAAACGCCATCAGACTAAGCAAGGTAAGAGCTCCAGCAGATAGTTTTCTTTTCATCGTTATCTTCTCCTCCCAGCCCTCATTCAATTTCCCTCTCACCCATAAACGACACCTTAGGGGCGCGATCTGCAACATTTTAGTTTTCTGCCGCACGATAGAATGTTTATCTTGGAAG
>CAYVCY010000107.1:0-1369 GCA_964450265.1 uncultured Clostridia bacterium
TGCTAGTATTGTCAAGGTAATTCACTTTACAGGATGATGCTGATGGAGCGCTTTGTTCGAATCAATCTGCTGGCTGATTTCTACGGCCAGATGCTGACAGAGAAGCAGCGGCAGGCGGTGGAGCTCTATTTCGAGCTGGATCTGTCCCTGTCTGAGATTGCGTCAGAGTTAGGTGTGAGCCGGCAGGCTGTGCACGATCTGCTAAGACGTGCTGAGGAAGCACTGGAGCAGTATGAATATCGCTTGGGTTTGGTGGAACGTTGGTCAGTCCAGCAAACCAAAATTGAAGCATTGCGCCAGCTGCTAGACGCATTGGTGGACGAGGCTGACCAGCGTTGGCAGCAGGTGTTTGCACTGCTGGGAGAGTTGACCAAGTAGGGAGGGGAACGAGTTTGATCTTTTCCGGATTGGCGGAGAAGTTGCAGAGCACTTTCAAGCGACTGCGCGGCAAGGGCAAATTGAACGAGAAGGACGTCACCGAAGCTTTGCGCGAGGTGAGGTTGGCCTTGTTGGAGGCCGACGTCAACTACCGCGTGGTTAAAGATTTCGTGTCCAAGGTGAAGGAACGGGCCGTTGGTGCCGAGGTGCTGGAGAGCTTGAGCCCCGGGCAACAGATGATCAAGATAGTGCACGAAGAGATGATCGGTCTCTTGGGTGGCACCACCAGTCGTCTCACCTTGGCCAGCAAGCCACCGACGATTATCATGTTGGTGGGGTTGCAGGGCGCAGGTAAGACCACCACTGCTGGTAAACTGGCGCTGCACCTGAAGAAGAACGGCCGGCGGCCGATGCTGGTGGCGGCAGATATTTACCGGCCGGCGGCCATCGACCAACTGCAGGTGGTCGGCAAGCAGGTGGACGTTCCGGTGTTCAGCCTTGGTGATCAGGTTAGTCCGGTGCGCATTGCCAGCGGCGGCTTGGCCCAGGCGCAGCGGGATGGCCGGGACATCGTGATTATCGATACGGCCGGTCGCTTGCATATCAACGAAGAGCTGATGGAAGAATTGGCCGCGATTAAGAGCGAGCTGAAGCCCCAGGAAGTATTGTTGGTGGTGGATGCGATGACCGGCCAGGACGCCGTGACCGTAGCCGAAGCCTTTAACCAGCAGCTGGGCGTGGACGGCCTGATCATGACCAAGCTGGACGGCGACACCCGCGGTGGTGCAGCTCTTTCTGTGAAGGCTGTTACCGGTAAGCCGATCAAGTTTGCCGCTTTGGGCGAGAAGATGGATGCCCTGGAAGTATTCCATCCAGATCGCATGGCTTCGCGCATCCTCGGCATGGGCGATATGCTCTCGTTGATCGAAAAGGCGCAGTCGGCCTATGATGAGAAGAAGGCGCAGGAGCTGAGTCAGAAGCTGCGCACCGC
>CAYVCY010000107.1:1469-7344 GCA_964450265.1 uncultured Clostridia bacterium
GGCAGCGGCACCACCGTGCAGTCGGTAAACCGGCTGCTGAAGCAGTTCGATCAGACCCGCAAGATGATGCGGCAATTTGGTGAAAAAGGCGGGAAGAAGCGGGGCAAGTTGCCCTTCCCGTTCTAGAAATTCTAGTAGGTAACTTGAAAGGAGGTGATAGTGCATGGCAACCAAGATTCGACTGAGAAGGATGGGCGCTAAGAAGGCTCCTTTTTATAGAATCGTGGTCACTGATTCCCGCTCTCCACGGGATGGCCGGTTCATCGAAGAGATCGGTTATTACAATCCGCTGACAGAACCGTCCACAGTGAAGATCGATACAGAAAAGGCGACCGCTTGGGTATCCAAGGGAGTGCAGCTGTCTGACACCGTTCGTCGTCTGTTCCAACAAGCCGGAGTGATTAACCGCGAAGAGAGTTAGGAGGTTAACACATGCAGAAACTCGTCGTCTATATTGCCCAAGCCCTGGTAGATAACCCTGAACAGGTGGAAGTGACCGAGGTGGAAAACGAGCGTGGCTTGGTTCTGCAGGTGAAGGTTGCCGACGAGGACATCGGCAAGGTGATCGGCAGAGGTGGGCGCATCGCTCAAGCCATCCGCTCGGTGGTGAAAGCAGCTTCTAGCCACGATCCCCGCCGGGTGACGGTGGATATTCTGTCCTAAGCGTGTCTTGTAGCATGCTTAAGGGGGTGTCTAGGTGGCATTGACGATTCTACGACCGATCACAGTGAAAGCGATCGTGACCGAACAGCTTAAGTCCCAATTGCAGGTTGAACTCCGCTTGGCCATCGAACAGGCAGAACAACGGCTGCAGCATCTAGAGTTTCAAAGCAAACGGGTGTTGCTGGATCTAGAGCGCAAAAGCCCGGAGCGCCTGCCGAAGGCGAGGCGTCAGTTGGATGCTAAGCGGCAGGAAGGCCAGGAGGCCAAGCAGCAGCTGCTGCAACGGTTGGATGCGATAGCAGAGTTGCGGGCTGGGCAGGAAGTGGTGCACAGCACTACCCAGGGAATTTGGACTGTGTCAGTGGGACAGAGCTGGTCCGAAGTGCAGACAGCGGAGATCGTGATCAAGGACGACGTGGTGGTGGAAATTCGACAGCATCCGGATGGAGATCACTAGCTGTTCAAAAGGGGAACTGCAGATGTTTGTGACCATTGGCATAATCAAGGCTACCCGCGGACTGCAGGGAGAAATGAAGGTGCTGCCTGAGAGTGATCATCCTGATCGCTTGGACAGCCTGTCCCAGATGACCGTTTTCATCCAAAAGGGAACCGCTCGCCAGCCCTATCGGGTGATGGGGGCGGCTTTGCAGCAGAACTATTGGCTGCTGAAGCTCGTTGGCGTGAACAGCCGTGAGCGAGCGGCGGCTTTGGTGGGCGGTGAATTGCAGATTGCCAAGAACCAGGTGTTGCCGTTGCCACCAGGCAACTACTATATCTTTGAACTGATCGGCCTTGATGTGTATACCGCCGCCGGAGAACATCTGGGCGAGCTGGTCGATGTGCTGCAGCCGGGAGCTAACGATGTCTATGTGGTGCGCGGACTGGAGCAGCAGGAGCTGTTGGTTCCGGCCATCAAGCAGGTGGTCAAGTCCATCAGCCTCACCGAGCGGCGCATGGTGATCGAACCATTGCCCGGTCTGTTTGAGCCGCCGGGCGAGGAACAGCCGGATGCGTATTGACATCCTCACCCTGTTTCCCGAGATGTTTGGTGGCTTTTTTGGGACCAGCATTCTGAAGCGGGCACTGGAGCGGGGTTTGGTCGAGATCAAGACTTGGAACATCCGCGATTTTGCCTACGATAAGCATCGAGTGGTGGACGATTACCCCTATGGCGGTGGTGCGGGGATGGTGATGAAGCCGGAGCCGCTGGCTCGGGCGATTGCGGCTGCCAAAGAGCAATCGGAGGCGCCTGTCATCTATCTGGCACCGCAAGGTGCTCGGCTGACTCAACCGAAGGTGGAGCAGCTGGCAGAGCTGTCGCGCCTGATCGTCCTCTGTGGTCATTACGAGGGAATAGATCAGCGGGTACGCAGCCAGTTGGTGGATGAGGAGATTTCCATCGGCGACTATGTGCTCACCGGCGGGGAGCTGGCGGCAGCCGTGTTGATCGACTCAGTGGTACGCCTGTTGCCGGGAGTGCTCGGTTCAGATCAGTCGGCTTTGGACGAGTCTTTCAGCAACGGTCTGCTGGAGTACCCGCAATATACAAGGCCACCGGAGTTTATGGGGTTGACAGTGCCAGATGTGCTGCTGTCCGGACATCACGCCGAGATCGCCAAATGGCGCCGTCAGCAGTCGCTGCGCGTCACCTGGGAGAGAAGGCCGGATCTGCTGGCAGAGGCAGAGCTGACTGCCGAGGACCGGCGTTTCCTGGAGCGGCTGCAGCGTTTGGAATGACAGCCGATAGGCTATGCTTCTACCCCGCAGGGTATGTTATAATTGCTTGTCAGGAAGGAGGTTATCGCCCATGAGTATTATGCAAAACTTGGAAATGTCTCAATTGCGGCAGGACATCCCTGATTTTAAAGCAGGGGATACTGTGCGCGTTCATGCAAAAGTAGTTGAAGGAACCCGGGAGCGGATTCAGATTTTTGAAGGCGTGGTCATCGCCCGTCGGGGAGGTGGCATCCGCGAAACATTCACGGTGCGCCGTGTATCCTATGGTATCGGTGTGGAACGCGTCTTCCCGCTGCATTCACCCCGTGTGGATAGGATCGAGGTGATGCGTCGCGGTCGCGTTCGTCGGGCCAAGCTATACTATCTGCGCAATCTCACCGGTAAGGCTGCTCGCATTGAGGACATTCGTCGCCGGTAAGCTGAAGGGGCCGTGAGGTCCCTTTTTTGTCACCTTGGATTCTGCTAGCCAGCATGATAAATTAGAACTGGACTGCTCGCGCAGGCAAAGCTAGCGCATGGGGAAGAGGTAGAACGATGCAGAGATGGCAACGGGAAGCTTGGGAGTGGCTGAAAGCACTGGCACTGGCAGTGGCCTTGGCGCTGCTCTTGCGCACCTTTGTTGTGGATAACTATATAGTGGATGGCAGTTCTATGCTGCCCACCTTGCAGGACCAGGAGCGGGTTCTCGTCTACAAGTTGGGTCAGCGTCTGGGCGATCAACCGGATCGGGGAGATGTGGTCGTGTTTCGGTACGCCCGCGAGCCCTGGCGAGATTTTGTCAAACGGGTGATCGGTGTGGCCGGTGACCAAGTGTCCATCAGTGGGGGGCGGGTCTACGTCAATGACCAACCGCTGGAAGAGTCGTACCTGACGGTGGCCACATTGGGGGAATATGGCCCGATAACGGTGGAGCCAGGGACGGTGTTTGTGCTGGGGGACAATCGCAATTTTAGTAAAGATAGCCGGGATGGTTCGGTGGGGTTAGTCTCGCAGGACTCAATCCGAGGGAAGGCATGGTTTGTCTATTGGCCGCCGAAAGCCTTGCGTGTGTTGGGCCGGTAGTTACAGGAGGTGATTGATATGGCGGTGCATTGGTTTCCAGGGCACATGGCTAGAGCGAAGAAACTGCTACTGGAAAACATCAAGCTGGTGGATGTGGTGATGGAGCTCAGGGATGCGCGCATTCCCTTGAGCAGCTTCAATCCATTGCTTGATCAGGTGATTGGGTCGAAACCCAGGCTGGTTATCCTCACTAAGAGCGACCTGGCCGACGCCGCAGTTACCAAAGCCTGGCTGAACTACTTGCAGGATGATGGCATGATGGCCCTCGCTGTGAATGTCCACGCCGGTAATCCAGCGAGGACCATTCTTCCACAGTTAGAGCGATTGGCTGCGCCAGAGCTTCCCCGCAACAAGCAGAATGGAGCGCCCTTGCGGCCCGCCAGAAGCATGGTGGTGGGCATTCCGAATGTGGGTAAGTCCTCATTGATCAATTCGTTGGCTAAACGGGCCGCCGCCAAGACTGGCGCCTTGCCTGGCGTAACCAGGGCCAAACAGTGGATCAGTCTGTCTAAGACGGTGGATCTGTTGGACACACCCGGTATGCTCTGGCCCAAGTTGGAGGATCAGCATAGCGCTCGCAAGCTGGCAGTCACCGGAGCTGTCGGCCAGGGCGGGTTTGATGAACTGGAGCTGGCCGTCTGGCTGTTGACCTACTTGGCGGACAAGCATTCTTCGCTGTTGGGGCGCTTCCGTTTGGCCGAATTGCAGCAATCCGGCCTGGATCTGCTCAATGAAATCGGGCGTAAGCGAGGTTGTTTGGTGGCCGGTGGCACGGTGGATCTGACCAGAGCGGCCGAGCTGGTGCTGAGCGAGTTTCGCAGCGGCAAGATGGGTCGAGTGACGTTGGACCTCCTTCCGGAAGGCACAGAGTGATCGGCCATGGAATATGAACAGATGACCATTTCCGAGATCGTGCTTTGGTTAGAAGAGCGCGAAGGCGAAGTGCAAGCGGCTGACCTGCGTCAGCTGCGCCTGGATATTCGGATCGGCGTGCGGCAGGCGGTGGAACGCTGGGAGCGGCGCAAAGCTGCCGCGGCCAGCGAGCGTCAGCGGCTAAGCCAATTGTGGGCCGACGAACGGGCACTATGGCGGCAGAATGTTCGCCTGGTGGCCGGAGTCGACGAAGCGGGAAGGGGCCCGCTGGCCGGGCCGGTGGTGGCAGCTGCCGTAGTCTTTCCCCACCAGGTACATATAGCTGGCATGAACGATTCCAAGCAGCTCACGCCCGCCCGGAGGGAGCAGTTGTTCGAACAGGTCCTGCGCCAGGCCGAGGCCGTCAGCGTGGTCGCCGTGGAACAAAGAACCATAGACCGGGTGAACATTCTGCAGGCAACCAAACAGGCGATGCAATTGGCTGTGGCTGGCTTGGGCGACGGAGTGGAGTATGTTCTGGTGGATGGCAACATGCTGCCAGAATGGCAGTTGCCAAGCCGAGCGGTAGTCAAAGGCGATAGCCGTTCCTTCAGCATCGCGGCGGCCTCCATCGTAGCCAAGGTAACCCGGGATCGGCTGATGACGGAGTGTGATCGCCTCTTCCCCCAATACGGCTTTGCCCAGCATAAGGGCTATCCCTGCCCGGGGCATTACCGGGCATTGCTCAAGCACGGTCCTTGCCCTCTGCACCGTTTGACCTTCTTGCGCAAGCTGGCGGTAGGTCGTAGTGATGAGGAATAGGCGAACCGGTCAGCGAGGCGAGCAGGTAGCCGCCGAATACCTTACCCGATTGGGCTATCAGGTGCTAGAGCGCAACTTCCGCACCCGCTTTGCTGAGTTGGATCTAGTCTGTCGTCACGGCCTGGATTTGGTGTTTGTTGAAGTGAAAGCCCGGACCAGTCACCGCTTCGGCCTGCCCGAGGAAGCGATCACCTGGAGCAAACGCCAGAAGCTGCGGCTGGCTATCTCACAATACCTGGACGCCCATAGCCATCGCTGGCGGCAGTTGCGGATAGAGGTTGTCGCTATCGACTTGCAGCCTGGGTCGCTGGCGGCGCAGGATATTCGACATATCAAAGAGATCTATTGAAACAAGCCGAAAGTTGCTTCGCCACAATCGCTTATTTGCCCGTAGCAACTGATTTCCTGATAAATGGTTGCCAAGCGCCTTCCCCCGGCATAGTAGTGTATCAGAAGCAGTCTATCCGGAGGGGGCAACATAACGATGAGACGTTTCAAACCTAAACGCCTCTGGTTTGATGTGCTGGATTGGATCTCGGTTTGGGCGATGTCCCTGATTGTCTTGATTGAGATGACCCGTCTGGTCTTCAAGCCTAACAGCTTGGACGGTATCGTGCTGGTGCTGGCCGTCATGGTGCTGCTGAACATGCTGAAATAAAACAACTGAGCCACGGGGACGGGGACTGAGCCACGGGGACGGTTCCGCTTGAGCCACGGGGACGGTTCCGATGACTCATCG
>CAYVCY010000108.1:0-7323 GCA_964450265.1 uncultured Clostridia bacterium
CGTCCCGGTGATGATTATTCACGGCGACCAGGATCGGGAGATTGCTTATGACGGTGCCGCCATCATTGCACAGCGGGACAAGATCCAAAACCCCAATGCGATCATCAAGACCTGCAGCCGCGCCAATCATAACGGCCATAGTGACCTGTTTCGGTCGGACGCGGCTGTAGCGTACATTGCCGTCAAGAATGAGGAGTACACGGAAATGTATGACAGCTATCAGGAGGACATCCCCTATGAGTTGCGGGCAGCCTACTACCAAGGCGTTGACCGTTGGCAGCGCTGCGAACTGGATGCCGATTTCATGGCTGAGATCGATCGCTTGTTTGCGGGCAGCCTAAAATAAACCACCAGAAATCGGTTGCCCGGTCAATGCCAGAACAGCATCGTCAGCGCAAGTGCTGCAACAGGTAGTCCTGTGATTTGGAGGACAGATTGAAGGACGCCAGCTCTTGCTGCAGGTTCTTAGCGTCTCCAATGCCTGCGGCATAACCATTTAGCCGCATGACTGCGGAGTCTGCTAAGAACTCCTCTAGCGAGGCATTGCGCGCCCGCAGCTCTTGGTAAACTGGCTTCAGCCGCTGCAGATAATGCTTTTGATGATCATTCTCCGCCAAATAGAACTCACTGGCAGGCAAGATTTCGGTATAGATCTTGCCTGTTTGCTGTTCCAGCAGTGACTTGCTGCCCTCGGCCTCAGCCCGCTGCGCCGCATCGTGGCAAACAATCAGCGACATATATTGCCGCGAAAAAGGCGGGCGTGTGGGGTTATGCGCCTGCCAAAAAGCAGCCAACAGCTCGCTGTAGCTCACCTGCTCAGGATCGAAGTCTAATTGCACAGCTTCGGTGTGATCACCCAAGCTGTGGTAGGTGGGATTTAGCTTGGTCCCTCCGGTGTACCCAACACGGGTGCGAATTACCCCTGGGATGAGCCCAAACTGGGCATCAGGCGCCCAGAATCACCCCAAGCCGAAGGTTGCAGTTTTCGTCGACATGCTCATCGTAGTCCTCCCCTTTCTTTGTAGCCCTAGCTTGCCCTACAGGCTGAACAGACAGCCCATCGTCTTCTCTGGGCTGCTCCTATTCTTCTGACACGTGGGGACAGTCCCCACGTGTCATACGGACAACCGGGCGGGTGCGCGTCACACGCAGACCACGCACAATTCGCTTGAAACAATTATATAAGCGAATTAGTTGATTATTATAACAAATACTTGCCTACTGGAACCCAGCAGTGTATAATAACAACAAGCTGACAATACAGAATACTGCTTTGGGTTCACACCTTTTAACGGGCTTCGTGTGCCCCAATGCAGTGTTCCTAATAATAGGAGCGTGTGATCCAGCCGATCTGGAGGCGAAGTGGATATGCTTGTGTTACCGGAAGGTTTGAAGCCTTCCGGTTTTTGTGTGCGCTCAGCAGGGGCGCTATCCCGGTGTGCAGGAAGGCCTCTGGCTCATTCAGTTTAACCTCGTCATTGGGGTCCCACAGGTTATACGTCGCGAACCGCCGTAGACGGTACGTACGGTGGTGTGAGGGGATGGGGGTTAACCGCCCCCTCCTCAATTTCTTGCTCAGAGGAGTGGTGTCCAGCGAAAAGAGTTGTTAGGAAGATGTGACCAGAACGCTTTGTACACTATGCACGATCAGGAGGAGGATTTAAATGGCAGTTATTGTCCCCCGTTGGGAATGGCGTACTTTTGGACAGACATTCGGCGAGGCTGAAGACAAGATCAAGCAGTTTGAGCTGGGTAACTTTAAGCGCAGTGAGGAGCAGTATATTCTCTCCCAGGCGAGCAACGAAAACATAAAGTTCCGGGATGACTTGATGGATGTCAAATCCTTACGACAGGTGAACGATGACAGCTTGGAACAGTGGTATCCCACTATGAAAGAGAAATTCCCGATGGACTCTGAGAAGCTGACGGTGCTCTTTCGTGACTTCTTCAAAGCTCCGCTGCCAGACCTCAAACGGGGCAGCTACACGTATGCACAGTTCTTGGATGAGTTGGTGCAGCCATGTGAGCTGCTGCAGGTAGTCGATGTGTATAAGGAGCGGTCTATCTATGTGATCAATATGGCAATTGTGGAGATTGCCGAAGTTAAATTCAATGGAATGCCGAACAGAACCGTCTGTATTGAGCATGCCGACCCAGCAGTAGTGATGACCACCGTACGCCAGCTGGGCCTAGAAGGTTTCGAGAACATCAACTATCTGCGGGCGATGAAGTCAGCCGTTGGGATGAGCTAGAGCGATGAGCAGAAAAGCGATCATTGATGTCGGTTCTAACTCGATTAAGTTTCTGCTGGCTGAAAGAGACGCTGACGGCACCATCCGCACAATTGTGGACGAGAACAACATTGCCCGCTTAGGTGAAAGTCTGCGCCAGACAGGCATTATCAGCTTGGAGGCGATGGAGCGCAACGCCGAAGCGATAGCCGCTTTTGCTGCCCGTGCACGTGCAAGCGACGCTGAGCAGATTGTATGTGTGGGCACTATGGCCCTCCGTACGGCAGGAAACAGCCAGGATTTCTTGGAATTGGTGCGCAGGACCAGTGATCTGGAGCTGCAGGTGCTAGCTGGCGAGGAAGAAGCCAGACTGTCATATCTAGCTGTGCTCTCCGGCTTGCCTTTGCAATCCGGTGAATTGGTTGTATTCGATACTGGCGGCGGCAGTACCGAGTTCGTCTTTGGACGGGGCCCCGAGGTCGCCAACCGTTTCAGCGTCAATCTGGGGGCAATTCGTATCACCGAAGACTTGCTTGTTTCTGACCCAGTCACCCAGGTGGAATTGAACATGGCTTTGGAAGAGATCGATCAGGTCTTTGAACAGCACGCCGTGACTGGACGGCCTGCGCAACTAGTGGGCATGGGTGGTACGGTGACCAGTCTTGGTGCTGTGAAGCATCAGATGACGGTTTACGATCCAGATGTTATTCAAGGATCTACGCTGGAACTCGACGAGGTGAAGGCGCAAATCGAGATGTACCGCAGCAAGAACCTCGCTGAGCGAAGGGAGATTGTTGGACTGCAGCCTAAGCGGGCTGATGTCATTCTAGCAGGCGCTTGCATTGTGCAGGTGATTATGGAGCGGTTAGGCGTAGAGTATCTGACCATCAGCGATCGGGGACTGAGACACGGATTAGCCTATAGTCTGTTTAGCGAGTGAGCCGTCTGGACCTATAGTTTCTAATGAAAGAATACAAGGAGGCAGGGCTAGATGAAGAATCGTGCCATTGTAGCGGTCATTTGCGGACTGATGCTGTTGTCCTTGAGTCTATTCGGTTGTACCCCTGAGACAGAAGTACCCGTGGGGCCGGCTGCATCGTTCCCAGAAAAGCCGGTCACCATCGTCAACTATGTCGCTGCAGGTGGTGGCATGGATGTCACCACTCGCAAGTTTGCACAGATTGCTGCCAAGTACACCGATGCCACCTTTGTGGTGGAGAATCGCACCGGTGCCGGTGGGATTATCGGAATGGACTATGTGCTCTCTCAGCCGGCAGATGGCTACAACATCTTCGCCGCAACGACTTCCAATATTTCTACGATAGTCTCTGGGCAGCATGATGTTGACAAATATGTCGGCGGGTTTGACTGGATCGCGATGATTATGGAGGATCCGGAGAGCATTATTGTCAACAGCAAACACGAGATAGACACGATGGAAGAAGTGATTGCTGACGCTCTCACCAAGGAAGGTTCGCAGATCTGGGTAGGCCCGTCCACCGGCGGTAACGATCACGTGGTAGCGATGAAGGTCTGGGATGCTCTCGGAATTGAGGCGGTTTGGGTGCCCTTTGAATCCGGTCCCATGGCTATGAACGCGTTGCTGGGAGGGCAGGGAGTTGCCTATGTGGGGAACCCGGCTGATACTTCCGGCCGTCCTGATCTGAAGAACGCAGTCGTCTCCAGTGCAGAGCGTTTGCCGGCGTATCCTGACGTACCTACCTTTGGTGAGCTAGGGTATCCGGAGCTCGACGGCATGGTGATGTGGAGAGGATTTGCAGTCAGGAGCGGTACACCCATCGAAGCTATCGAGTGGTTCCAGGACATCTGCGAAAAGGTGACCAACGATCAGGAGTGGATCGAATACCATGAGGAAGTGGGCATTAAGGTAGTCAATCATGGGACAGAGCAGTACGAACAACGCATCCAACAGGACATCGACGATCATGTGCGCTATCTGCGGAAGTTCGGATTGATCGACTGATTGCGCAGGTGCAGCTATGCAGGGGCGAGTGGTTACCATTTCGTCCTTGCTGGCTGCACGCTACCTTATTGAGAGGAGTGAGCGAGCCATGATTCAGTTTGGCAAGTGGGTCGGCGCTCTCAGCGTCTTGCAGCTGGGCTTAATTTCCTTTGCTTTCGTAGGCTTGCTGTGGTTTCTGATTAGCCGCTCCCAGCGTTTGCGTCCCTACACCGGCCAACTTGTTGTCTTGGGTGCCATCGCTTGGGTAGCTGCCGTGTTCTATGTTGTGACTTACTCGTTCCCTGTTCCCAGAGGGGCTTTAGCCAGCAATGCCGATGCGGCGACCGTGCCGCGCCTTTGGGTTATTCTGTTAGTGCCTTTCCTGCTATTGGTGCTGCAGCAGATTCTGAGCAGGCAGGAAGAGCCAGATCGCCCCTTCGGGCAACTGAGGCTGAACGGCGTCATCCTCGGCACACTGGTGATCAGCCTGCTGTTGTTTGAATGGATCGGCTACTATCTCAGTTCTGCCCTGTTCATTCTGGCCTGCATGCTGCTGTTGCAGCAACGCAATCGGGTCATTCTGGTGGCGGTGCCGATCGGCTGGGTGGCTTTTACCTACGCTATCTTTGCCAGGCTGCTGTTTCTTCCACTGCCTGTTGGAAAGTTGTTTAGCCTGTTGTTGCGCTGAACGCTGAAAAAAGATCGATAAGGAGCGTCATGCATATGGGTATCCTGCAAATGTTGCTGGAAGGATTGCGGCCCCTGATGGGCTTTTATCCCATGCTGCTGATTGCACTAGGTGTAGTGGTCGGCATTTTGGGAGGGGCTATTCCAGGAATTTCTCCTTCGATGGCGGTGGCTCTGTTCTTGCCGTTTACCTTCTCCATGCACCCCGCCATGGCCATCGTATTATTGATGTCCATCTACATCGGAGCGAACTATGGTGGGTCCATCACTGCAGTGACCATTAACACTCCGGGCACTCCATCGGCGGTGGTCACATCGTTCGATGGCTATCCTTTGGCGAAGAAAGGGCGTGCCGGCGAGGCGATGGGGATCTCACTCTACGCCTCAGCAATCGGAGGTGTGCTCAGCACCATCATTCTCATGCTGTTCTCTGTGCCCCTCTCCAAAGTAGCGCTGAAGTTTTGGCCGTCTGAGTATTTTGCGCTCTGCATCCTAGGGCTGACTACCGTAGCCACCCTAGGCGGGAAGAAGTGGCAAAAGGCTTTGGTGGCGGTGCTTTTTGGATTGCTCTTGAATACTATTGGCTTAGACCCGATCTTAGGGGTCAGCCGCTTCACATTCAGTGTTACCCGTCTGTTTGATGGCTTGTCCTTTATTCCGGTACTGATTGGGCTGTTCGCGCTCAGCGAGGTGTTCAACAACTTGGAGACCTATAAGCCTCAGTCTGAATCCTTCGAGCGCATCACCTATACTTGGCCCCCACTTAGCTACTATTGGAAGCTGCGTAACAGCATTTTGCGCTCCGGCCTTTTAGGTGCGCTGATCGGCATCTTCCCAGGGGCAGGCGGAACAATCGCCTCATTCATTGCGTACGATGTGGAAAAGCGGATGAGCAAGCACCCGGAGGAATTCGGAAAGGGAGCACCTGAAGGTGTGGTGGCTGCAGAGGCAGCGAACAGCGGCTCTGTGGGCGGCGCTTTGGTGCCTCTGTTGACATTAGGCATTCCCGGCAGTTCCACTGCCGCCGTGTTGATTGGAGCGCTGATGATTCACAACCTGCAGCCTGGCCCAGAACTGTTCGTGAAGAGCCCGGATGTGGTCTACAGTATGTTCGCATCCATGTTCATCGCCAATGCCTTCATGCTGATTATCGGCATCTATGGCAGCAAACTATGGGTTCGGGTGACGGACATCAAGAAGAGCATTCTCTTCCCGCTGATCTTTTCCTTCTCCATCATTGGGAGCTATGCTGTGAACAAGTCGTTGTTTGACGTTGGAGTCTGCATCGCCTTTGGCGTAATAGGTTGGCTGTTCAAGCGTTATGGGTACCCGGTAGCGCCGGTCGTGCTCGGCATGGTTCTGGGGAAAATAGCTGAGATGAACTTCCGGCAGGCGCTGATGGTTGGTGGTTACCGCATGTTCTACACCAGACCGGTGACCGTCATTCTATTAGTTGTTTCTGTGCTGGCAGTGGTCCTGCCGCTTATGCAGGCTAAGAGGGCGAGCAAGAAGGCCGACATCGCCGCGTGATGACTTGCAGATGGGTTGTCACCGGTGGAAACTAGATGAAGTTAAATTCTAGTCTAAAGAATAGGGGGCAAGCGATGGGTCAGAGAGAGACGGGCTTCTGCAGCGTTGACCTGTTTTTGTTCTCCTGTGCGGTGGGGGGTGATGGCACTGCTCGATCCCTGGGTGATGGTTTTGCGATTGGTTAGTGCCAGCGTGCTCGGTGGAATGATTGGCTTACAGCGAGAGAGTGTCAACAAGACCGCGGGTTTCCGCACCCATCTGCTAGTCTCTGTGGGCGCCGCCCTGATTATGCTGATGTCTATCTACGGCTTCCAGGGGACCTCCCGTCCGCAGGACCCTGCCCGGATGGCGGCTCAAGTGGTCAGCGGGATCGGATTCCTGGGTGCCGGTACGATCATGAAGGAAGGGTTGAGCGTTAAAGGGCTGACCACAGCTGCCTCGTTGTGGGTGGTGTCGGCAATTGGCCTAGCCTGTGGTTCGGGCATGTATCTAAGTGCCTTGCTGACGGCGGTGATCGTCTTTGTCAGCCTCAGTCTGTTTGCTCGAATGGACCGGGTGGTGCGTTCTGCTAATCAGGCTTGTTTGACGGTGATCTGCAGGGATCAACCTGGTATGCTGGGGATGATCGGCAGCGTATTGGGAGCCAAAGAGGTGAGCATCGAAAATGTCAGCCTCAGCCAGCAAGGGATGAGCAGCGGGAATCTGCAGGTAGATTTGGCTGTTCGCTTGCCACATTATGTGACCAAGGAAGAAGTCATCGCCGCGTTGATCACCCAGGAAGGATTGTATAACGTTCAGAGTTGTTGAGCAGGCGCATAGATGAATGAAAGGGCGTGTCATGCCCCGTTTCTTTGGAAACGGGGCATGACACGCCCTTTACATTTACCGAAGGGAGTGGTACGCGGAGACTGT
>CAYVCY010000109.1:0-7290 GCA_964450265.1 uncultured Clostridia bacterium
CCTTCTTAGAGCAAAGCTCCAAAGGAATAACGGGTCTCTTGGAGCAAAGCTCCAATAGACTATGGGTCTATAAACCCAGATTTTCATCTGGTTCCATCATTGTTCAGTTTTCAAGGATCTAAGGTACGGGGACACACTTCAACCTGAAGCTCGTTTTGAAAGCTTTGCATGAAGTGCGTTTTGAATGCCTGAAGTATGTCCCCGTCGTTTGGCGGAGCTTCTCACATCCAGCTTCCCGCGACCCACTGTCTAAACGACAGCTTTATTAGATTAGCACGCCCAAAGAAGCTTGTCAACATGTCAGCCAAAAACGATTTCAGCCGGCAAAATTGCGCTGTCTTTACTCGGTAGCGCCGTATTGAATACTTTACACGGCTGATTGCACTTCGTCAACCCGGCAAAATATGGTCCAGCAGGAGCAGCAGCATAGCTCTTCGTTGTATGGAAAGCGCAAGAAGACAGGCAGCCAATCGGCTGCCTATCAGAACAACAAGAACTGCAACAACGTGGCTAGGAAGAATCCGGGCATTCCCAGAACAGTTGGCAGGAGCAACGTGACCAGATTCAGCGGAACCGCATATCCGAAGCGGCTGCCGACTAAGTTGACCAGAATTAGCGCCAAGGCTGAGACACCAATTCTCAACAACACGCGTCCGGCGTTTCTCAGCGGAGACAGAATCAGCCTCAGTACCAGATATAGCAAGATGAGCGCAAAAGCAAAAGCGATGATCACATTGACTGAGGCAGCAGAGCCAAACAATGAAATTGATGGCAAAGTCAGGAACCTCCTTTTTGGACTAGTTATTAGTACTTACGTACTATTGTCCAAGAATAGAATGGCTGTCCCCGCTTTATTCGCATCCGGGGTTCGGCAACGAGCCATTCTCGGGCAGAACCAGCCCTGCCGAAGGGACAGCTTCGGCACACGGTTCCGGCTCAAAGGCACGCAAGCCTTCGGACTTGGCGAGCCGCAAGAGGTACATATACTTTTTCTGCGCTGCTTCTCTCAAGAGGATGGCGTGATCGACTAGCTCTGGGTCAGATACACATTCGAAATAACGCTGAGCGTTCTCCCACTCGCGCCGCGCCTGCTGCACCTGATCCAGCATATCTACATCGGGGGACTCTGCAATGGACTGCGTTGATCGGTCCGCACTTAGGCCACCTACCAATTGTTCCACCCAACGAAAAAAGGCAGTCTGCATAGATATCTCCTCCTTGAATCGGCCCATTGATTATTGCTAGCACACACCCACGTGTTTAAGAGCGCATGTTCTGCGAGCATGCTTAATGCTCAGTCTAGCTAGAACCTATTCAAGAATTATATCCAGCAGAACCCTGCCTAATACACTCAGCCTATAGTTCCCGTCGACCTTCCAATGCTCTGCCCAGAGTTATCTCATCCACATATTCCAAATCCCCACCTACGGGCAGGCCGTGGGCGATGCGGGTAACCTTGATCCCTAACGGTTTCAAAAGGCGAGACACGTAAAGCGCCGTTGCTTCGCCCTCGATATTAGGATTAGTGGCCAGGATCACTTCGCCCAGGTCCGGGTTCTTCTGCACCCGCAAAAGCAACTCTCGAATGCGCAGCTGCTCCGGCCCAATGCCTTCCATCGGAGAAATGGCCCCGTGCAATACGTGGTAGTAACCTCTATACTCATGGGTCTTCTCTAAAGCGGCGATATCCTTTGGCTCTTGCACTACGCATAGCGCGGTCTGATCTCGGGTGCCGTCGCCGCAGATAGGACAAGGGTCTAGTTCGGTGAGGCTAAAGCACTGGGAGCAGTATTTCGTCTTATCCTTTGCGTTCACCATTGCCCTGGCCAAGCGCACAATTTCGTTTCGATCTCGACGCAACAGATGAAAGACCAGCCGCTGCGCACTCTTAGGCCCGATGCCGGGCAGCTTCATCAGTTCTGCGATCAGCTGATTTATCGGCTCTGGGAAGTAGTTCATGACCTAGAAGGGCATCTTCAGCCCACCGGTGAAGCGGCCCATTTCCTGGGCAGCTAGCTCGTCAGCTTTCTTTAGGGCTTCATTGACCGCGACCAACACCAGGTCCTGCAGCATTTCCACGTCTTCGGGATCGACCGCTGCGGGGTCGATGACTATCTCCTGTATTTCCTTGTGGCCGGTAGCGGTCACCTTCACCACTCCACCGCCAGCGGTGGCCTCCACCAACTTGTCACCAAGCTCGGCCTGCACCTTCGCCATCTCGGCCTGCATCTTCTGTGCTTGCTTCATCAGGTTCTTCATGTTATTCATTCCTTTTGCCTCCCATCTGATTTATATCCACTTCCTGACCTTCAAAAAGGCTGAGGGCGATCCGCTCCGCCTCATTCGGCGGAAGCATGGTCTCCACGGTTCCCCGCGGCTGGCTGTCTTCCACTACGCATTGCAGGCGCAAGGGGACGCCCATCTCCTCCTGCAGCATCTGCTGCAAAGAAGGCAGGTGCTCGGTGACCACATTTCTGGCAAAGCCCTTGTCAAACTGTAGTATGACCACTGAGTCGGCCAACCGTTGAACTTGCCCGCTGGCTAAAGGAGCACCGATCGAAGGGTCAGCGCTGGTCACCTTAGCCACGAATTCTGGCCATCGTTGTCGCAGCTGGCGCAGGGTCAGTGATGGTTGCTCTTGCTCCTCTGTTCTGGGTGCCTGCGGCTCCGCGTCTTCGGAGTCTGATTGGGGTGATTCTATCGGTGTAGGCGCAACAGAAGATGGTTTCTCAGGGGCTGGCGTGTTTACTAACTTAGCCTGAACCTTTGCTGGCTCTGGACCTAATACAGGGTTATCTATTCTTCGATCGGTGATCGGTGGGGAATCGTGGGGGGGCTGGTTACTTTTTGAGTCTTGCACCAATGCCGGCAGCGACAGTTGCTCTTTGCACACACTAAACAGCGCCAACTCCAGCAGCACCCGCTGATTGGAAACAAACCTCAAGTCCTTTTCCACAGATAACAATGCCTGGAGCAATTCGGTCAGGAATGCACCTGTCACCGCCTCTTCTGGAGGCTCGAAACCGTCTGGTGTCAAACCCGCCAAGTGCAGCAAGCAACTACGTCCATACTGACAAAAACCGTCGGTGATCTGCGCGACTTCCTTTCCTTGGGCAATCAACTGGTCCACTTCTTCCAAAGCAGCGCCCAAATCGCTTCGTAACAGGCAGGACAACAGGCGGCCAAACAGCACATCTGGCACCAGCCCCACTACCTCCTGCACATCGGCGGCGCTGATTGCCTGATCGCCAGCATAGCTTTGCACCTGATCTAGCATAGAAAGGGCATCGCGCATGCCGCCGTTCGCCGCAGACGCAATCAGGCGCAAGGCCGATTGTTCAGCCAGGATGGCCGCCTCTTGGCATAGTCTAGCCAGTTCTTGCTCGATCACACTGGCGCTAATGCGGCGGAAATCAAACCGCTGACAGCGGGAAAGGATGGTGGCCGGAACCTTCTGCACCTCGGTAGTCGCAAACACGAATACCACATGTCTGGGCGGTTCCTCCAACGTCTTTAGCAGAGCATTGAAGGCTTCAGTCGTTAACATGTGGACTTCATCGATGATGTATACTTTGTAACGTCCCTCAGCTGGGGCATACTTCACCCGCTCGCGCAGCTCTCGGATCTCATCAATGCCGCGATTGGAGGCACCGTCTATCTCCAATACATCAACGTAGCTGCCCACCTTGATTCCCTGGCAAGCGGAACAGGTGAGGCAAGGCTCGGCTGTGGGGCCATGTTGGCAATTGAGCGCCTTGGCCAACAGTTTGGCCAAGGTTGTCTTGCCGGTTCCCCGCGGGCCGCAAAAGAGGAAGGCATGATAAACACGCTCTTGCTTGAGCATGTTTTGCAGCGTGCGCACTATGTGCGTCTGGCCGACCACCTCGGAAAAGGTCTGCGGCCTCCATCTTCTATATAACGCCTGATAGGTCATGCGAATCCCTCCCCCCATGTGATTTATACACCGACACGCGGTTTTCCTCTAGTCTTTTCATTATAACCTACCCGTGACATAAGTCTGTCTCCTGCAAAGGATGACCTTCTCCCTTGCCATTCCGAGTGTAACGAAGAATCCAGATTCTTCGGCTGAAGCCTCAGAGTGCCAAAGAAGGGGAAGCCCCGGGATGACGAGGAGAAGGTAAGCACTCGAGATGACACTGATAATTAAAAGGCCACAGCAAATTGCTGTGGCCAGATCAAAATTGCCGTGCCCTATCTTCGACAGGCGCTTCCGAGTGTAACCCGGGTAGTTAGCTCGAACCAGGCTGCCCAGCGGCACACAGAGTTTCCTACTTACCGCTGCTTCCTTCCGGACCTGACGGAATTCATAGGTCCCTGTTGCGCTAGACCCGGCTGTCAACACCACTTGCCCGAGGCAAGCCTCACAAACGCATGCCTCAAAATAGGTATTCGGCCCTGCTACAGCGGATTGCAGGTTGAGGGCACCGCTACCTCCCCGCCTAGCACGGCAAATTTGTCTAACGGAATCACGCAACACACGGTGTTGCCAAGAGGACAAAGCGATTGTTGCGCGAAGCAACTATCAGCTTGTAACGTTTATTATCCCCGATGCAGTCATCATGTGTCAAGTTATCTCGCAAGTGCAGTTGGCCGGCTGCTCTGCATTGCATGCCTTAGTCTACCACAGAAGTGCTGTTTGTGTGCCTGGTGGATTATAGCACGGCTCCATAGAACTGAACAGAACAGGAGAGAGTAATTCTAGGAAGCAGGAAGTGTAGGCACGCCTGTTGAATCTGTCTTTGTTGAAGCTCTATTGGCAACGGTTCTTTACGTACCACGAACGACTGAAATGAATCAGGAATGGAGGAGGCAAAAGATGTTAGCAGTGATCAATGCCCGCTTCGAGACTATCGGCAACGGTATTATCGAGCACGGGCAGATGCTAGTTGAAGACGGCAAGATCAAAGCAATTGGACAAGATCTGGAGATACCCGCTGACGCTAAGATGATCGATGCCGGTGGGCGCACGGTCACTCCAGGCGTGGTAGAATCCCATGCCCATGTGGGGATTGGCGAGCAAGGGATCGGGCCGGCTGGACAGGACACCAACGAAGCCACCAGTCCGGTTACCGCTTGGTGCCAGGCTATCGATGGCATCAACATGCTGGACAGCGCTTTTGACGATTTCCGTCGCGCCGGAATCACCAGTGTAAACGTCCCTCCCGGAAGTGCCAACATCATCGGCGGCACCACGGTGGCGCTGAAGTGCAGAGGCACTATCGTCGACGAGGCGGTAATCAAGAATCCTACCGGCATGAAAGCCGCCATCGGCGAAAATCCGAAGCGGGTCTATGGCGGCCGCCGCCAGCATCCGTCTACGCGCATGGGTAATGCCGCCGTGATGCGGGAGGCATTGCTCAAGGCAAAGCAATATATGGGAAAACTGGACAACGCAAAGAGCGACCAGGATAAGCCAAAGCCAGACAAGCAGAACGAGGCAATGCTTCCGGTGATGCGGGGAGAGATCCCACTGCGTATTCACTGTCACCGCGCCGACGACATCACTACTGCCATTCGCGTAGCTAGCGAGTTTGGCATTAAGTACACGCTGGAGCATGTCACCGACGGTTATCTGTTGGTAGACCTGTTGAAGAAGAGCGGCGCGAGCAGTGCGGTCGGCCCGACCATGCAATACGGTTCCAAGGTGGAAAACAAAGACCGCGACTATCGTACCGCCATCGCTCTGCATCAGGCTGGGGTTCCTTTCTGCTTCACCACCGACCATGCCGTGGTCGCCGGTCAGTATCTGATCACGACTGCTTCGCTGGCCGTCGGTTGGGGCATGGAGCGCGACGCGGCGCTGAGGGCGATCACCCTGTCTTCCGCCAAACACGCCGGCATTGACGATCGGGTTGGCTCGCTGGAAGTCGGGAAAGACGCTGACTTCGTCGTCTGGTCAGGCGATCCACTGGAGTTCACCACCTTCGCCGACATCACTGTGATCGATGGAGAGATTGTTTACGAACGGGAGGGTCAAGCATGCTGCTAATTACTGGAGCCAAGATCTACACCGTCGCAGGAGCTACATATGAGCAGGGCATGATGCTGGTGGACGACAACGGCAAAATCGCCGCTGTTGGCGAGCAGCTGACCGCCCCGGAAGGTGCCACTGTACTGGATTTTAGCGGCAAGGTGATCTTGCCAGGCTTCGTCGATGCCCATTCGCACGTCGGCATTTGGGGCGACGGCGAAGGCCCTGCCGGTTATGACGGGAATGAGATGCCCAGCCCCGTCAACGGCAAAGTAAACGCATTGGATTCTACGAACCCATTCCAGCGCAGCTTCGTCGGCGCCCGCGCAGGCGGAATCACCACCGTTCAGATCGTCCCTGGGTCCGGCAACCCGATCGGTGGCTTGGGCTTCGCCTGTAAGACAGCCGGCACGATCATCGACGAAATGGTGGTCAAGAACCCGACTGGTCTGAAAGGCGCCCTGGGCGAAAACCCGAAGCGGGCCCATGGCGAAGCTTTGAAGCATGCACCGTCTACCCGCATGGGTACTGCTGGGCTGATTCGCGAATACTTCCAGAACGTCAAAGCCTATGCGGAGAAGAAGGACAAGGCTGCGGCTGACGGCAAGCCCTTTGACATCGACATGAACCTGGAATCCGGCTATCTGGTGCTGAAAGGTGAGATCCCCTTCCGCGTGCACGCCCACCGCCACGACGATATCATCACCGCCATTCGCCTCTGTGAGGAGTTTGGGCTGAAATACACCATCGAGCATTGCACCGATGGCCATATGATTGCGGACTTCCTGGGCAAGAAGCAAGTCACGGCCCACGTTGGCCCTGGTCTCTCTTCCCGCGGCAAGGTGGAGACAGCCAACTTCACCGATCGCAACCCGGCCGTGCTGCACAAGGCCGGCGTCAAGGTCTGCCTGATCACCGATCATCCCTTCCTGGACAGCCGAAACTACCACGCCTATGGCGCGATATCATCTAAGTACGGCTTGACTGTGGAAGAGACACTGAAGATGATGACCATCAATCCGGCCGAGTCCATCGGCATCGCCGACCGCGTCGGCTCGCTGGAAGCAGGCAAGGATGCCGATTTCATCGTCATGAGCGGAGAACCGCTGAGCTACAAGAGCGTCATCCTGGAGACCTACATTGAAGGCAAGCGGGTCTGGGAGCGACCACAGTATTAAGGTTCCAGCGTAACCAAGGTTAGGCGAGCGCTGATAGAGAAGAGGCAAACTAGGTCGGGCGGACAGCGAAAGCTGTCCGCCCCTTGCTATCTAAGGTCGCCGGTCCAGAACTCGGGTTTC
>CAYVCY010000110.1:0-7172 GCA_964450265.1 uncultured Clostridia bacterium
TCAAAATGGTAGGGCGGCGAGGCCCTTCGCCGCCGCGCGCGGGTTTCCCGCGCGAATCGAGATGGTCACGGTTGTTCGCATATGGCCGGCTTGGCGATCCAGCCCTACCTTAGAACCCCCTTAGAACAAACGATTTCTTTTCCGCTTGTGTTGCTGGCTAAGACTATTTATGTTGATTTAATGGAATCGATGATTTTTTTCTGCTTGTGGGGCAGAGGGTGTGAGCGGCAACTGTTCAGGGACATAAGTATTCGAATGTAGGAGATATGCTCATGATATCACCAGTACGAAGCACGCTGACGATTCTTGCCATGGCGGTTATTGGCGCCGTGCCCGCCCGGCCGGCAACCTGGACCGGCGCGGGGGGGACCAGCGACTGGTTCGATCCCTTGAACTGGGAACCGAACGGTGAGCCGGGAGACGGCGCCGCGGTCGTTATCAGCGGTGGCGCCGACGTTGTGCTGACCAACAGCACTCGATCCCTGGCATCGTTCAATCTGGAAAATGCCCGGTTGATGATGAAAAACTGGAACACCTTGCTACAGGCCGGGACGGTGACGATCGGCGCCGGAGGCAAAGTTGTTCACGACGGACCGCACAACTCGTTCATCAACGAAATTTGGACCGTTTGGGCTCCATCCAATCGTATTCACATTGTCTGCGACAATCTCTTCATTGCATCCGGCGGCGAGTTGAACGCCGACTACAAAGGGTATAGTGGCGGGCGCAAGGAGGGCACGGGCACCGGCACGCAATGGGGGCATGGGCCGGGGGGAAGCCGCGGCGTTAATTCCGTCGACAGCCCCAAGGCCGGTGGCGCGGGACATGGTGGTCATGGCGGCAATGGACGTCCGGAGGTGGGTGGAAAAGCCTATGGCAGCGCCGTCTATCCTGAAACCCCCGGCAGCGGCGGCGGAGGTGGGCACAGCGCGGCCGGTGCCCATGGTGGCGGTGTGATCCGCGTACAGGCTTCGGATTCCATTATCGTTGATGGACTTGTCAGCGCCAACGGCGCCCATGCCGCGCCCAACGGTCCGCGCCATGCGGGTGGCGGCGCCGGTGGATCGGTTTATCTCTCCTGTCAGACTTTTGGCGGGAACGGCGGAATTGTGCGGGCAAACGGAGGCAACAAGGCCGTCGATCATTCCGGGGGTGGCTCTGGCGGTCGGATTGCCGTCCATTACGATCCAGAGACGCAAGCGTTTCAGCCAAGACCTTCGGTAACCTTTAGCGTCAAGCCGGGAGATAACTTTCGCCACTCACGCATGGTTTGGTATCGCAATTGGACGCAGCGCCAGTGTGGAAACGGCTTCTCCGATGAGCCGGAATGGGGGAGTCTTTATTTCACGGACGCAGCCGGCGTCATCGGCTTCGGTGTCGGCACGGTGGTATCGAATATCAACGGATTCCTTTCCTTTGGCCAAGACTTCATTCCCGAAAGCGGCACCAACCGCTTGACCCTGGCCAGCTTGACGCTCACCAACAACGCCGTGATCGGTTTTGATACCAACAGTGTGTTTGTTATCGAAGAAAACCTTTCCATTGCCCCCGACAGCGGGTTGGTTGCTCGTCATCCCTTTATGGCGACGATCGGTGGCGACCTGATCATGGCGGGGAAATTTCGAACGGACGGGGAGACGCGCATCACTGTTGGCGGCGATCTGCTCGTCGATGGCGGACGTTTTCGCGGCCGACAGGTTGGCTTGGCTGTCGATGGAAATCTGGTGCTGCCCAACCAGGGGTGGATGGTTACTCACAATCTGGATGAGAACGATGGCCTTGTCCAGGTTGGTGGACGGATTGACCTGGCGACCAACTGCTGGATTTATCCGATTTCGCATCAGAGTGCCGGAGGCGTTACGCGTTTTGTCTGTCGTGAAATGCGCGTGGCGGTGGGCGGCGGGTTCGACGCCGACGGAGGCGGATTTTCCCAGGTTGGCACGGGGCCCGGGGCGGGAATCAGCGATACCACGACTTCCGGGGCCTATGGCGCCGGCGGGGGAGGTTATGGAGGGCATGGCGGAACGGGGGGGCTGCGGGCTGGTGGTGTCGCCTATCCTCCCGATTACCAGCCACTTATGCACACACGTCCATATCCAGGAAGCCCAGGCGGCCGCAGTTATCAGGTTGAGGCGCCTGCGGGCGGTGGGGCCATTTGGATCGAAACGGATGGCGAGCTTTTGCTCGACGGGATCCTACGCGCAAACGGACTCGATGCCCGATACGGAGGCACATCGCGATGGCCCGGTAGCGGCAGCGGTGGCGGTATCCTAATCGTAACCGAGCGGTTGATGGGAGGTCCGAATGCCGTGATCGAAGCGCGTGGGGGCAATGGACAGTATAGTTCCACTGTGGATTACGGCGGCAGCGGTGGTGGTGGGCGTATCGTCATATGGCATGGATTGAAGCGCCTGGAGCGTGAGCCGTTGCTGAATGACCTGGAGAATTCCAGTGTTCGACATCGACTCGAAATCGTCGCGGCACTGTCTCATTATCGCGGAACGCCGATCTCGGCTGACAAGGGCGCCGAAGCCTTCGCCGAACTCGATCCCAGCCGTTTCTCGGAACCCGGAACAGTTGACTTGATCCGTATGCACGCACCGTTTGGCATGTTTATCCTGTTAAGGTAGATATTCCATGAACCGGATTGCCTAAAAAACCACAGGAGTTCCCATGAGTCCCGCCAAAAACGCCACCATCCTATCCGAAAAAACGATCTGCAAGCAACCCGGTCGCTACATCGGCTGGCCGACTATCGGGCGCCTGCCGGACGGAACCCTCCTGTGCGTGTTCTCGGGCGACCGCGATGCCCATGTCGATCCCTTCGGGAAAACCCAGCTTGTGCGCTCCACCGACAATGGAACGACCTGGAGTACCCCGCAAACCATCAACAATACGCCGCTCGATGACCGGGACGCCGGCTTGTGCGTCTGCCGTGACGGCACCGTGTTCGTAAGCTGGTTCACTTCGCATTATACCGACGAAAAATATCTTGAGATGTGCGGCGCCAACGAGGAGCAACGCCGCCGACGTCGGGAGTATCTCGACGCTTTCGATCCCGCCGACATCGGCCGCTGGGCCGGGGAGGCGCTCGAAAACCATCGCTACCGGCTCGGGCATTGGATTCGGCGTTCGACCGATGGCGCCCGCACCTGGGAGCCCCCCGTGCGCGTGCCGCCCACCACGCCGCACGGACCCATCGAACTGGCCGACGGCCGGCTGATGTTTGTCGGCATCGAGACCAACCACGGGCGCACCGAAAAACGGGGTTCGCTGCTGGCCGCCGAGTCGCGCGATCGCGGCGCGAGTTGGAAAACGATCGGCAGAATTCCCATGTTTCCGCCGTATCCCGGCGACGCTCCCGACGGGTACGCCTATTTTTGCGAACCGCATGTCACCGAGGCAAGCCCCGGCAAACTGGTGGCCATGGCCCGCTATGAAGAGATGCCGCGCGCACCCGAACGCAGCCGGCTCTGGCAGTTCGACTCCGAAGACGGAGGAACCACCTGGACCGCGCCGCGCGAACGGCCGATCCTGGGCAAACCGCCGCATCTGCTGACCCTGCGTGACGGCCGCATTCTGCTGACCTATGGGTATCGCCACGAACCCTATGGACAACGCGCCTGCCTGTCGCATGACGGCGGCGGGAGCTGGGATTACGAGCACGAAATCGTCTTGAGGGACGACGGCCCGAGCGGAGACCTGGGCTATCCGGCCTCCGTCGAGCTCGAAGACGGCTCCATCATGACGGTCTACTACCAGCAGGAAGTCCCGGGCGAGAAGACCTGCCTGATGGCGACCCATTGGCGCATCGGGTGAAAAGCCGCCAGGAGACGCCGCCAAGATTACCGCAGGATGAACAGGCTCCCCTGGGGCGGGGCCGCGAAGAACAGGGCGGTTCCCGGCGCCCCATCCTGGCCGCCCCCGGTGCCGTAGGCCACCGAGGTTGTTCCCAGGTAGTCGTCGTGCTGCGACGACAGGCCGCGGATCGGTTTTGCGTCGTCGGCGACAATGCGCGGGAAAAGTTTCGGGGCCGCTCCATGCCAGACGGCAATGCGTCCGCCGCCGCCGCCGCCGGCCTTTTCGGATCCCCCATTTCCGCCATCGGCGCGCATCTCGGCTTGCAAACCGCCCGCAAAGCGGCGGCACATGACGAAAATACCCCCGCCCGATCCGCCGCCGGCACGACTGTTTCCGGCGGTCATGGCGTTGCCGTTGGCGCTCAGGATCCCGTTCTGGAGCACCGTTCCCGCGGCTTCGATCCGGATCAGTCCGCCGCCGTTGCCCCCGCCCAAGGCGCCGGCCCCGCTGCCGGGCAAGGCCGGCGCGTTGGAGGAAGCATAGGGCGATCCTCCGGCATTGCCTCCGTACACCTCGTCGCCGCCCCGGCCGCCATAACCGCCGCCGCTGCCGAACTGGCCTTTGGCCCGTCCGCGTCCGGGACCGTATCCTTCGGCCCCGTATGCCAGGCCTCCGCTGTAGCCCGTGCCATCCGCGAGAAACCCGCCCCCCGCGGCCACCGTCAGGTTGCGCATGCGGAAAACCGGACTGCCACCCAGGGTGGGATGCGCATGGGCCTGCACCCAGGCGTCGGTCTCCAGGATCATGTCGCCCTGCACGGTTACCAGGGCACCGTAGTCGGTGGCGGTTGCGTTGGTGTCACCTCCGAACACGGTCAAGGCGCCGGTGGACTCGATGCGCAGGTTGGCGCATGCGAGCACTCCGTTTTCGGGAAGGCCCAGGTCGGCCCCGTTTCTGAGAATCACGTCGTTGGTTACGGCGAGATGGAGTCCTTGCGTCCCGAACACGAAGCGGCAATCGTCCACCGTGAGCGAGTCGACTACCCAATGGGTAAAATTCAGGTCGTCCGCATAGACCGCGGTCGCATCGAACAACCCGTTCGCCAGCAGGTTGGAACGGAACATCGACGAATCCGACAGGTAGGTCGTCCCGTTTTCCGCCGGCAGGGAACGCCCAGACGGGATCCCCGCCGGGGTGGTGTAGCGCACACCGGGGCGATGTCCATTTTGGACCTGGGGATCGACATGCACGGCGATTCGTCCGCCGCCTCCCGGACCGCCGGTGTCGGCGTTGCTGCCTCCCGCGGCGGAAAGCAAGCCGCCCGCATCGCCTTCGAAGCGTTGGCATGCGACATAAATGCCCCCGCCGGAACCGCCCCCGCCGCGATCCCCTGTACGCCCTCCCCCGTTGGCGGTCAGCGTCCCATAAATTGCCACGGTGCCTTCCGCCTCGATCCAGATCAGTCCGCCGCCGTCTCCGCCGACCCCACCCCCGCCGCCACTGCCCGGAAGCAGGGGTGTCGTGATGGAACCATAAGTTGGGCCAAATAATGCATAAAATCCATATGCCCGGGAGCCTCTTCCACCATAGCCGGCACCGACCCGCTGAAGCGAAGTCGAACCCGGTCCGTATCCCCCGGCCGTGGTTCCCCCGGCAAAACCCTTCTGGTCGGCGTCGAAGCCGCCCCCTGCCAGGACCGTCAAATTGTTCAAAGCGAACCGAACCGAGCCCCCGTTGGTGTCGTGGGACCACGGATACACCCAGCTTTCGTTGCCCACCACCAGGTCCCCATCCACGGAAACCAGCGCTCCATGCGTCACGTCCATGCCGTTGGTGGCACCGGCGAACACCGACAAGGCGCCTCCGTTGGTCAATACCAGGTTTCCGCCGCACAGGAGGCGGGAATGGATGCCCATGCCCAAATGCCCGCCTGAATCCACCTGCAGGTCGTTGGTCACATGCAGGGTGAAGCCCTCGTTGGCGAACACAACATCGCAGTCTGCGATGGCGATCGAATCGGGGGACCAGTTTGTCCAATCTTCCACGAACAGGCGGACGTCCGTGAAGAGATCGTCTCCCAGCGTTTCCGAAAGAAACACATTCGTTCCCGAGAAATAGACCGTACCGCTTTCGCCCCGGAAGCCCCGGGAGCTATTGCCGAAGCCGGTGGTAAAACGCACGCCCGGGCGATTGGTTTGCGCGGTTTCGTTGTACCAGACGGCGATGCGACCCCCGCCGCCGCCGCCGCCGGTATCATAACCGTTTTCGCCATCAGCCGAGAGCAAACCGGTTTTGCTGCCATCCAAACGCAGGCAGTCGATGAAAATGGCGCCGCCAGAGCCGCCTCCATCGCCCTTCGCTTCTCCCGAAATGCCATCGGCGGTGACCGTACCATGAATGGTCACAATACCCGAGGCCTCGATGCGCACGGCGCCGCCGCCCGCTCCGCCGACCCCACCCCCGCCGCCGCTGCCCGGTTGGACGGGCGCGTTGGAGACGCCATAGGCCGGACCGCCCCAGTGAAGTCCACCAAAATATTGTCCGCCACGTCCGCCATAGCCGGCGCCATAGCCGCTTGCGCCGCCCCCGGGGCCGTAGCCAGCTCTGTGCGCCGAATTCCCCCCGGCATATCCCGCGCCATCGACATCGATGACCGCGTCGGCGCCCAAGGTCAGGTTGGAACAGGCGATCCAGACCCTGGCATCCGGAATCCATTCTCCCAGCGTGTTCGTGGAGGTGGCGCTTTGGACCGGATGGGTCAGGGTCGCGGTGTTGTCCAGCACCACTTCCGTGGCCCGCAGCCGCGTTGTCCAGTTGCTGAAGGTCAGCGTGCCCCCGTTCATCGTGAAGGCGTTCAATTGCGCGGTTTGGTTCGTGAGCAGAATGGCGGCGCCGGGCGGAATCAGCACCTCGGCGCCCGTGCCGGGAACCTGGCCGTCCCCATCCCAGTTGGCCGCGTTAAACCAGTCGGAATCGACGGAAACGTCCTTCCATGTATGAGTTTGTCCCAATGCGTTCAGGCACAAGGCCGTGGCGCAGAGCATTCCGTAGATTGCGTAGGTTTCTCGATTGCGGGTTTTGAAGGACATGACCATCCTTTGGGGTTTCGGCTGAACGCAACGCATGGAACCGTTTCAGCAGGAATCGGTTCAACACCTCTGGTACACTCGTAGAATACCATACAAAAGTCGCAACATACAACACGTAAGTCCCTGCGCGGCGTGCAAAAACGGACAAAAGCGGACAGTTTGAGAGATTTGCGGCGGGCATAGTTGGATGCTTCTGACGATGGCCAAAGCATAGATCTGGACAGGATCGTCGGCTTGTTCCCGGATTCTTGTTGTGCCATGATGACCCGCGGCCTGGCGTTG
>CAYVCY010000111.1:0-6999 GCA_964450265.1 uncultured Clostridia bacterium
GCATCACCCGCAGGAAGGACGACGCAGACTGTTATTGACGACCGTTCCGACCGGTCCGAGGGTGCACCTCACCGAGGGCAAATGGAGTAACCCTCAGGCACCCCCCATGTTCTGCATGCTGCTGCGTAAACACTTGGAGGGCAGTCGGCTGCTCGGGGTGGAGCAATGGGGACTGGAACGCCTGTTGACGTTCAGTTTCGGCAGCCGGGACGATCTGGGGAATGCGGTCACCTATCGGCTGGTGGCAGAGATCATGGGCCGGCACAGCAATATCCTATTGGTGACCCAAGAGGACAGAATAGTGGATGCCATCGTGCGGGTGCCCCCGGCGATGAGCAGCGTGCGCATAATCCTCCCAGGGTTGGCTTACGCCTACCCCGATCAACAGACGCGCCTGGATACCTTGGCCATAAGGGATGCCGCACAATTAGGCGAGATCATGCTGTTAGAACCTGACTTAGCTGTAGGCAAAGCGCTAGTGGCTAGATTGACTGGCATCAGCCCGCTGCTGGCCAAGGAGTTGCTGTTTCGGGCAAACCTGGGCGGCAGAACGGCTGTCGCTGACCTGGGCGACGCCGACTGGCAAGCACTGTACCAGCAGATAGCGATGCTGCAGCAGATGGTCGGTGACCGGAGTTTTCAGCCCAGTTACCAGGACAAATACTTTGCTGCCCTGCTTCTGACCCACCTGCAAGCGAAGCCTTGGCCTGGGGAGGCGAATGCGCTGGTGGATAGTAACTTCATAGCCAAAGGCGAAGCGGCCACTCTGCAAAGGCGGCAGCAGAAGCTAGCCCTGGTAGCCAGGCAACTGCAGCAAAAGAACCAGCGCAAGGAGGAAAAGCTAAAGGCAGAACTGCGAGGGATGCAGCAGGATCTGGGGCTACGCCGCTTTGGCGAGTTGTTGGTGGCCAGCCTGCACCTGGTTAAGCCTAAGGCGGACCGGGCGCTGGTGGTAGACTATTACGACGAAGAGCTGCCGCAAGTGGAAATACCTCTTAACCCACAGTATTCCGGCACCCAGAACGCGCAGCGCTATTTCCGGCGCTATGAACGGGCGAAAAAGGGCATCCCTTTGGTAGAGAAAAACCTGGTCAAGACCAGATCCACCATCAGCTATTTGGAGTCGCTCTTGGACAGCATCCAGCGGGCAGAGGACTTAGAGCTGTTGACTGAGATAGAGCAGGAGATGCAGCAGGGCGGCCTGTTGCCACAGGCACAAAAAAAGCGTGCCGCCGCACCTAAGGCCGAGAGCCAGCCGCTGCGCTTCCAATCCCCGGACGGAGTGGAAATCCTGGTGGGACGGAACAACCTGCAGAACGAACGCCTAACCAAATGGGCAGCGCCTGAGGATTGGTGGCTGCACACGAAAGACATCCCCGGCGCCCACGTGCTGGTGAAGAGCGGAGGGGCAGAGATGAGCACCACCACCTTGGAGATGGCCGCAGGCTTGGCCGCCTATTACAGTAAGGCGCGGCAATCCAGCAAGGTGCCGGTAGATTATACCCGGCGCAAGCATGTGCGCAAGCCTTCTGGTTCGCCCCCCGGGTTTGTGATCTATACCGACCAGCAGACGGTGATGATCGAGCCGCGCTTGCCGGAAGGGGAAACCAGCGATCGCAGTGGCGGGCGGAAATATGACAGTCTGGGCGAGCTGTTCAAGGACTACTGCGGAGAAGATCGCTGCAAGGAAACGAACACCGGACCACCGGTGGGAAAAGAAGTCTTTTGATCAGAGACATTGGGCCAGCAAACAATAAGGCGTGTAGCTGCTGCATTTCGCAGGAAATGCAGCCCTACACGCCTCTTCTCGTTGGCTGTTAGGTCCGGAGCGTGCCGATCAACTCCTGCACGCTGGCGACGCCTTCATGTAGACAAAACTGCCGGATGCCATCGATCACCCGCCAGGCGGTGTCGGGATTGACCAGGTTGGCGGTGCCGACCTGGACTGCGCTGGCCCCGCAGATGATGAATTCCAATGCGTCTTCGGCGCTGATGATACCACCCAGGCCGATCACCGGCACCTGCACCGCCTGGCTGACCTGCCAGACCATGCGCAACGCCAAGGGCTTGATCGCCGGCCCGGAGAGGCCGCCGATGATGTTGCCTAGGATCGGGCGGCGGCGTTTTAGGTCTACGGCCATGCCGACGAAGGTGTTGATCAAGGAGATGGCGTCAGCCCCGGCATCCTCCACCACCCGGGCCATCTCGGCGATATCGGTGACATTCGGCGAGAGCTTGATGATCAAAGGTAGCCGGGTGAGCGGCTTGACGGCGCGCACCACCTCGGCTGCCAGTTTAGGGTCGGTACCGAAGGCCATCCCGCCAGCTTTCACGTTGGGGCAAGAGATATTCAGCTCCAAGGCAGCGATGCCTGGCTGCTGCAGGCGCTCGGTGAGGCGGCAATATTCCTCCACCGTGTTGCCGGACATATTGACAATCGTGGTCACCTGCTGTTCCTGCAACTTTGGCAGGTAGTGCTCTAGGAAATACTCCACGCCGGGGTTCTCCAGCCCGATGGAGTTGAGCATGCCGGCAGATGTCTCCACCACCCTCTGGGGCGGGTTCCCCGCCCGCGGTTCTAGCGTAGTGCCTTTGACCACCACCGCCCCTAGCTGACTTAAGTCGCCGTAAGGCGCAAACTCCAAGCCGTAGCCGAAGGTGCCGGAAGCGGTGAGCACCGGGTTTCTAAGCTGCAAGGACCCGATGGTAACCGATAGATCTGGCGTCTTCATAGGCAGAGCACCCCCCCTGGAAACACCGGGCCATCGGTGCAGACGTGGGCGAATCCGCCCTCTTTGGTGGCGCAGACGCATCCCAGGCAAGCGCCGATGCCACAGGCCATATACTCCTCTAAGGATAGCTGGACCGGGCGCTTTGCTGCAGCAGCGAAATCGTCCACCGCTTTCAGCATGGGGCGAGGCCCGCAGGCGTAGAGTTGACAGTCGTCTGGCAGCTTCCGGGTGGCCAAGAGATCAATCACCGTACCGCGCTGGCCAGAGCTGCCGTCGTCGGTGATCAGGTCAACCGTTACACCCAGGTCAGCAAAGTCATCGGCGCGCACCAACTCCTGGGCGGTGCGAGCCCCATAGAGCAGGCGCACGGTCACCCCTTGCTGGCGCATCTTCCTAGCCAGATAAAACATCGGTGCCACGCCGATGCCCCCGGCCAAGAGCCAAGCCTCTGTTCCCGAGGTCGGGAGCGAGAATCCGTTACCCAACGGTCCCAACAGGTTGAGGACTGCGCCTGTCTGCACCTGGCTGAGCAGGCGGGTGGATTCCCCCACCACCCGATAGAGCAGTTCCAAGTGGCCTTGTTCGGCATTCACATCGTGCACCGATAACGGAGTGCGCAATAGCGGCTGCACCCCGGTGCACACCTTCACCTGCACAAACTGCCCGGGCGCGACTTCCTTACAGAGGCTGGGAGCTTGCGCTCGCAGATGCCAGCAGTTCCCGCCTAAAGGCTGATTAAAGACAACTTGTACATCAGCGATTACCGACATGGAACAGCCCTCCGATCCATCACAATCTCCCCCTCTACCATGGTCAACACCGGCCGACCGACCAATTCTCTGCCCAGAAAGGGCGTATTCTTCCCTAGGGAGATAAGGTCGGTCTCTCGCAGTCTGAACCGACTGTCGAGGTCCAATACCACCAAGTCCGCCGGGCTGCCCACCTGCAAGCGTCCGGTGGGTAAACCAAGAATCTCTGCCGGGCGCACGGTCATCGTCCCAAGCAAGTCGATCAAAGACATCGCCCCGCTCTGCACCATCTGCTGGTAGCTGACCGCGAAAGCGCTCTCCAAGCCGCTAAAACCGAAGGCCGCCTGACCGAGGGGCAGTTCCTTTTCCTCTCTGGCGTGGGGGGCGTGGTCGGTTGCTATCACATCGATGGTGCCGTCGACTAACCCGGCAGCGACTGCTTGCCGGTCGCGCTCGCTGCGCAGGGGAGGATTGACCTTGGCCTGTCCCAGCAGCGACGGCACGATCTCGTCGGTCAAGGCCAGATGATGGGGCGTCACCTCCGCGGTGACCTTGATCCCCGCCTGCTTGGCCCGCCTGACCAAAGCCACGCTCTCGGCACAGCTGACATGGGCCACATGCAGGTGCGCTTGAGTCATTTCGGCCAGATAGATGTCGCGGGCCACCATGGCATATTCGGCCACGCCGGGAATACCGGGATCGCCTAGCAGATTGCTGATGGGGCCGGCATTGATGCTGCCACCGGCTGCCAAGTCGTGGTCTTCCTCATGCACGATCACCGGAACGCCTAGCTCCTGGCCTGCCCTAAGTGCCTCTAGCAGCAGCCTACTGTTCATCACACCCTTGCCATCGTCTGAAAACGCACATGCCCCGGCTGCATAGAGGCCGTGGAAGTCGGTCGCGCGCTCACCCAGCGAGCCGAGGGAGATGGCGGCAATCGGCAACACCTTGACCAGGGCGCTAGCCGCGATGCGCCGCTTCAAATCCTGCAGCAAGGGCACAGAGTCAATTACCGGATTGGTGTTCGGCATGGCGCAGATGGTGGTAAATCCACCGGCAGCGGCCGCCTTAGTGCCGCTAGCAATAGTCTCCTTGTGCTCTAAACCCGGCTCGCGCAAATGGACATGCAGGTCGATCAGTCCAGGAGCGAGCAGCAGACCCTGCAGGTCTACCGATTCCGCTCCCTCAGTCAGCTGAATCCCTTCGCCGATAGCCACGATGGTGCCGCCCTGCACCAGCAGGTCGCCAGGGACTATCTTCTGCTGAACCACATCGGCCAGCAATGCGTTGCGGAAAACTATCTTCCGGGGCATTGGGAACCTCCTCCAGCCTGTATATTTCCGGCGATGAAAGGCGGGTGGCCAAGCCACCCGCTGCAGCCACTATTTCCTTGGCGAGGTGGACATGGACTTATTCGCCATCGCTTCGCCCATGCGCTCTGGCAACAGCTGATTGAGCAGCACGCCCACGATGGCACCGAGGCCCATGCCACTCAGACTGAGAATCTCCAGACCGCTGATGCCTAAGATGATCACTGTACTGACGATGATCAGGTTGCGGGTGTCTCCCAAGTCTACCTGTCTCTCCACCAGCGTACGGACACCGACCGCAGCGATCATTCCGAACAGCAAGATGGTCACGCCGCCCATCACCGGCAAAGGGATACTGGAAATGAGCACACCTATCTTTGGGAATAGACTGAAGATGAGTACGAATAGTGCCGCCGCCCGCACGACGATCGGATTGTATACTTTGGTGATCGCCAACACGCCCACGTTTTCTCCATAGGTGGTGTTCGGCGGACCACCCAGCAGCGCGGCCAGAGAGGTGGCGATACCGTCACCCCAGAGGGTGCGATGCAGTCCCGGTTCCTTGATGAAATCGCGGCCGGTGGTGCGACTGATGGTCAACACATCGCCCAGGTGCTCAATCATGGTTACAACGGCCACCGGCGCCACCATCATGATCGCCCCCAGGTGCCAATTGCCAGGGTTAAGCAGCGTCTCACCAGGATTGGTGAACAGGTTGACCAGGTAGCCTGGCAACGCCGGCATCCAAGAGGTCTGCTGCAACACCTGGAATACATTTTCTCCGTTATTATTGATAAACAGACCGAGCTCTGGAAAGCGCGAATTGAAGATCAGCGCAAAGACATAGCCAGAAATAATCCCAACCAGGATGGGGATCACCTTCAGAAAACCTCTCCCGTAATAGCTGACGGCGATCACCACAGCTAAGGTGAACAGGGCGGTGGGCATATGCACTACAGAGTAGTCGCGAGCGACGCCAGCCAACCCTAACCCAATGGTCATGATCACCGGACCGACCACCACCGGAGGAAAGAAACGATCGATGAATCCGATGCCTAAGCGCCGGATGACGGCACCGATGACCACATAGACCAAACCGGCGGCAAAGGCACCAGCTAAAGCGCCGGTAACGCCGAACTGCTCATTGGCAGCAATCAGTGGCGCAATGAAGGCGAAGGAGGAACCCAGATAAGCCGGGACTATTCCTTTGGTGATCACCTGGAACACCAGGGTGCCCAGGCCAGAAGTAAACAAAGCAGTGGAAGTATCCAGTCCGGTGAGCATGGGCACCAAGATGGTGGCACCAAACATGGCAAAAACATGCTGAATACCGAGCGGCAGCAGCCGGGACAGCGGAACTGGTTCGTAACGTTTCATCGATGTTATCCCCTCTCCACAATAGAAGTATCTCTGTCGATGTTCGCAGTGTGTATCAGGCCTGAGCTTCGTTTTCGGGTTCCTGTTCCATGATCAGCACTTCGTCGTCTCCATCGATCTCCGTCACGCGCACGGCGATCATCTCCCGTCGGGAGGTGGGCACGTTCTTGCCTACATAGTCGGCCCGAATCGGCAACTCCCGGTGACCGCGGTCCACCAGCACCGCCAGCTGAATCATCCGCGGGCGGCCGAGGTCAATCAACGCATCCAAAGCGGCGCGGGCAGTTCTTCCGGTATACAGCACATCATCCACCAGCACCACTACCTGATCGACGATGCTCACCGGCAGGGAGGACTGATGTACTACCGGCTGCTCCAGCTGGGTGGTCAGGTCGTCCCGATAGAGGGTGATATCCAGTATGCCCACCGGGACCGCCACCCCTTCGATGCGTTCGATAGCCTCTGCCAGTCTGAGCGCCAGAGGCACGCCCCGCCTTCTAATTCCCACTAAGACTAGCCGTTCGGTACCCTTGTTCTTCTCAATGATCTCGTGGGCGATGCGGGTTAGCGCTCGATTCATCGCTTTGACGTCCATCAATCTCGTCTTCTCTTGGTATTTCACCGATCCACCTCCTAGATTAGCTTTCCTACCTTGGCCTGGGGACGAGGCCGAGACGGTTGTGAGACAGTGGGACAGGGGCACTCTCTCCCGTTCCGAAGAGCGGAACGGCAGGCCCAGTCCCCCAGTCCCCCAGTCCCACCCCCCTGGCCAGGGATAGGCCGCAAGACAAAAAGGGCCCTCCTGCCCGCGCGAGCTGCAGGAAGGCCCAG
>CAYVCY010000112.1:0-1281 GCA_964450265.1 uncultured Clostridia bacterium
TCCTGGGCTGATCGATGCCCATATGCACACCAGTTTAGCCATTCTGCGGGGGCTGGCCCAGGACACCAACTACTGGATGATGTATGGCCTGCAGCCCTTTAGCGCGGCCGCCAGCGCAGAAGCCAGCCTGGCCGGCAGCAAGCTAGCGATCATCGAGGCCATCAAGGCCGGCACCACCACCCTCGGTGATTACTCGACTAACATGGAACCGGTCTGCGAGTTCATCGAGCGCATCGGTGCACGGGGGCACATCACCCACACCATTCGGGAGGCAAAGCGGCGGGTTTACAATCCTGGAGAGCTGTATGAATACGACCCCGGGCTCGGAGAAGCCTCTTTGCAGCAGAACCTGCAGCTGTTCGACCGCTGGCACAATCGGGCCGACGGGCGCATCAAGATCCTGTTTGGACCCCAAGGCGCAGATTTCCTCAGCCAGGAACTGCTGCTGCGGATACAGAGGCTGGCCAAGGAACGCCAGACTAAGATTCATATGCACACCCAACAGGGGGATAGGGAGACATATCAGGTGGTGCAGCGCTATGGACAGCGACCGATCGCCTGGCTGCGCCAGATCGGATATCTGGACGACACGCTGATCGCAGTCCACCTCACCGATGCCACCGGCGATGAAGCCGAAGTGGTAGCCAAGAGCGGCGCCTCCATGATCGTCTGCCCCGGCTCCATCGGCATCATCGACGGGATCGTGCCGCCGTCCACGGCCTTTCAGGCGGCAGGAGGCAATGTGGCCCTAGGATCGGATCAGGCCCCAGGCAACAACTGCCACAACATCATCAACGAGATGAAATTGGTCGCCCTGTTCAACAAGATCAAGTATCAGAACCCGGAGGTGGTCCCCGCCTGGCGCGCTTTGCGCATGGCCACTATCGAAGGGGCCAAAGCGATCGGACTAGGCAATTCCGTGGGATCGCTGGAGGTGGGGAAGAGGGCTGACTTCATCGCCATCGATCTGAAACAGCCGACGATGATGCCGGTCTATACCCATCCGATGAGAAACATCGTACCCAATCTTGTCTATAGTGCCAAAGGGGACGAAGTAGCTTTGGCAGCGGTGGACGGCAAGGTGATCTATCGGGATGGGGTGATGGTGAATATCGATCAAGAACAATGCCTGACGGAAGCACAATCCCATCCTGCGACGATTGGGGCCCAGGCTACCCCAGAATTCAACCGCATCAACGGCACTAACGCCCGCTTCATGCGCGAAAGCAAACTATAAGCGGGCGGGGCGGGCGGGACAGTGGGGACAGGCCCTCTGTTCCA
>CAYVCY010000112.1:1381-6982 GCA_964450265.1 uncultured Clostridia bacterium
CCGTGCACACCGGCCAGAGCCAACAGCATCAGGAAGGATTTCTGCGGGGAGCGATAGGTCCCCTCTGGGTCAAACCATTCCCCAAGGCTATGCACGCCGCCTTCTTTGCCGCCGCGCCCCAGGGTGACAGCCGGGATACCCATCCTGATCGGCATATTGGTGTTGGTACAGCCTCCGGCGGCCAGACGAGGTTTCACGCCGATGCATTGGGTAGCCTTCCACGCGGCTTGTACAATAAGCGCATCGTTCGGCTGGCTACCGGCTGGAACATCCAAAATCATCTCGTACTCCACCTTGATCTCATCTCTGCCCCAACGCTGGTTTTCTTCCTCCGCACCGGCCACAAAGATGGCCAGTGCTTGTTCCTGCAGCTGATCCAGCGCTGACTGGCGGTCCGAACGCATATTGATCCGAAACACCGCCCGCTCTGCAATGGCATGGATTTGGTGCCCGCCTTCGATTAGGCTGACAGTGAAGGTCGTCCTCGGATCGGAAGGAGGGCGCATGTCGCTCAGCTTAGCCACGGCCCGAGCTGCAGCATGCACCGGGCTAGGTGTGCCGAATGCACCGTAGGCGTGCCCTCCAGGTCCGGTATAGGTGACTACAAAGTTGCGGATCCCCGTGCCTTGGTAGACGATGGAGTCCACCCCGGCCCCATCGATCGAGATTGTGGCCGCGATCTCTTTGTGGTCGGTGAGCAGCTCCCGCATTCCAGACATGCCGCCCAATCCCTCTTCTTGCACGGTGCCAGCGAAAATGACGTCTCCTTGGGTTTCGACACCGGTGGCGTTGAATGCCCTGATCACCGACAAGTTCGCAGCCAATCCCCGGGTGTCATCACAGATGCCCGGCGCATATATGCGGCCATCCTTTTCCACCGGGGTGACATCCGTGCCGAAAGCAAACACTGTATCCAGGTGAGCTTCCAGCAATACAGTGGGCCCCTTGCCTTTTCCTGGCCGTTTGCCTAGGACATTGCCCAGACGGTCTATATGTACGTCCACCAAGCCGAGTTGCCGTAACCGTCTGGCATATTCCTCGCCACGCTGCTGCTCATGGAAAGTTGGCGCCTCGATCACCACCAGTTCCTTTTGCTCTGCGATCGCCTGAGGCTGATCCGTCTCGATGAAGGATAGACCTGCTTGCACCGTCGGCAATTCCATCAGCCGCCGGAACACCTGCTCTACCTGCTTGCTGACAATACTATCTGTCAAACTTACCTCCTCCTTTCAGTTCGGTTATCTGGACGGACTGATGATTCACAGCTACAACATCAGAAACCATCGTTAGTTTACTTCCCGCTCTCAGGCCAAATCCCTCCTGTTTTCTGAAACTTACTCCGTATACCGTAACTTCCTGTGGACAACGCCGAAAACATGGAATAAGATACTTGATGGTTTGTTAGTTTTGAATCTTCCTGTTAGCCAAAAAATTCCACCGAGCGGGCCGGCAGGAATATCATTACTGGTAACGAAATACTTAAGACTAGAAGCAAGTGTGAGGAGTGGTGGACTTGGCGGTCGTGCAGGGTCGCAAAGAACAGCGACGATCAGAACTGGCGCAGATGTCACAGGACAATTTGGTTAGGGCGGTCTTGCTGCTAGCATTGCCGGTGATTGTGGAGATGGCGCTGCAGTCTACAGTGGGGATCGCCGATGTGGCCATGGTCGGGCGCTTGGGACCGGCCTCTATCGCTGCTGTAGGATTGAGCAATCAAGTATACATGCTGGCGTTGACTGTATTTGCCGCAGTGCGCACCGGCACCACAGTCCTGGTCGCCAGAATGGTTGGCGGCGGCGACAACGAAGGTGCCAACAGGGCGGCCCGCCAGTCACTGCTGCTCACAGTGTGGGTGGCGCTAGTTTTGGCTGCATTCGGCCTGCTGTTTCCGGCAGCCGGCCTGCGCTTGTTAGGTGCAGAGGAGGTTGTGGTGCAAGCCGGAGTCGGTTATATGCGCTGGAAGGCCATTTCAGTGATCTTTGCCATTATCGTGATGACCGGCACCGGGATTCTTCGCGGTTGTGGCGATACCTTAACCTCCATGTATGCCAACGTCACTACCAACCTGCTGAATATCGCCTTAAACTGGGTGTTCATCTTCGGCAATCTCGGCATGCCGGCCATGGGCACGGCAGGGGCCGGTTTTGCCACCATGCTGGGGCGGGCGACCGGTGCTGTAATTATGTTGTATGTCTTGCTGCGCGGCAAGTCCAGTATTCGCATCAAGTTTAGGGATAGCAACAAGTTAGATTGGCCTATCCTACGCAGAGTGATGAATGTCGGTATCCCGGCGGCCATGGAAGAGTTGATGTTGCGGGGTGCACAGATCTTCTTCACGATGATCATCACCAGCTTAGGCACCAATATTTACGCAGCCCACCAAGTCGCCCTGCGGGCACAATCGATGGCCTTCATGCCAGGCATGGGCTTTGCCGTCGCCGCCACCACCTTGGTAGGACAGAATCTGGGGGCTAAGCAGCCACAGGTGGCCAGGCGAGCAGGCTGGCTGACCATGGGCTTGGCGATAGCCTTCATGAGCACGGTCGGTGTACTGCTTTACTTCTTCACCGAGCCGATCATGGGCTTTTTCACCGATGAGCCAGAGGTGATTTCGGCTGGTGTGACGGTGTTGCGGATTATGGCGGCGGCCATGCCGCTGCTGGCTGTAGCCCGGGTATCTGCCGGCGCTTTGCGCGGTGCCGGGGACACCAAGTACGTGATGTGGGGGACCGGCATCAGCATCTGGTTTGCTCGCCTCGGTTTGGCATTCCTGTTTGTGAAGGTGTTCAACTGGGGCCTGGCTGGGGCCTGGTTGGGAATGACGGCTGACCAAATCTTACGCGCCATCATCTTCGGAACACGCTATTACCTGGGTAAATGGCAAGATATCACCATCTAGGTGACGTGCCCGGATACGCTGCTATGATCAAGATGGCCAGACGGGATTCCGTCTGGCCATCTCTTGTGACAACTGTTATTTGAGCAGCTAGAACAGACCCAGCCACTTTCCGTAAACTGTCTCCATCACTCCCAACAGCAGGGAGATACGGCCCATAACCACGTTTCCGAAGGAAACACCAAAGGTGATCATCATCATCCAACGGCCAAATGTAGTCACATGCTTCAACGGGCCTTTCACCGGAATTGTGAACAGGAAGTATAGCAGCACGGCCACCACTCCGACTACCATCAGGATATTGTCAAAGGAGCTCAGTGGCACCATCGTCGCTTTGATCTGAGCCAACAGCTGCGAGTTGTAAACACCATAGATGGAGATACCGGTGCCGATACCGATCAAGAAAGCCATCGACCAGCGGCTGACCCAGGCAAACCCTTTGAAGAACCTGGCGTACAACAATACTCCCAAGATCAACGGGATGATCAAGATCGCTTTGCCATCGTTGGTCATCGGCTGCCAAGCCTGAATGACTATGTTGCGGTAGGCCTGTGACAAAGCATATCCAGCGCCACTACCGACGAAGACATGCTCACACGCTCTGTACAGCGGATTGTCCTTGAACATAGAGGAGAAGATGGCGATAGAACCGATAGCGGCTATCCAGACCCAGGGATCGTTGGAGATATTCATTCTTTTTCACCTCCTCTAGAACACCGTCTCGGTGCTCTGTTTGGGGATAAGATCTTATTCCGCGCCTGTCTTTCTACCGGTGAAATAGGCGATGTTGCCGATAATCACAAAGAAAATGATCGCCAAATGCCCCAAAGACTGGGCGTCCATCTTGGCTACGGCAGAGCCCGGTTTGTTCACCAGCAGCTCGTACTCAGCTGCCCCTCTGAGCCCTTGGGTCAAGCCATCGATCTGGCCTGAAGTATAGAAGGGCATCACTTCCGGAACACTGACATTGACCACCCCGGCCAGCAGATTGATATCTAACGGGCCTTGTACCTGGCGTACCCACTCCTGGATACCAGGGTTATAGCCATGGAACACAAACACGAACTCGAAATCCCGCACGTCAGTGACACCCTGCAGAATGGGTAATGTGCCCAGAGCGGTACCGTGGTAGTCGGCTTTGGCAGTGCCGATCACATCCCGACCGAAATTGCGAATAGCTGTCTCCCCGCCTGCAATAAAGCCGATATTCACCAGGTCCTGTCCGTAAACTTTGCCGTTTTGCAGGTGGGGAGCAATCAGTCCCTCGATCAGGTTAGGCCCGGCCGCAGACCAACAGACCAAGGCCACATTAACCCCTTTGTCCATCAAGTGATCCAGCATAATCACCGTTTGTGGCGCAATATCCGGCGCAGACGTAGGGTCATAGTTGATCGAAAAGAGCACTCTTTCTCCCGCATTGAGGGCATCCAGCCGCTCATACACGTCGCGGGTTCCTTGATTGATCTCCAAGGGGATGCCGAGGGGATTCAACAAGGGCAACGAGATCAAAAACAGCATGACCACATAGATGATCCGGCGATCAAAACTCTGAAGCCTTTCGAGGATATTCACTACAAGACACCTCCTTTCCCGATGGATCTATTCTACTCGGCACCGAAGTGACCGCGTTCAATTCCCAGCAATATGCGCAATGATGTGGCGAAGGCCCCGATGGCTGCACCCATCATGATCGCTCTCTGTCCCACGTTGTTAGGCACCGACAACAGCCAGTTGGCCAAGGGAGGGAACTGGTTCCAAATGAGCGCCCCCACCGGCGCTTGTCCCAACATCACGATCATGCAAGCGATCAGCAGGATAGTGGCATCAAGTCCACGCATGCGAAATGCCCGGAAAGCAGCTGAGCCAAGGTATAACGCCACCGTGGCGAACATGGCCGCGCCCAGGGCAGAAAGCACCGATGTATAGAGGTTCTGGTTGAGATCTGCCCAGAACTCCGAGCCAGACTGGTAATAGGTGATGATGCCCACGATTGCCCATAAGGCAATGGAAATCAACAGTAGCATACTATTAAACCAACCAGCCCGCTTACGGGCTAGGTTGTTGCCATGGATCCGAACTAGGTTTACGGAAGCCAACCCCACAGCAAAGGCAGAGATGATGATCACCCAACCCCCCAATTCCTGGGCTAGCGCCGCCAAGGAAAAGTCACCCCCCAGCGGAACAGTGATAAAGTTGCTGAGCAACATGATTACGCCTACGACAAAGGTGATCGCAACCGGTATTTCCCGTCGCACTGACTACACCTCCTTTTTGCTAAAATTAATGGATCAGTCCCCAGATTACTTGCTGAGCAGATCGCTGAAAAAGCTCGATTGTGCGGTGGCGGCCAGCGCTCCCAGCAGGACTAGGGCGATGCTCACTGCCTTCAGATAATCCTGTGCGGCAATGGAGCTGAGCTTAACCTTGTCTTGCGATAGATAGGCACCGCCAGCAAACAACTCTTCACCGATCAGGGTGTAGTCGCAGGTAGCGACGAAGAACGGAATCTGATGCAAGTTGGCGGTACCAGCCACCTGAATGGCACCAACCTCGGCGCCGGCCTCGGCCATCAGCAGAGCTTCTGCCCAGAAAGCGCCCAGCATCAGGTTGGCAGCCGCCTTTTCCCGGCGGACGAAGCCCATGCAGGAAGCGGCATAAGCAAATTGGTCGCTGGACAAGAAGCGGACAGTCGTCTCTTGGAACAT
>CAYVCY010000113.1:0-6977 GCA_964450265.1 uncultured Clostridia bacterium
GGCACCAGCCTGCTAGTTTCTCCGGCCGCTAACCTGGCAAGTCTGGCCCAGTTCCGACGGGTGCCAGTGACGGTGATCAATCAAGATGCGGAGACTGAAGTGCCGCGGCTGCTACGAGAGCTGCAACAGTGACTGCAAGCAGGCAAGAGCAGAAAGGGGACTTGGCGTGAGGAAGGTTATGGAGCGTTACCTGCGGCTGTTCTTTGATCTGCAGCTAGCCCAATGGGAGAATTATGCCGAGACCGCCAAGCATGATTTATCCCTACTGGATGAAGCTATCTATCGCTGCTTGCAGGAGGCCAGCGCATCCGAGTGGGATCATTCAGACTCAGAGCAACGGCTGTACCGAATCATCCGGCAGCGTGGGTTGGTGGATAGACACCCCCAGGTGTCCCGTCTGCGCAACCGCTTGGATGACTGGGACAACTACAGTGCAGGAATGACTGACCAGCAACTGAAGGATAGCCGGGCATATCGCTTAGCCTTGGCCAAAAGCATGAGGCCGGATGTGCTGCAACTGCTGCAATTACGCCAGGATTTGGCGCGGCAACAAGGTTTTGATGCCTACCCGCAGCTGGTGCTGCAGACAGAAGGATTGGATTATGACTGGACGAGAAGCCGAGTTCTCGCTTATCTGCAGCAGCACTTGGCCACAGCGCGCGAACTGGTCTCCTCTGGTGGCATCCGTTGGGAGACTTGGCACTCGGATTTGCGACGACTGGGCGACCTACCGTTAACCGCAGACGGGCAAGAATTGGCCGACAGGCTACTGCAGCAGCTAGGCTTAAGCGATGCGCTTCCACGCATCTCCCTCCATGTCAAGGAAGATGGCTTAGCCGGCTATACCGGGGTGATCAAGCCTGGCAGGGATGTGCGGGTGCTGATCCGTCCCCTGCAGTCCTTATCCTCGCTGACCACGCTCTGCCACGAGCTGGGCCATGCCTGTTATCACGCCCTTAATCAGGCGCAAGGAATATGGCAAACCTGGAGCAGCTGCTACGATGAAGCGATGGCAATATTGTTGGAGCAGATTGGCCTTGTGCTGCTGTCAGGTGACCGGAAGAGGTTGCGGCGGGCACGGGAGATCGCGCTGCTAGAAAACGTGCGCTGTGCGGTGAGCTTTTTGTTTGAACTGGACCTGTGGCAAGAACCGCGACGGGCGGAGGAGCTCTATCTAGAGCATTATAGTTGCCTCGGCCTGGATGTGGGGGAGCCCGCGTTGTGGGCTCTGGATAGCTTCCGCAGCATTGACCCAATGTACATTCAAAACTACGTGCTGGGAGCCATCCTGGCCGAGCAAAAGCTAGGCCACTTGATCGACTGCTATGGGGAAGATTTACTTGCCTGGGGAGAAGAATTGAGGCAACTGTACGCCCCTGGGCGTCGAAACACTTTGATGAACATAGTCAGGGGTGATCGGCAATAGCGCAACAGGCTGATACAAGAACACCAAAGTTGGAGGGCCGTCTTTGAAATCTAAAAGCATCATCGTCAGCTCTATACTGGCCTGTCTGTTGCTTTACTACGTGGAACAAATGTTAGCGGTAGACTACCTGCTGAAGACAGTGACCAAGATCATCCTGTTCACCGTCATTCCTTGGTGGCATCACCGCTCACTTAAGAACCGGCCGTCTGAGACACAGGTGTGCGAAACAAGACGGCCCCGAGGCAGGAGCTCGGTCATGCCAGGCTTGCTGCTAGGCATAGGCGCTGGTTTGGTGATCCTGGTCACCTACTCATTGCTGCAGGGCGTGCTGGATCTGCCGGCGATCGCCTGGGAGCTACAGCAGAAATCCAAGGTCACTCCGGCTAACTTCCTGCTGGTAGCTCTGTATATCACCTTGGGGAACTCTTTTCTAGAGGAGTACTTCTTCCGTGGCTTCGTCTTTCTTTCACTGTATCGTTTAGGGAAACGCCACCTGGCCTATGTCTTTTCATCGCTACTGTTTGCGCTCTACCACCTGGCTATCTTCAGGACTTGGTTTAGTCCTTGGCAGATTGGCCTAGCCCTCTTTGGTCTGCTGGTGGTAGGTTTCGTCTTCAACTGGTTGGATGCAGAGGCCGATAGCTGGCGGAGCTCCTGGCTGACTCACATCCTGGCCGACGCGGCGATCATGCTGATCGGCCTGCGCATGTTTGAGATGATCTAGAGGAATGAATCAGTGGGGACAGTCCCTCCGTTCCGTTGCGAAGAGCGGAACGGTAGGGACAGTCCCCACTGATTCACTATTCTTGGCCGCCTTCGGCGCTAGCAAAGCTCGGCAGCATGGCCATCTCCTGGGACACACTGGAACTGAGTTGCACCTGGCAGAGCCTGCTGTAGATGCCTCCCTGGGATAACAACAGCTGATGGTTGCCGCGCTCGACGATGCGGCCTTCTTCCAGCACCAGAATGGTGTCCGCTTTCTTGACAGTGGACAGGCGGTGCGCAATCACGATAATGGTGCGGCCGCCGGCCAATGCATCGATGGCTGCTTGAATCTCCGCCTCCGTCTCCACGTCCACCGCCGCTGTCGCTTCGTCCAGGATCAGGATGGGAGCATCGCGCAACACCGCGCGGGCGATAGCCAGCCGTTGTTTCTGTCCACCGGAAAGGCGCACGCCCCGCTCACCGATGGCTGTCTGATATCCCAGCTCTGTCTCCATGATGAAGTCGTGAGCGCGGGCAATCTTGGCCGCCGCCATCACCTGTTCATCGCTGGCCTGGGGCGCGCCATAGCGGATATTCTCGGCGATGGTGCCGTTGAACAGGAAGACATCCTGCAGCACCACCGAGATCTGCTCCCGCAAAGAATGCAACTTGATATCCCGCAGGGGCCGACCATCTAGAGTAACGCAGCCGGCTACTGGATCATAGAACCGGGCGATCAGGCTAATGATCGATGTCTTACCCACCCCGGTGGGGCCGACCAGCGCGATCATCTGCCCCGGTTTGGCTTCAAAGCTGATTCCCTCCAGCACCGGCTGATCATCGGTGTACCTAAAGGAGACATCGTCAAAGACGATATGCCCCCTGCTCCTCTCGATCGCTACCGCTTCCGGAGCATCTTGGATGTTCGGAGTGGTATCCAGCACCCTGAACACCCGTTCCCCGCCGGCGTAGGCCTGTTGCACATCTTCCATCAGCCGGGCTAAGGCCGTGATCGGGCGATAGAACAGGTTCAGGTAGAGCATGAAGCCGACGATGTCGCTGCCTCGCATCTTTCCTTGCAGCGCCAACACACCGCCAAAGAAGATGACGATGACGGTGCCCAAGGAGGTAAGGAATTCGACGGTGGGGCTGAAGATCGCCCCCAAACGCAGAGCCCGCAGCATGGCCACCATGTGGGCTTGGGACTTATCATCGACCCGTTGCCGCTCCTTCGGTTGCTGATTGAACACTTGGATCTCTTTCAATCCAGAGAAATTGTCCTGCAGCACCCCGTTCAATTCGCCGATCTTCTCCTGAGCTAAACGAAAGCTGGGGCGCACTTTGGTGGCGTAGATGCGAGTGGCTATGGCCAACAGAGGCACCGGAATCAAGGTGAGGGCAGCCAGGGTGGGATTCATGCTGAACAGAATCGACGCCACACCGACCAGTACTAGCACGTTCGCCGCCAAGTCTGGGATGGCGTGGGCGATCAACGATTCAAAGGTGCGCACGTCGTTGATGGTGATGGACATCAGCTCGCCGGTCTGCTTATCTTGAAAAAAGCCCAAGGAGAGCTGCTGCATGTGATTGTAGACAAAGGTGCGCATGTTGGCCACCAGTTTCCACGATCCCACATGGGACATATAGCTAGCCAGAAAGCGAAAGATGATCTTGATCAAGTAAAGGGCAAGCAGTCCCAGTGCGATTGGCCGTAAGTTGTCAATAGACAGCCCACCCTCGGTCTCCAAAAGGGAGAGCATCTGGCGAACCAACTGCGGTGCGATCAAGTCCAGTCCCGTGAGGGCGAGGATGGCCACCGCTGTGATCAGCAGATAGTGCCAGAAGGGTTTTGCCTGGTCCCATAGGCGGCGAGAGAAGCTCATCTGGTTCCTCCTTCAGATACTAGTCCAAGTGCAGAAATCATCCATATCATTATAGCCGATCCTACAAATACCTTCTACTACAGCAAATCTATCTCATATGCGAAGGAAATTGAACCACCATTCAACCCAGGTAGCTGGCCATAGCGGCACCGCTGGCCCGACCCAGCTGCAGCGGGTATCCCAGACGGCACAACGACATTTCCAACCCGCCCAAAATGGCCAACACCTCCATCTCGTGCAGCATGCCCAAGTGACCGATGCGGAAGATCTTGCCCTGTAGCTGGTCCAACCCACCACCGATCACGATTCCCAACTCCTGCGTGGCCTGCGCCAATGCCTGATAGGCTATGCCCTGCGGCAACAGCACCGCCGTCACCGCTGGCGAGCGTAGAGACTCTTCTGCCACCAGAAACTGCAGCCCCAGCGCCGCAATTCCAGCCTGGATCGCCCAGGCATTCCGCTGATGACGCAAAAATACGTTGTGCAGGCCTTCTTCCTGCAACAATTCCAGTGCCACCTGCAAGCCAAAAAACAGGCTGATGGCAGGGGTATAGGGCATCTGACCAGCAGCCATCTTCTGCTTGAGGGCGGAAAAATCCCAATACCACTTGGGCATGGAGGAACGATGCTGCGCTTCCCAAGCCTTGGGGCTGACACTGATCATAGCCAGGCCCCCCGGCAACATCAGGCCCTTCTGCGAAGCGGCAACCACCGCATCGATGCGCAACTCGTCGGTAGGCAAGTCGATAATCGCCAGCGAGCTGACGGCATCCACGATCAACAGCGCCGGATGCTGCAATTCGTCCAGCATCTGCCGTATCGCAGCGACATCTACGGTCACCCCGGTAGCAGTTTCATTATGGGTAACGAACACAGCTCGAAACTGATGGTCAGAGTCGGCCTGCAGTATGGCTCGGTAATCTCCGGCAGTGACCGCCTTGCCCCAGGGCACCTGGATGAAGGTAACATCGACGCCGTAAGTCTGGGCTATTTCGCCCATGCGTCGCGAGAATACCCCCATGTCTACCGCAATCGCCTTGTCCCCTGGGGATAACAGGTTGACCAGTGTAGCCTCCAAGCCTCCGCTGCCGGAGGCGGGAAAGATGAGGATGTCGTTTTCAGTTTGAAACACCCGTTTCAGGCCACGCGTATTCGCGTCCAGCAACTCTGCAAACTGATCGCCGCGGTGATTGATGGCCGAATGATTGAGCGCGTTCAGCACCGGTTCTGGAATGTTAGTGGGGCCGGGAATCTGCAAATAGGGTCGACGATACATCGCTGCTTCAAGCTCCTTTCGCCAGGCAACAAGGGTTAATTTGACCATCAAGTGTTAAGACCAGTGTATCAGATCGCTGGCCAAGACTATACCTTTACCCATGGCAGCTCGCTTTTGCCTGCCAGGCAAAGCTGGTATAATAGAGAGAGCTTAGCTCAAAAAGGGAGTGTTGCCCCATGGCGGTGCGTTTTATCCGCAAAGGCGAAGATCCGGTGCTGCGGACGGTTGCTCACCCAGTGAAGAAGATCTCGCCGGTGATCCACCGGTTGTTGGATGATATGTTGGATACCCTGCGTTACTCGGACAACGGTTTGGCCTTGGCCGCCCCGCAGATCGGAATCCCGAAGCGGCTGATAGTGATCGAATTTGGAGAGCAGATATTCCAACTGCTGAACCCCAAGATCGTCGAGTCGTCCACCGAGACCGAGGTGGCTATCGAAGGCTGCCTCAGTTTCCCCGACGTTTGGGGCGAGGTGGAACGGGCAGAACGAGTGGTGGTTGAAGCCCAGGATCGCGACGGCGATCCGGTTACTATTCAAGCCGAGGGGATTCTGGCCCGCGCCTTACAACATGAGATTGACCATCTGGACGGGGTGTTGTTCGTTGACAAAGTGACCCGCTTTGTGGATCTTGACGACGAAGACAGCGAAGAATAATGATTGAAAAAGTCTCCCGCAAGCATGCGGGAGACCTTCTATTATTAACTCGGCAGCAGCAAGAGCTACTGTTTAGCCTTCCACTCCACCTCTTTATTGCAGACAGGGCATGGAGGCAGTTCTTTTCCAGGCTCAACTACCACAACTACTGCACCACAGCCAGGGCACTCCATGCGTTTCACCTCAGGGGCCAACGACTCGTCGCTTTGCACTACCCGCAGGCTGGCTATCGTAAGCAGGTCACCTTCGGAGAAATCATGTAGGCTGGCATGGTCAAAGCCCGTCACTTCGGGACGGTCGAAGGCCGCACTCCGCTTCTCACCGCTGACATCCACGTTTTCCAGGTTAACCGCCTGGCTGGTATCCCCCTCCGTGAAGTCATGGGGAATAAGCTGCTCAAAACCGGTAGCAGCCGGCTGAGCAAAGGCCTGACTGTCAACACCCTCTTCTGCCTCATCGTCAGAAACCGGATCCGCGTGGGCGCCAGTCACCGTTTCGGTGATGTCTGGCGGAATCACGCGATCAAAGCCTGTCTCCTCTGGACGCCTGAAAGCATGGTCGTCGATCTTGATAGCAGTGCTCTCGTCACGGTCCGCATCCAACCCGCCGACAGCCACCTCGGCATCAGTAAAATCGGCTGGCACCACATGCTCAAAACCGGTTTCCGCAGACTTGCCGAAAGGATCGGTATCGTCGGCAGGTGCCTCGTCATGGGGCAGATCAGCTAGGTTGGACATTTCAGCTTCGGTGATATCCATGGGGATAACCTGCTCAAACCCGGTTTCTACAGGCCCTGCCTGAGACGATTGCTGATCCTGAACTTCTTCCCACTCATCCACCGCGCCACACTCCGGGCATGGGGACTGACCCTGATTAAGGTTATGTTCGAAAATGTAGCCACAGAGCTTGCATTTGAGTCTCTTCATGATATCCATCTCTCTTCCTCCTTATTGATAATCTATCCTATCTATATTATAAAGGAGGAAAGGAAAATGCGTAAACTGTTCACACTTGCAGTACTGGGCCTGATG
>CAYVCY010000114.1:0-6959 GCA_964450265.1 uncultured Clostridia bacterium
CAGAACGGACATGGTTTTATATCTTCCATCACTCAACCCTCCTGTTCCATGCTTCAATTGCTTCATCTACCGTTTCATATAGGGCGCGGGTATGTGTTGGTTATCCTCTGATAGTAGCATCCATAATTTTATTGAACAGTTCAGATGATTCATCAAAAATAGCCATGTATGTGTTGAACTTATCAAATGACGGTTCAACTTTTTCCAGTTCAAATTCCAATTCGTCCTGCGCCTTCTTTATCCAGTGCCCGCTTAGCGTGTTCAGCGCCTGGATCAGTGTGTTAATCTCATGGCGTGTCAGTGTAACGGTGAATGTATCCTGTTCCATGTGCTTACCCTCTTTCCTTGTTTTAGCGTTTTTCTTTTAGTATAAACCTTTTTTATGTGCCTGTCAAATAGTTTTTTGATTATTTTATAATAAAGTTTTAGTCATGTTGTCATGATGTGCTTATAGGTATATACTGGAAGGGACAGATAGACTAAAGGGGGTCTGGCGGTGGATGATGTGACGGAACGCAGACGCGAGTGTGATTTGGAATTCAATCGTATCTGGGAAAGCCTGTCTAAAGGTGACGGACATTTCCAGCGCCTGGACATGAACGACCGCCAGCAGGATATCAATATCAAAGAGTTACAGACAAACATGATTAGCCTGGTCAAGTCCATGTCAGGGCTGACCCGTGCGATCTGGGGCGCTGTGCTGGCCATGATCGGTGCAGGCGGTAGCTTTGTCATCTGGTACATCCAAAGCATAGGGGGACGATAACATGCCGGTGATCGAAAATAATGAACAGCGCAAGCGCTGGGTGAAGGCAGCGGGCATCCGTGCGATCAAGACGGTGGCACAGACGGCAATAGCAACGATCGGCACATCCGCGCTGATCTATGATGTGAACTGGCTGATCGTGCTGTCAGCGTCTGCGCTTGCGGGTATCCTGTCCCTGCTGACATCGGTTGCAGGACTGCCTGAACTGAATCAGGGCTGAACGATGGAAGCAGCAAAGACAGCACAGGGGCTTATTGCATTTGCCCGGTCGCTTTTAGGTAAGCCGTATATGTACGGCAATAACGGATGGATCATCACCCAGTGGCTGATCGATACCACGGCCAGGGCATACCCTGCCCAGTACAGGGACACGCAGACAGATATAAATAAGTACGGCATGACGAAGCGCCAGTACCTGGCAACGAAGATAGGCCAGCCAGGCTATGATTGCAGCAGCATCACGGACATTTACACGGGCACGGATCGCAGCGCGAACGGCTGGCTGGCAGCAGGGGTGCGATCCGGTACGATCGACACCATGCCGGACACGCCTGGCCTGACCGTACACTATAACGGGCACATGGGCATATACATCGGCAACGGTGATGTCATCGAAGCGCGGGGTACGTTCTACGGCATCGTGCAGACACGGCTGTCTGATCGGCCGTGGCGCAGCTGGGCACAGGTGCCCGGTATCAGCTATGAAAAAGGGGAACAAGAGATCATGCTGCAAAAGGGCGATAAAGGGGAAGCGGTAACAACCTGGCAGACGTGCCTGGTTTCAGCCAGTGTACCGATGATTAACCCGAAAACCGGCAAAGTATACGGCATCGATGGAAGCTACGGGGAAGCAACCGAAAACGGCACCCGAACCTTCCAGGAACAGCAGCAGCTGCCGGTAACGGGGATCGTCAACGGTGACACATACACGGCTATGCTGCGGGTGCTGCTGGACAACCAGAAAAACCTACTGCAAGAAAACCAGGCAGCGACAAGCAAGCTGATTCTGATCAGCGATATTATAAACGGATGAAGAAGGGGTGAGAACATGACCAGGGAAGAACATGCCAGGCTGTTAGCGGATATCCTGAAGAACGCGAAAGACCCCGCTAGCGTGTCCGATGCGCTGACCCAGCTGCAGGAAGACTATCAGGCAACGCTGGCGAATGTGGAACTGACAACCGCCGACAATGCCAGTCTGAAGCAGCGCAACGATGAACTGATCCAGCAAAACATGAAGCTATTTCTGAAGGTCGGCAAAGTACCGGAAGAAAAACAGCAGCAAAGCGATCAACCGAAGAAATTTGAAGACCTGTTCGATGAAAAGGGCAGGCTAAAGTAAGAAGGGGGCTATCACATGCCGGACATTACAAACATTGTCAACACGATCATTGAAAACGGTTCAACCGAATTGCAGGCGCGTATCCCGCAGGCGACAATAGATAATATTGACGCTGTGGGCAACGCGATCCTGACCTACCAGAACGCAGCAAACGAATTCCTGTCAGCGCTGGTCAACAAGATAGCGTTCACGCTGGTGAAGTCCAAGACCTGGGACAACCCGCTGGCGATTTTGAAGCAGGGTGTCAAGCCACTGGGCTATGACATCGAAAACACGCATATCAACCCGGCCAGTGACCAGGGTTACGACCCGACCGGCGCGGGGCTGCTCTTGACATCCTCTCCCGATGTCAAGACCGAGTACTTCCGTCTGAACCGGCAGGGCAAGTACAAGGTGACCATCTGGGAAGACCAGCTGAAGCATGCGTTCACGTCCTGGGACAACGTGGGCAAGATGCTGGAAGGCATCGTGAACAGCCTGTATTCAGGCGACTATATCGATGAGTTCATTCTCATGAAGAACGTGATTGCGGAAGCGGTAATTAAGCAGCGGATCATCACGGCCAGTCATACGGCGATCACGGACGTGGCCACGGCTACGGCGTTCCTGACCGCGCTGAAGCAGGCATCCAGCGGGATGACATACCCTTCGCCTTCGTTCAATGCCTACGCGAAAGTGACCGGCAACCCGGCAGCGCCCGTGATCACCTGGACACCAAAGGAACAGCAGATTCTGATCACGCGCTCGGACATCCTGAACACCCTGGACACAACCGTTCTGGCATCCGTGTTCAACCTGGGCAAGGCAGAATATCAGGGGCGTGTCATCGAAGTTGATAACTTCGGCTTCGGTGAGAACGTCACGGCGGTGCTGATGGATCAGGCAGCCTTGCAGGTCTGGGATGAAATGAGCAAGATGTCCGAATTTTTTAATGCGGACGGCTTGTACCGGTCTTATTTCTGGCATCACTGGCAGACCTACGCGCTGTCATTGATGGCCAACTGCATTGCTTTTGTCGATGATGCGGTAGCGCCTGCTGCACCGGCTATCACGGCACCGGGCGCGACGGATACAACCGTTAGTGGTACCGGCGTTGCGGGCTGCATCGTGTTCGTCACGATCAATGATGAAACCCGCTGGGCTGTCGTGGAATCTGACGGCAGCTGGACAGTGGGCGACTTCACCCCGATGGTTCAGGGTGACAGTGTTGTTGCGTACCAGGTGGACGGCGCTGGCAACAAGTCCACAGCGGACACGGAAGCGGTCACGGCCTAACCATTTAGGCAATATGCACAACCGGGCGGGTGTATCAGATCCCGGATCGACACCCGCCCGGTGGCATTTGCACAGTAAAGGGGGCTTCATATGGCAACGGCACCCACGTCATCAATTAACCTTTATAACGTGCCCTGGGGCAGCGATTACAAGCATGTCACAGACCAGGCAGCAGCAGCAGCGCTGTCCGGGCGTTTGGTGACAAGCTTGTCTCACTACACGTACCTGAAGAAGGATAACATCATTCGCGCCGATGTCAGTATGGATACGATCGACACAGCCAATTATTGCAGCTATACGAATGCAGCGCACGAAGGCATTACGTTCTACGCCTTTATTAACCGCCTGGAATATATCAATGATGCAGTAACGGCGATCCATATCACAACGGACGTATGGCAGACATGGCGTGGAATCATGACGCTGAAGAGTTGTTTCGTTGAACGCGAACACACGGCCACGGACGTGATCGGCGAACACACGGTGCCGGAAGGCCTGGAACACGGCGATTATATATTCCACGGCGCAACCAGCTACAGCAGGGCGAACATGTCAACACTGGGCATCGTGGCAGCAGTCACAGAATACTGGAACGGCGCAGCGTGGGAGCCAGCCAGCGGTAACGAGTACAGCGGGGTCTTTTCTGGGGTCAGGTTCTACGGCAGCACGTCCGCGGGCAATATGGCATCCTGGCTGGATCAGTACGTCACAGACGGAAAACAGGCTGCGGTGGTCGCGGTGTATATGATCCCGCGGGCTATGTATGGGGGAACCTGGAACAGCGCGGTAACGGCCATGACAGGCGCGTCAAGCAGCCATGATCATACCTGGTCAGGCGTAGCCAGACCGGCCACGATAGACGGATATACGCCGAAGAACAACAAGCTGCTGACCTTCCCCTATCTGTTTTTTACACTGGACAATAACGCAGGCAGCGTGGCAGCGTTTCACTTCGAAGACTTCCAGAGCACAACGCCTGCATTTGAAGTATACGGCGGAATCATGCCGAACCCTTCCTATAAATGCTTTCCAACAAATATGAAGGGCAGCAACGGTGCAGGCAACGGCCTGGAATATGGGATCACGATGTCCGGCTATCCGCTATGCGCCTGGGCTTCGGATAGCTTTGCCAGCTGGCTGGCACAGAACGCAGGCACCCTGGCGGTCACAGGCGCAGGCGCTGCGGGCGCTATCATCATGGGTGCAGCAACCGGGAACATGCTCATGATCGGCGGTGGTCTGACGGCTGCGCTGTCATCGGCACAACAGATATATAAGGCAGCAATAGCGCCCGACCAGGTGCACGGCAGCCTTAACAGTCCTGCTGCTAACGTGGCCAAGGGCTGGCAGGATTTCTATTGTAAGGTGAAGTGCATCCGCGCTGAATACGCCCGGATCATAGACGAATTCTTTTCTATGTACGGCTACAAGATCAACCGGGTGAAGGTGCCTGCCACCACGGGGCGAACATACTGGAACTATGTTAAGACAATAGACTGCTGCATCACCGGCGCGATCCCGATTGATGACCGCCAGGAACTTCAGGATATTTTCAATAATGGCGTGACCATCTGGCATACGGCCAGCAACCTGGGCAACTACAGCCTGGATAATTCAGTCTAACGGGAAGGGGGTAAACCATGACAAGATCATCGAACATACCATTCAACGACAGCCTGACGCTTAATAGCATGACGTACAACGATTACATGCAGCGCCTGAAGCTGCTGGCGATCACGTGCTTTGAATGGCACGGCCTGCCTAACATGATCCCAGGTCGATTCATTGAGGACACGCTTTATACCTACGGGAAGATCGCGTTCTTCGAAGATACAAGCCTGGGACAGATGGTGGCGAAAGTCACCCAGGCTGGCAAGCTGAATTACTATGAACAGCCCACCCGGTTCCAGATGTACGGCACGGGCTACAATGCACAGTATGATGCGGATGATTGTGTTATCATCCGCAACAACTACCTGGAAAAACCGACCCAGGACACGATCAAGCTATACGCCTATCGGCTCTATGAGCTGGAACGAACGCTTGATACGAACATCAAGAATCAAAAGTTCCCTATCCTCTTGAAGGGCACGAAGGAACAGCAGCTGACACTACAGAATATTTACATGAAGTATGACGGTAACCAGCCAGTGATCACGATCGACAAGAATCTGGACATGAACAGCCTAGCAGTCCTGGACACAAAAGCTCCCTATGTTGCAGACAAGCTGACCATATATAAGCATGATGTATGGAACGAAGTCTTGACGTTCCTGGGGATCGCGAACGCGAACACAGACAAGCGCGAACGGCTGATAACGAACGAAGTTCAGGCAAACGAACAGCAGGTACAGCTGGGCGCACAGGTCATGCTGGCAGCGCGCCAGGACGCGGTGCAGCAGATCAATGCCCGCTGGGGGCTAAACATCCAGGTAACACAGCGCCAGCAGCTGCCGGTGCAGCAGGAAGACCAGGAAGGGGGTACAGACGATGGCGAACTTCACGATCGAACTGCGGACACTGCTGCAAACTGATTTTCAGATAGCGCTGGATACATACCCTATATGGGACGAAGCATACCGGGCTGTCTTGAACAAAAAGATCATCGATCATTATTACTTTTGCGAGATCGGGCTGGAAACACCGGACATGTGGAATCACTACCTGGCTGCACGTATGAACGAGATTATGCCCTATTATAATAAGGTATACGCCGCGCAGAATAAGATCATCGACCCGATCACCAACTACAAGCTGGACGAAACGCAGCAGCGCAACCAGGCAGGAAACACACAAGGCGACACAACCAGCAGCGACAGCAACCGGACAACCCTGACCAAGGGCAAGGTTACAACGAAGGCAGCGCGATCTGATACGCCACAGGGTAACCTGGACATCATGAGCCTGGAAGCAGGCGGATATGCGTCCGAAGTCACTATCACCGATCAAGATTTCCCCGGTGACGATATCAACCAGCTGGACGGTTCAGGCCAGACGCAAACGCAACAGCAGATGACGAACACCGAAGACTTTGCACGGCATCTGACAGGATACCAGAACGTTAGTCCAGGCAAGCTGCTGTCCGAATACATTGACAGTATCCAGCGAATTGACGGCATGATCATCAAAGACCTGGCCACGCTGTTCATGCAGGTCTATTCATAGGAGGTGCAGAATGGATATAACCTTCTCTATTGTTAATCAGACCATAACCCGCACAGACCAGGCTGCGGTGGTCGCAGGATCGCGTGGGTACTTGTACGCTGCATTCAGTTTTTCCGATGACTGGCACGGACTTATCAAAACAGCGCAATTTAAGCGTGATGATATCGTCATGGACATGCTATTGGTTAATGACCGCTGCACAGTACCCTGGGAACTGCTGGCCAAACAAGGCATCATCCAGGTGACTGTATTCGGCGGCGACTTGATCACAGTAAACCAGGCAGCAATACCGGTACAGCCTACCGGCATGAGCCTGGCCAACACGCCCGCGCTATTGCCAACCCCTAGTTATTACGCGCAAGTAATTCAGGCGTTAGGCGTACCGGGTCCGCAGGGTCCGCAGGGTCCGCA
>CAYVCY010000115.1:0-6947 GCA_964450265.1 uncultured Clostridia bacterium
GGCCGATGCCGTGTTCGCCGGATACCTGGCCGCCTAGTTCTTTGGCCCGCCGATATAGTTCATCCATCACCTTTGACTTAGTCCGCTCCCAGACGTCCTGCGGCAGCCCGTCGCGGCAGACGTAGATATGGATATTGCCGTCGCCGGCGTGACCGAAGGAGCGGATTCGGATCTGGTGCTCTTGCTCTAGCTGGCCGACGAACTTGAGGAAGGTGGCGATGGCGTTCCGTGGCACCACCACGTCGCATTCGTCCATGCCAGAGGGGGTTGAGCTCTTGATTGCTTCCAGGAAGGCACCGCGGGCGTTCCAGATCGCATCGTGTCGTTCTGCGGTATCGGCAATCAATACATCCACCGCGCCTGTCTCCAAGCAGAGGCGAGCCACCTGGTCATAGATGCTCTCTACTTCAGCAGTGGAATTGCCGTCGAAGGACAGCAGCAGGTATGCATCGGCACTCTTGTCTGGGAACTGCTTGCCCAGGTATTCTTCCGCTGCCTCGATCACCTCCCGCTGCATGAATTCCACCGCGCAGGGCACCACCTTGGACTTGATGATCAAAGGCACCGTCTCGATGCACTGCTCCAGAGTGGGGAAGGGCACCAGCAGGCTGATTACCTGGCTGGGGGCAGCCACCAGCCTGAGCACCAATTTGGTGATGATGCCCAGGGTGCCCTCTGAGCCGATGATCAGGTCTAGCAGGCTATAGCCGGAGCTGTTCTTGGCTAATTTGCCGCCCAGCTCGATCAGCCGTCCATCCGGAAGCACCACTTCTATGCCCAGCACATAGTCTCTGGTCACGCCGTATTTGATCGCCCGCATGCCGCCGGCGTTGGTCATTACATTGCCACCGATGGTCGCGCTCTTCTCGCCGGGATCCGGCGGATAGAGCAGTCCGTAGTTGGTCAGCAGTTGGTTGAACTCCATCAACAGCACGCCCGGTTCGATGGTGGCTGTCAGGTTCTCTTCGTCTATCTCCAACACCCTGTTCATCCTGGCCAGTGAGAGCAGGATGCCGCCGTGGATAGCCACCGCACCGCCACAGAGCCCGGTGCCGGACCCTCTGGGCGTAACTGGAATGCGCTGGGCACTGGCGTAGCGCATCACCTGCGCTACTTCGTCGGCACACTCCACTTCCACTACCACATCGGGAACGAACTTGCCGTATTCCTGCATTTCGTCGTGGGTGTAGTCATCGTGAATGGACCTCCCAAAGAAGACCCGTTCCGGTGTACAGATGGCCTGCAATGCCTCAATGTCCTCGGCCCCAACTTGTTTGTAGGTCACTTTGGCAGCCCTCCCTTCAGTTTGGCAATTAGCGGCGGCAGAATTTCGTAAAGGTCTCCCACCAGACAGTAGTGCGCGACTTTGAAGATGGGCGCCGCCGGGTCCTTGTTGATGGCGATGATGCACTCCGCCGATTGCATGCCGGCCGTGAATTGCACCGCGCCGGACACCCCGCAGGTGATGATCAACTTCGGCTTCACCGTGCGACCGGACAGGCCGATCTGCCGCTGATGTTCCAGCCAGCCGGCCTCCACCACCATCCGGGTGCCCGCCACCTGTCCTCCCAACAGATCGGCCAGCTCTTGCAGCAGGGCGACGTCTTTGCTGTCCTTGAGCCCCTTACCGGCCACCACCAATACCTCCGCATCGGCGATGGAAAGGCTCTTGTCCTTCTGATCACAGCTGATAATCTCGATGGCTGATTGCAGCAGTTCCGGTTGCAGGCTGCAGCGAACCATTGTGCCCTGCGGGTTCTCCGTCGCTTGAGCCGGGTCCATCACCTTATAGCGCACAGTGGCAAATTGGGGCCGGGAGTGGGGAGTGACTATTTGGGCCATAATGTTGCCGCCGAAAGCCGGACGGATCTGGATCAGATCGCTATTCTCCTTGATCGCCAGGGTGGTGCAGTCTGCCGTCAGTCCGGTGCGGAAACGGGCAGCCACCCGGGGGGCCAGCGAACGACCGATGGAGGTCGCACCTACCAGCACTACTGAAGGCTTGACGCTGTCGATGCAGTCGGCAAAGGCATTGGAGTAGCAATCCACGCGGAAGTGCTCTAACTCCGGGTAGTCGTAACAGAAGACCTTGTCTACGCCATAGCGCAGTAGCTGCTCGGCGGAGGCATCCAATTCCTTGCCTAGCAGCAGGACGTATATTGGGTGTTGGATCTGTTCTGCCAGGCGCTGCGCCTCGCCGATCAACTCGATAGTCACCGGGTGAATGGCATCGGCCGTCAGTTCGGCGTAAACCAGGATGCCTCGCCAGTCGTCGCGATCTGCTAGCACCGGAACAGCCATCTCCGTCAATGAAATGGCCTCCACCGGGCATTTCTTGATGCACAGTTTGCATAGACGACAGCTCTCGTTGATCTCTGGGTAACCGTCAATCTCGGCGATGGCACCGACGGGACAAATATCGATGCAGACGCCGCAGTTGATGCACCTGTCCTGATCGATGGTCGGCACTGCCATCAGCGTACACCTCCCACATAGCGCAGTTCCTGCAGCAACCGGTGCAGCTTGTCCGCCAGCTGGTCACCATTGCCGGTGAGCATCACTTGGCTGTCGTTGACGGCGGGGGGGAAGATGCGCTCCACCTGCGTGGCTGACCCGTCCAATCCATAACGACCTTGCTCGCGATCTCCCAGGTCGTCCAGCGTCAATACCTGCACAGGGCGCTCGGCGGTGGCCAGCTTTCTTCTATAGGAAGGCAATCTCGGCTGTGCTGCTTCCTTTTCCACAGTGATCAAACAGGGGTAAGCGAGGCGAGCTACTTGGGTTACGTCCTGCAATTCTTGCCTCACCAAAATAGCCCGCTCTGTGACTGCATCCACCTGCGAAACCCAGGTCACATGGGGAACGCCAAGCAGTTCTGCCAGCTCCGGACCCACTTGGGCGGTGTCGCCATCGGTAGTCTGTTTGCCGCAGACAATCAGGTCAAAAGGGCCGATAGCGGCTATGCCCTGGGCCAAGGTGTAGGCGGTAGCCAGCACATCGGCACCGGCGAAACGCCGATCTGACAGCAAATAACCTGCATCGGCACCCATCATATAGGCTTCGCGAATGATCGCCTCCGCTTGCGGCGGTCCCATGGATAACACCGCCACCACAGTTCCTTCCAGCTGTTCTTTGATTCGCACCGCCGTCTCCAGCGCTGTCAAATCGAAGGGGTTGAGCTTACTGGCCACACCCTCTCGCCTCAGTACGCCGGTCTTTGGATCGATCTGCACTGCCGTCGTTCCCGGTACTTGTTTTATGCAGACTAATATCCTCATCGTTGCGCTCCCATCTTTTCACCGAATAATATCTCTTGAATTATCATACCACGTTGGGTCGGCCGTGGGGGGACAGAGGGACGCACGACTCGTCTCCCTTGAGCCACGGGGACGGTTCCGATGGCTCACTACGAGGGGCAGGGCAAGAAGTTGCAGCCTGGTAATTGAACGCCTGACCTTTTAAATGGGTGCAATATTCGGCACTTGACTCCCAAAGCGTGAACGTGAATACTTGCAGTAGTGCGAGTATAGACCAGGGTTGGTGAGGGTGATCCTTTGGAGGTGTGACAGATGAATCAAATTCATAGATCCTTCGGGCAAAGGCTACGGCTACTATTCCTGGCCCTGGTTGTCGTCTCCGTCGCCGTCAGTTGTCACTGGGTTGTTCCACAACGCGGTTGGTTGGACGTCAGCGAAGAAGACATGGAGTCACTGCTCAGCCTACACGACCATGATCTAATGATGTCTTGGGTGGAGGAACTGACGCAGGAGAACTACGGTGGCCGGGAGGCAGGCACCGAGCATGAGGATTTGGCCGGCGACTTCATCGTTGACCTGCTGCAGTCGCTGGCTCTTGAGCCTTGGCAGTCAGCCGGATTCGACGATTACCGACACTCTTTTCAGGTTCCTCGAGGCCTCGAACCGGCAGAGAACATTATTGCGGTGTTGCCGGGACGGAGCGATGACAACTTCCTGCTGATCGGAGCCCATTACGATCACATCGGGATTATCGATGGGGTCTATCATCCCGGGGCCGATGACAACGCGGTCGGCGCTGCTGCCGTGTTGGAACTGGCTCGCATCTTCAGCCAAAGCGAACTCACACCGGAGAGGACCATTGTCTTTGTGCTCTTCTCTGGCGAGGAGAAGGGTATGATCGGCAGCCAGGCCTTGGTGGATCGCTTGCGGCAGCAGCGGCTAGACGACCGCGTCGCCCTGTTGAACTTGGACGTGATTGCCGGCACAGAGGGTGATACCCTGGTGGTCTTTGACGGCGGATTCCGTTTCAATCGGCCGTGGTCCGCTCGGGCTAAGCAGGAGGCCGAGGCCACCGGCATTCAGGCCGAGATCTCATCCCAGTTGGCGGGCGGGGTGGACAGCATGCGGTTCACAGAGAGCGAAATTCCAGCCATTACATTGGTTTGGGGAGACCTGCGAGCAGCTCATCCCCACCTGCATCTGCCCACTGATACCTATGAGAACCTTGATTCGGATATCGTTACCGCCGCCACCCGAGCGGCTATTCGCATTGCTTGGGCATTCGCCATGAAATAGCAGGAAAGGGGTGCCCCCAGCGCGAAGCTGTCAGAATCGGATAACCATAAGATGGCCCCTATTACAGTTTGGAGGTAGACAACGATGCAAGCTTTAACTGGAATCCGCGTAATCGACCTGACCAGGGTCTTGGCCGGCCCCTATGCTACTATGGTCCTGGCAGATCTAGGCGCAGACGTGATCAAGATTGAGCGACCAGGCGTAGGTGACGATTCGCGCAGCTACGGTCCCTACCAAAAGGGCGAAAGCGCCTATTTTATGAGTCTCAACCGCAACAAACGCAGTATCACGCTGAATCTGAAACAGCCCCAGGGGAAAGAGATTTTTCTTAGCCTAATCAAGCAGGCTGATGTGGTGGTGGAGAACTATCGTCCGGGCACCATGGAACGCTTGGGGCTAGGTTACGAGACGCTACAGGAGATCAATCCGCGGCTGGTGTACGCCGCCATTTCCGGATTCGGATATACCGGGCCTTATAGCCAGCGGGCAGCCTATGACGGTGTGGTGCAAGCTATGGGTGGCATGATGAGCATCACCGGCAGCGAAAGTGGCCGCCCCACCCGGGTAGGGCCGTCCATCGGCGACTTGGCCGCCGGCCTGTTCGGCACCATCGGCATCCTTGCTGCCTTGGAGAGCCGACACCAGACTGGCCGGGGGCAAATGGTGGATGTGGCCATGCTGGACAGCCAGGTAGCGCTGCTCGAGAACGCCATCGCTCGCTATCTGGTCACCGGTGAGGTGCCCCGCCCGGCCGGCAATCGCCACAGCTCCATCGTTCCCTTTGAACCCTTCCAAACCAGCGACGGGGAGGTGATGGTGGCTGCCGGGAACGATGCCCTTTGGCGCAAGCTTTGCCAGGCGATCGGCCGTCCCGAGTTGGCGGACGACCCCCGCTTCATCACCAATCCGCTGCGCAACCAGCATTACGATCAGCTTAAACCGCAGCTGGAGGCGGTATTCGCCACTCGCAGCATTGCGGAGTGGTTGGAAATCCTGGAGCAGGCAGGGGTGCCTAACGGGCCGATCAACAGCGTTGACCAGGTAATCAAAGACCCGCAGGTGCTTGCCCGCGAGATGATTGTGGACATTGAACACCCGGTGGCCGGCAAGGTGACCATGCCCGGCATTCCGATCAAACTGAGCGCCACCCCCGGCAGTATCCGCACCCCGGCCCCAGTGCTCGGTCAGTCAACGGCGGAGATCCTACAGGAACTGCTGGGTTACAGTGAACAGCAGATCGCAGAGCTAAAGGATAAGGGAGTAGTGTGAAACAAGAGGGACGGTTCTTTTTGTTTCGCTGGCCGGGCGAAACAAAAAGAACCGTCCCTGCTGTTCCGGAGCATGGTGATTGCTTCGGGGGGGTTCAAGTAATCTCCCTGCAGGTAGTCTGCTCTTGCTGTCGAATTAGCTAGTGAACGAAGAATCGAGGGGAGAGAAGGATATGTGGAACATCAAAGAGAGCATTCAAGCTGCGTTGCCGCAGGTGATCAGCTGGCGGAGACACCTCCATCAACACCCAGAGCTGGGTCTGATGGAGAGGAATACGACTGAATTCGTGGCCGAGGCGCTGGCCAATATGGGTATCGAAGCAAAGACGTTTGACGGAGTCACCGGGGTGCTAGGCACCCTGAAGGGTGGTCTGCCCGGGAAGACAATTGCCTTGAGAGCAGACATGGATGCGCTGCCGATCAAGGAGGAGAGCGAATGCGCTTTCCGATCCACCAACGATGGTGCGATGCATGCCTGCGGTCACGATCTACACACCTCTAACCTATTAGGCGTAGCATGCGTCTTGGCTGCCCACCGCGATCAGGTGCCCGGCACAGTCAAGTTCCTGTTCCAACCCGGTGAAGAAGGATATAACGGGGCTTCCTTGCTGATCGCTCAAGGCGTGATGGAAGGTATTGAGCAGATCTATGCATTGCATGTTCACCCCGAAATCCCCACCGGCCAGATCAGCAGCACCCCCGGGTACTGCACCGCCAACTCGGATAGCGCAGTGATCACCGTGCTCGGCAAGGGAGGACATGGTGCCCATCCCGAGACAACCATCGACGCCGTGGTGGTGGGGGCAGAGATCGTCGGCGCCCTGCAGACCATCGTCAGCCGCAACCTGCCGGCACAAGAGGCTGGCGTGGTGACCATCGGCACCTTCCACGCTGGTACGGTGCAGAACATTATCGCAGAGAGAGCAGAGATGCGGCTGTCGCTGCGCAGCCTCACGCCTGAGACCCAGACCAAGCTGCGGGAGCGCATTGAAGCACTTGTTAAGGGCATTACCTCGGCGCACGGTGCCGGTTACGATTTCCATTACAACTTGGGCTATCCCGGCGTCTACAATCACGAGCAAGCCTTCAACATTGTGCAACAGGTGGCTACGAAAGTTATCGGGGA
>CAYVCY010000116.1:0-6877 GCA_964450265.1 uncultured Clostridia bacterium
GACCTGATTGTGGTGGTGGCCTATGCGCAGATGCTGCCCCGCGAGGTGCTGCAGTTGCCGCTCCATGGCTGCATCAATGTGCACGCGTCGCTGTTGCCTGCCTATCGCGGCGGAGCGCCCATCCATTGGGCCGTGCTGAATGGCGAGCCCGAAAGCGGTGTCACCACCATGTTGATGGCCGAGCAGCTGGATGCCGGCGATATTATGCTGCAGGCTAGAACACCGATCGGCGATAATGAGACAACCGGGCAACTGCACGACCGCCTGGCGCTCTTGGGCGCAGAGCTCTTGGCAGAGACCTTGGCCAGCTTACAACAAGGCAGATTAAAGCCTCGCCCTCAGCCGGCGGACGGCGTGACTTACGCCCGCAACATCCAAAAGAGCGATGGATTGATCGACTGGAACCGGCCGGCCGTCCAGATTCACAACCAAGTGCGCGGGCTCAATCCCTGGCCGGCCGCCTTCACCTGGCACGGGCAGCGGATGCTCAGGGTCTGGTCTAGCCAGGTGCTGCCGGAAGCAGGGCAGGGCCGGCCGGGAGAAGTGCTGCGGCTCAGTGCAGACGGTCCGGTAATCGCCACCGGTCGGGGCGCACTGCTGCTTGGCACAGTGCAGCCGGCCAACAAACGCCGCATGGGCGGTGCCGATTACGCCCGCGGTTATCAGTTGGGAGTGGGATCGCTGCTTAGCCCCTAACCCCCCCCAGTCGCTGCGCGACAGTCCCCTCTACGAGGGGGCCAAGACTTGCCTCCCTCCTGATGAGGGAGGGAGAGAGTATTGAGTCATGGGGACGGTTCCTGAGTCATGGGTGAGTCATGGGGACGGTTCCGATGGCTCACCCGTGGCTTACTCGACAGCCCATGATTAAGGAGGTTGAAAGATGTTTTGGTTTGGCGGTCCTGGCACTATCTGGCTGCTGATCGCGTTTGCCTTTGCTATGTACGCCCAAAACAAGGTGTCCAGCGTCTACAACCGCTATTCTCGCATCGCCAGTCAGCGGGGAATGACCGGGGGTGAGTTAGCCCGCGAGTTGCTTCGGCGAGGTGGCCTGCACGATGTAGAGGTGGAGACCATTGCAGGACGATTGACCGATCATTACGACCCCCGGGCACGCCGGGTACGGCTCTCGCAGGAGATCTACAACGGCAATTCTCTGGCTGCTCTAGGCATCGCCGCTCACGAAACCGGTCACGCCATGCAGCACCAGGATCAGTATGCTCCGCTGCGTCTGCGCAACTCTTTCGTTCCGGTGGCCCAATTTGGCTCCAACCTGGCCTGGCCGTTGTTTCTGTTCGGCCTCCTGTTCAACTCGCCCGCTCTGGCCGATCTGGGCATCGTGTTGTTCTTAGCGGCGGTCATCTTTCAGGTGATCACCTTGCCGGTGGAGTTCAATGCCAGCCATCGGGCAGTGGCTATGCTCACTCAGGGCAGCTACCTGACGGCGCAAGAAATTAAGCCGGTGCAGGCAGTATTGCAGGCAGCGGCCCTTACTTATGTAGCCGCCGCAGCCACTGCAGTCGCTCAATTGCTGCGCCTGGTGTTGTTGCGCAACTCCCGACGCAGATGAGCCGATATGACAGTGATTCTCCTCGCAGGTGCGCTCTGAACGTCTTGTTGCAGGTGTTTGAAGAAGGAGCTTACGCTAACCTAGCGCTGCAAGCTACCTTGCGCGGTGCAAATAGCAGAGACGCTGCCTTGATCAAGCAATTGGTGTTTGGCACGGTCACCTATCGGCAGAGCCTGGATTATCTGTTAGCGCAGTGGGTCACTCGACCTTTAGCGAAGCTGGAGGCAAAGGTGCGTGCTGTTCTGCGGCTCGGACTCTACCAGGTGCTATATTTGGACATGCCCGATCATGCCGCCGTTTCCGAGAGTGTCAATCTGGCCCGAGCGGTCAGCCACCGCGGCTCGGTAGGTTTGGTGAACGCGGTACTGCGGCGCGCTGCGCGCGAGCGGGACCAATTGCCTTGGCCACAGACGGGGGATGCGGCGCACGATCTATCCATTCGTTACAGTTTCCCCCAGTGGATGGTTCACCGTTGGCTGAACCGCTTGGGGCGGGAGCAGACAGAGCGGTTTTGTCAGGCGCAGAACAGTGCACCCGCGGTGGATTTGCGGGTGAATGGTCTGCGGGCCAGCCCTGACCAGGTGACTTCCGCGCTGGCCGACCAGGAGATAGCGGCCACCGCTCATCCGCTGGTGTCAGGTAGCCTCCAGATCAGCGGTGGCAGTCTGCCCAGTCTAAATGTGCTGCAAAAAGGCCTTTGCAGCGTTCAGGGGGCTGCATCGACCTTGGTCGGGTTGGTGGTCTCCCCAGAGCCTGGCAATTTGGTTTACGATCTCTGCGCGGCACCGGGAGGAAAAGCACTGCACATGGCAGAATTAATGGAAAATCGGGGTCGCGTGGTTGCCTTCGACCACCATGCCGGCAGGCTGCAATTGGTCACCCAGGCGGCAAAACGCCTGGGGGTGGAGTCGCTAGAGACGGTGGCGGCCGATGCCCGCTCTCTGTCTGCATCCGATTGGGCAGAGGCGGACTATGTGCTGGTGGACGCGCCCTGCTCCGGTATGGGTGTGATTCGGCGCAAACCGGATATCCGCTGGCACCGCCAGCCGGAAGAGCTGGCTGCCTTATCGAAACTGCAAAGTGAAATCCTGCAAGCAGCCGCTCACCTGGTCCGTCCAGAAGGCATCCTGGTCTATAGCATCTGTTCCACCGAACCGGAGGAGTCGACAGCCGTGATAGAGCGTTTTCTGGAGCGGCATCAGGACTACCAGCCGGCCCAGTGGCCAGAACCGTTGCAGAAAGCCTTTGCTGGGCGCTTGTCTGCCGGACAGTTGACTACCTATCCCCATGTGGATGATCTAGACGGCTTTTTCATCTGCCGACTGAGGAGGAATTCGTGATCGACAGCAAACGAAATCTTTTGGGACTAGCCTGGCCGGCTCTGACAGATTTTTTCCTGGATTTGCAGGAACCGGAGTTTCGGGCGCGACAATTGATGGAATGGGTTTACGGGAGAGGGGTCAGCGAGTGGTCGGAGATGACCAACTACTCCAAAGCCTTGCGCCAGCGCTTGGCAGAGCGGGCCGTGATCGGCACTGGGCAGGTGATCTCCAGGCAGACAGCCAAAGATGGCACCTGCAAGCTGGCCGTCGCCTTCCCCGACGGGGCAATCGCCGAATGCGTGATCCTGCGCTACCATTATGGTGCCACGCTCTGTCTCTCGTCGCAGGTTGGGTGCAAGATGGGATGCGCCTTCTGCGCATCGGGTCTGTCCGGATTCTCCCGTCACTTGACCGCGCAGGAGATGATCGAACAGATCTGGTGGGCCAACCAGGAATTGGCGCCGGTGCATGAGCGAATTGGCCACTTAGTCTATATGGGGATGGGGGAGCCGCTGGACAACCTGCAAGAAGTGCTGGCCAGCATTCGACTGGCCAACAACCAGTTGGCATGGAATATCGGCATGCGCAACATTACCGTCTCCACCAGCGGCCTGGTACCGGAGATCGATCGTTTGGCGGAGGAAAAGCTGCAGCTGACTCTCTCCATTTCCCTGCATGCGCCGGTAGACTATCTACGAGATCAGATTATGCCAATCAATCGGCGCTATCCACTGCGAGAACTGATCGCTGCCGCCGAGCGCTATGTTGCGGCCACCAAACGCAAGATCACTTTTGAATACATCCTGCTGGCAGGCTTCAACGATCAGACCATCCATGCTCAGCAACTGGCCGAGCTGCTCAGCGGCTTGCTCTGCAATGTCAACCTGATTCCATATAACGCTGTGCCTGACCTACCTTGGTCAGCGCCCGATCAGCAGAAGGTGCAGCGATTTGCTGATACCCTCGCTAAACGGGGTGTTTCTGTCACTGTCAGGCGCGAGCTGGGACCGGATATCGAGGCAGCCTGTGGCCAACTGAGACGAAGACTCCAGGGAGAGGAGTAAGGGCTCATGTTTGAAATCGGAGTGAAGAGCGACCAAGGACGGGTGCGGCAGACAAATCAGGATGCGGTGTTCGTCGATGTCGGTCAACTAGAGGGAGACGAGTACGCATTATTGGCGGTGGCCGATGGCATGGGGGGGCATCGGGCAGGCGAGGTGGCCAGCCGCCAGGCTGTCGATTGTTTTGCTGAGCAGTTCTTGCAGCTATCCCGCCAGCAGACAGAACCTTTGCTGGCCTTAGAGATGGCCGCCCGCCGCGCTAACCAGCAGGTCTACCGTCACGCAGAGTCCGATTATCGCCTGGAGGGGATGGGCACTACCCTCACGGCTGCTTTCCTCTGGCGGGGTCAGTTGCAGGCGGCCCATGTCGGGGATAGCCGGCTATACCTGCATCGCGACGATCATTGCCAGCAGTTGACCGACGACCACAGTCTGGTGGGCGAGTTGTTGAAGAGTGGCAGCCTGTCGGAACAGGAAGCTCAACAGCATCCGCAGCGCAATGTGCTGAATAGAGCCCTGGGTGCCGCTATGTCGGTGGAGGTTGACCTGCTTGTCCGTACTTTGCAGATTGACGATGTGGTCTTGCTTTGCTCAGATGGCCTCTCCATAGTCCTCAGTGGTGCGGATTTGGCGGGCCTGATCAAGCGGCATCATCACGCTCAACAGGCAGTGGATGCCATGGTGCAAGCCGCCAACGATCAAGGTGGAGTGGACAATATCACAGTCATAATGGCTAGGTGGAGGTGAGAACGGCCATGATCGGGAGCATACTGGGCAACCGATACGAGATTTTGGAGCGTGTGGGTAGTGGCGGGATGGCTTTTGTCTATCGAGCTAAAGACCTGCTGCTCAATCGCACTGTGGCAGTGAAAGTGCTCAGCCCTCACTACGTCACCGACGATGAGTTCGTGCGCAAATTCAAACGAGAGGCACAAGCCGCCGCCGGATTACAGAATCCGAACATCGTGGGCGTTTACGATGTTGGCCAGGAGGGCGAGACCTACTATATCGTGATGGAGTTTTTGGAGGGAAAGACGCTAAAGCAGTTGATCACTGAGCATGGTCCGTTGCCTACCCCTACCGCCTTGCAGATTGTCAAACAGATTGCCGAGGCGTTGCGCTCCGCCCATAAGCACGGCGTGATCCATCGGGACATAAAACCCCACAACATCATGTTTACCGCCGATGGCCATGCGAAGGTTACGGATTTCGGCATCGCCCGGGCGGTGACATCCTCCACGTTGACCAATAACGACGCCATGATCGGCTCTGTGCACTACATTTCTCCGGAACAAGCGCGGGGAGGATTTGTCGGCGAGAAATCAGATCTTTATTCATTGGGCGTGGTGTTGTATGAGCTGGTCACCGGCCAAGTGCCCTTTTCTGGAGACAGCATGTTTTCTATCGCCCTGAAGCATCTGCAGGAACCTGTCCCTTCCCCGAGGGAGCTAAATCCCGAAATCCCGCGGGACGTGGAACGGATGATCTTGAAGGCGATGAGTAAGGATCAGTCCAGCCGTTATCAGACCGCCGATGAACTGTTGAAGGATCTTCAGGCTGCAATGAAGCAAAGCGGACAGAAGGACGACTTGCAGGCGTTGGTGGGAACGACGGCGGAAGATGCTATTACTCATATCGAGTCAGAGTCACTGGACAAGACCTATGTGCCGCGGCGAGCAACGGAACCCCGCGCTGAAGATGGCCAGAGGAAGATGCGCCCGTGGTGGTTTTATGCCGGGGTAGCCGGTGTGTTGTTGGCTGTCACCGGGGTGATCTTCGCGGTATGGATGTTCTGGCCCCGCCCGGAGGTGGAAATTCCTGGTGTAGTTGGTAAGCCGCTCAGCGAGGCAGAACGGGTGTTAACCGCTCACCAATTGACCTTTACGGTGATCAACGAGATGTTCAGCGAACTGGACCCCACGGTGGTGATCAGCCAAGATCCGGTCGAGGGGCGCACCGTGCGGGCAGGAAGACAAGTGGCGCTGACCATCAGCAAAGGCCCAGAATATGCCGATGTCCCAGATGTGATCGGTAAGACGCTGCGAGCAGCGGAGACCGAATTAGGCAACTCGGGTTTCCTGATTGCCGAACCGATCAACTATGTTCATGCCGACGAAGCAGCCGATGTGGTGATCGGTCAGAATCCAGTGGGCAACACCCGGGTGAGACGTTCAACGCCGATTATTCTCACCATCAGCCTCGGCCCGGCACCGGTGCCCTTCGACATGCCAGACTTACACGGTCTTACTCCGACGCAGGCGCAGAACGCGCTCACTGAGCAGGGATTGGTGCTAGGCAACGTCAGTGGTCAGGTGGAAGAGGGAATTGTGGTCGCTCAGTCTCCGCAGCCGCATGATCAGGTGACCGCCGGACAGGTAGTCGATCTGAGCTTCGGACCACGGGAGGTCACGGTGATTGTGGAATACACAGTCCCACCGGGGAGCAATCAGCGCCCTCACCAGGTCGAAATACACAAACAGGACATCACCGGTTCTTCTCTGGAGATCTCTACCCGCCTGCAGCCAGGCGATACCATCCGGCGCAGCGTCACCGGCATAGGCAGACTGGTGATCACGGTGAAGGACAACGACGAGGTTGTTAAGGAAGAGGTGTATCCATAATCAGAGGCGTGATTACCAAGATTCTCTCCGGATACTACTATGTGGATACCGACCAAGGATTGATTCGCTGTCGAGCCCGAGGAAAACTGAAGCTGGACGAGACTAGCCCGATGGTGGGCGACCATGTAGAGTGCACTTTACTTCCTGACGGCAACGGTATCTTGGAGACCGTGCTTCCCCGCAAGATAGCCCTGCAGCGACCGACGGTGAGCAATGTGGATCAGGTGTTGATCGTGGCTACGCTGAAGGAACCTAGCCCTAACTTGGGTTTGGTCGACCGCCTCTTGGTGACAGCCGAAATGCTCG
>CAYVCY010000117.1:0-6866 GCA_964450265.1 uncultured Clostridia bacterium
CTAGGGCGGCGTTGCGCAGGTCAGACAATAAGCTGTCTATCTCCTGCTTTTGACGGCCGATCAAAGCGCGGGCTTCCTGCTTGGCTGTAGCGAGAATATCTTCCTGCTTTTGCTCTAGTTCGCGCAGCTTGCGCGCAGCCTGCTGCTCGACTGACTCTGCCTGCAATCGCATCCGCCGAGCTGTCTCCCGTTCGGCTTCTGCTGCCCGGCGACTGCTCTCCAGCTGCCTGATCAAGTCGTCTACCTGTATCTGCTCGCCGCTGAGGTATTCCCGTGCCCGACCGATCAGCTTGTCTGTCAGCCCCAGACGGCGCGAGATTTCGAAGGCATTGCTCTTGCCGGGCAAACCGATGGTCAAACGATAGGTTGGCTGCAATGTCTCCACGTCAAATTCTACGCTGGCGTTTTGCACATTTGGCTTCTGATAAGCGTACGACTTCAGCTCGCTGTAGTGGGTAGTAGCTACCACCAGACTGCCTTGGGCATGCAGGTGGTCGACGATAGCCATGGCCAAGGCTGCGCCCTCAGCCGGGTCTGTCCCAGCTCCTAACTCGTCCAGCAGCACCAACGAGCGCTGATCGGCCTGCCTGGTAATTTCCACAATGTTAGTCATGTGCGAGGAAAAGGTGCTCAGACTCTGCTCTATACTTTGCTCGTCACCGATGTCGGCGAATACATGCTCAAACACTGCCACTTCGCTCCCCTCGTCGGCTGGAATATGCAGGCCGGCTTGGGCCATCAGCAGCAACAACCCCACCGTTTTTAAAGTCACCGTTTTGCCACCGGTGTTCGGTCCGGTGATCAGCAGCACGCTGAAGTCCTGCCCCAGGTGGATGCTATTAGGCACCACGCTGTCAGTTGGGAGCAGCGGATGACGCGCCTGACGCAGATTGATCTGTCGTCGGTGGTTGATAGCCGGACATGCAGCCCGCAAATCATAGCTGAGCTTCCCCTTAGCCATGCAGAAGTCCAAGTGCGCCAGCGACTGCAGGTTCTCCTGCAAGATATCACTCTCTGCCTGCACCAGCTCGGCTAGCTGTCGCAGGATGCGTTCTACCTCGCGCTCCTCTTCTAGCTGTAAGCGCCGCAGGTCGTTGTTCATCTCTACGATGGACATCGGCTCAATAAACAGCGTAGCTCCGCTGGCTGACTGGTCATGCACGATGCCGGGAACCTGGGTGCGATATTCCACCTTCACCGGCAACACGTGGCGATCGTTTCGCACAGTGACTAACGGCTCTTGTAGAAACTTCTGTATGGTCGCCGAACGCACCATGTTTTCAATTCGTTCTTTAGCCCGGCTAGTCAAGGTGCGGATATCACCGCGCAGCTTGCGCAAGCGGACACTGGCACTATCCTTCACCTCGGCAAAGTCGTTGATGGTCGCACCAATCTCATCCTCCAGCTCAGGCAATGGAGTGAGATTCTGAGCAGACGCGGCCAACAGCGGATATTCTTCAGTCCGGTGGCGAAAGAAGCGGTCTGCCCGCCTGGTACAAGCGCATAACTGCGCTATGTTCAATAATTCCTCTGGCTGCAACAGGGCACCAACGGCCGCCCGCTGCAATCCGCTACGAATGTCCAGCAAACCTTGCAGAGGGAAATCTTCCGTACGGCAGATCTCCCTTGCTTCGCTCGTCTCCTGCAAGGCCTGTTCTACCTGCCAGTGATCGGTCAACGGGAGCAGCCGCTCCACCAGCTCGCGGCCTAAGGTGGACGAAGTAAGCCTGGCCAACCGTTGCTTTACTTTAGAAAATTCAAGGACCCGCAACGTCCGTTCGTTCATCAGTCTGTATCCTCCCGAGATGTTGTTCCTTCCCTATCATATCATGCCTCTGATTCCAGAATAGGCAAAGCTCTCTTGGACAAAAAGAACACCCGCCGGGGAACCCAGGCGGGTGCGAGAGCTAACGCTGTAGGCGCGTTTGCACGATTTGGTTCAGCAGTGCCTGCAGTTGCTGGTAGAATACCGGGCTGAGCCGCTGAACTTCGGCTACCATGTATGAGCTGGTGGCCGTCCTCCCCAAGCTGCTGCCCACAGGCAGGAATGATAGCAGGCTAGCGATGATGAAGACCACAACCACTCCCTTGATCAGACCTAGTAGTCCGCCCGCCAGCCGGTTCGCCGTGTTCAGCAGCGGCAGTTTGGCGACGGATTGCATCACTCCGCCGAGCAGGCTGAAAGCAATGCTGACCAAGCCCCAGACCAGCAGGAAACTCAGCACCGCCAAAGCCAGCGGCTCCAGGTCATAGTTGCCGAATACGGGCACCAGCAAGGAGCGCAAACCTGTACCCAGGTTAAAAGTGCTGTTCAGCCAGATGGAAACCTGTGGCGACCAGCGATCGGCCAGGTACAGCCCCACAAATAAGCTGACAAAATCAAGCGCTTGTTTGACCAAACCTTTCACCAGTCCGCCTAGGATGGAAAGCCCCAAGATGAGCAGCAGTGCCCAATCCAGCCAGTTAAAAGCGGTGGTCTCAACCCCAGACAACATTAGCGCCGCCCCTTCCGGCTGCCTTGAGACTTGTTGCGGCTCAACTCAGTCTCCAGGCGAGCGATCTGCTTGCGCTGCTGATCCAGCTCTTGCTGCAGCAGGCTACATCGCTCTTCCTGCCGAATGGCTTGATCCACAAAAGTGATGGCTGTCATTACCGCAGCCCGGGTGACCGACAGCCGCGGTTCCTTGGCGATCATTTGCCGCATCTTCTGATCAACTATCCCAGCCAGATGCTCTACGTGTGCTGGCAGGGCTGGGCTGACCAGCGTATAGTCCTCGTCCAAGATACGCAGTCTTACCCGATAACGGTCTGAGAAGGCCACAGCCACACCCCTTTGCGCAGAATTGAGCAGGAACTGTCCATTCCCTGACTTCTAGCGTAACAGAGCGCCTAGTTGTTTAGCAAGCTGTTCTACCACACGGGAATGCAAAGCAATGATCTCTTCTTCCTTTAGTGTCCCATCCCCGCTCTGCAGTACCAGGGAGTAGGCCAGGCTCTTCTTCCCGGCAGGCACCTGCCCACCATGATAGAGGTCGAACAGCTGCAGGTCTATCAATAGTTCACCGGCAGCCCGTCGGATGCACGAGACTACCTGTGCAGCAGTAACCTGCTGATCGACGATAATGGCCAAGTCTCGCTCTACCGTTGGGAACTTGGGCAACTGAGAATAAAGGGGGACGTAGTCTGCCTGCTGCAGCAACGGCTCCAAGTCCAGTTCAGCCACGACAGCCCGCTTGCGCAAATCATATCGCTCCAAGACGTCCGGGTGCAGCTCGCCGACGAATCCAACCTCATTTCCCTGCCAGCTGATCACAGCCGCCCGTCCGGGATGCAAGAACGCATATCCGGATGTCGGTTGCCACTGAAGCTGAGCCACTCCGTAAGGTTGTAGCAGGTGCTCAACCAATCCTTTGAGGTAGAAGAAATCGTAATCCGTTCCAGAATCCAACCAGCCAGCCGACTGCTGTCCAGCCAGAGCGATGCCCAAATGCAACGGCTCCGCCGGCTGCCGTAGTTCTCCCTCGGCGTTGGGGATAAACACATTGGCCAGCTCGAAGATAGCCATGTCCGTCTGCTGCCTCGCCCCGTTGTAGGCCAAGGTGTCCAACAGGCCTAGCAACAGAGTTGGCCGCATCGCACTGCGCTCAATGCTGAGCGGGTTCTGTAGCCTGAGTGCTTTATTCCACTGATGTTCCGGTTGCACCAAAGCTGCAATCTGGGCCGGGTTGGCAAAGCTGAGCGTGACAACTTCGCTCAGCCCCACGCCGACTGCCCCTTGGCGCAGACTGGAAACCATCCGTTGCCGCGGCGTCAGGCGGCCTTGCATAGCGGTCAGGCCGGTCATATAGGTCGCCGGAATGCGGTCATAGCCGTACAGCCTGGCCACCTCTTCCACCAGATCAACCTCGTTCACCAGATCTCCCCGGCGGCTAGGCGAGGTAACCTTCCAAGGTGTCTGTCGGTCATCCACAGTCAGGCCCAAACGCAGCAATAGCTGCTTCATTTCCTCTTCGCTAATATCACTGCCAAGCAGCCGATTGACTTTAGCAGGGCGCAGAGAAATGTCCCGTTGGAAACGGGTCTGCTGCATACTCCCCACCGCAATTCGATCGGGTTTGCCGCAGCCTAGCTCGGCAATCAGCCAAGCGGCCCGTCGCAGAGCCATGAACACCCGCTCTGGGTCGACGCCCTTATCAAAACGACTGGAAGCGTCGGTGCGCAGACTGAGCTGGCGGGAGGTGCGGCGAATGCTCTGCGGCGAAAACCAAGCCGCCTCCAAGAACACCCGGCTGGTGTTGGCGCTCACTTCCGTATCCTGACCGCCCATCACACCGGCAACACCGATCGCCCGCTCTGCGTCAGCAATCACCAGCATTTCATCCTGCAGCCCGCGCTGCTCCTGATCCAACGTGACGATCTGTTCTCCGGCACGGGCCCTGCGGGCGGATATGGCCGGTCCCCGCAGGCGATCCAAGTCGTAAGCGTGTAATGGCTGCCCCAACTCCAGCAGCACATAATTGGTAATATCCACCAGGTTATTGATTGGGCGCACGCCAGCTGCCTGCAACGCATTCTGCATCCAAAGGGGAGAAGGTGCAATCCGGGCATCCTCCACCACTAAACCAAAAAAGCCTGGACAGAGATCCGGGTCAGACACGCTGACCGAGATAGCCGGATGAGTAGGCTGCAAGCCAAGATCCATCAACGAAGGCAGCGTCACCTGCCGGCCTGCCAAGGCAGCTGTCTCGTAAGCGTTACCCAACATACTCAGGCAGTCAGAGCGATTAGGGGTGAGATCGAGCTCCAGCACCTGGTCCAGAAGCCCCATCACTTCCTTGATATCACGCCCTAACGGAGTATCAGGCGGCAACAGATAGATGCCATCCCGCATCTCTGGTGGCACCAGCTTCTTCTCCAGGTTTAGCTCGTCGCCAGAGCAGAGCATGCCCATAGAGAGCACTCCCCGAAAGTCGCTGGGGGCAATATTCACGCCGATGGGCAACTCTGCACCAGCTACCGCGACCGGAACCACAGCCCCAACATGGACGTTGGTCGCACCGGTGACGATGGTCAACGACGGCCTGTCCTCCCCCATGTCCAGCTGGCAGATCAACAGCTTGTCTGCGTTAGGGTGGGGTGCAATCTGGTTGATACGCCCGGTATAGACCTCAGATAGTTCCTGCCCTCGGTACTCAACTCTGTCAACAGCGACGCCTGCCTGGGTCAGCCGTTCAGCTAGCTCCTCCGGGCTCCAGGGTATTTCCACATATTGCTGTAACCAACGATATGATACGCGCATGACGGCACCTCCTAGAACTGTTTGAGAAAACGCTGATCGTTGACAAAAAGATGACGCATGTCATCCACACCATACTTGAGCATGGCGATGCGCTCGATGCCCATTCCAAAGGCAAAGCCGCTCACCTCCTCCGGATCATAGCCGGACATAGATAACACCTTGGGGTTAACCATACCTGACCCTAGAATCTCAATCCATCCAGTCCCCTTACAGAGACCACACCCGGATCCCCCGCAGGAGAAACAGGAAACGTCGACTTCAGCGCTCGGTTCGGTAAAGGGGAAATAGCTGGCGCGCAACCGGATCTCTCTATCAGCACCAAACATAGCCTGGGCGAAGCTGAGTAAGACGCCTTTCAGGTCGCTGAGCGCAGTCCCCCGATCGATCACCAGGCCCTCCACCTGATGGAACATGGGCGAATGGGTAGCATCATCATCCCGGCGATAGACCCGCCCTGGGGCGATCACCCGCAGGGGACGAGGCCGATAGAGCTCCATGGAATGCACCTGGGCTGGCGAAGTATGGGTGCGCAACAGCAACTCTGGACCGAAGAAGAACGTATCCTGCATATCGCGAGCAGGATGCTCCGGAGGCAGATTCAACGCTTCAAAGTTGTAGTAGTCTGTTTCCACCTCTGGCCCTTCAACCACATCGAATCCCATACCTAAGAATACCTGCGTGATCTCATCCAGAGTGCGAGTGATCAGATGTTGATGTCCCAAAGCAAAGCTTCTTCCAGGCAAAGTGACATCCACCTGTTCCTGACTCAACCGCTCGGCTTTGGCTTGCTCGGCCAACGCCTGCAGGCGTTGTTCCAAAGCTGTTTCCAAACGGTCCCGCAGTTGGTTGGCCAACTGTCCGATTACTGGGCGCTCCTCTTTTGACAAGCGGGCCATGCTACGCAAAATGGCTGTCAGCTCGCCCTTCTTGCCTAAGAACTGCACCCTCAGGTTTTGCAGTTCATCCACTGCAGCCGCCTGCGCTACCGCTTGCTCCGCTCGGGTTTCCAGTTCAACCAGCGCCGTTTTGATATCCACAAAAATCCCTCCTCAATATAAGAACGAAAAAACACCATCGCCCGTAGGGACGATGGTGCTCGTGGTACCACCCTAATTTGGCTGATCACAGCCCTCATTTCAGATAACGGCATTGCCGACGCTGCCTACTCACCGTTTCAACAGCATAGCTCCAGAGCGAAGGTTCATTACAGAACTGCCAGCGCATTTCCAGTCCAAGATGCGCCCTCCCTGTAGACAGTCACCCCATAACTACTGAACTCCTTCATCGCAGTCATAGATTCAGTTTTTCAATCCCTCTAGTTCAAGGTCAGCCTACGATACATCAAGTAGGCAAAAACAGAGCCAGTTTCCTCAAAAATTCTCCAGAAAAAGGTGGCGTTCAATATCCTCAAATACAGCTGCACCCCTCTCGGATAGTGTATCGACGGACAGGAAACGGTTGCTGTCAACAGCCCGGATCATCAGGGACTGTCTGCACTAAAACTCGCAAAGACTCGTCAGACTTGCGCCCATTATATCACAGCCAACAAGTGCGCACAAGAAACCGC
>CAYVCY010000118.1:0-6753 GCA_964450265.1 uncultured Clostridia bacterium
CCACGGGGACGGTTCCGATGGCTCACTCGCGAGTGAGCCATCGGAACCGTCCTCGTGGCTCAAAGAAGCTCCCCTGGGCCGCCCTGGTTTTCCTGCGCGATCAATTCAATTGGGACATCAGTGTCAATGGCTCACGCAGCTTCTCCAGCAGGCCTGCTAGTTCGGGGTCCGCGGACATCATCTCCATCAGGTTCCTAGAGGCAGCAGCAATAGCATTTGGCTTCCAGTACTTGATGCCCACCCCTCTTTGTTCCGGCTTAGCCGCCCAATAATGCGCCAAATATCCCAGCAACACCAACCGAAAATAGACTGCCAAGCGGATCATCAGCTGCCCTTGTTCCGCTTGCTCATCTTCCGGCACTTCCAGGCACTGCAGATAATGCTCAAATAGTCCGATCTCTTCCGAGGCGTTGAGGCCTACTGCCGGGTCGCACACCAATTCGACCACATCGAAGGCCGAAACATCAGTCCGCACCCCATCCCAGGTGGCTCGCCCAGCCTTGCCCCCTTGCAAGAAATAAGCGCGGGGGGAGCTGTCCACCAACCTCAGCCCAGGCTGAACCTCGCTGGTCTTAAGCAGCGGTTCAGCTAGATCTAAAACCTGCACAAAGTCCTCTTTGCTGATGGTCGCACCAACCTTGTCCCAAGCCGACAGAGAGTTCTGCATCTCCGTCTTGATCTTCCTATCTGAGTGACCCGCGCCAGGCATGAAATAACCGGCAACGGTCTTCCCTCGCTGGTGGAAAGTGGCCAGATCGGAGACTATAGAACGCAGCAATTCCGCGCGCCCAGCCACATCCCGTTGCTGCAGCAGGCCATCGAGACGCTTGGTTCCGATACCATCGGTCAAAGTGATCATCTGCTTAGCGTCGTGGGCAATAAAGCGAGGGAATAACACTCCCAGGCCATTCAATCGCTTCAAACCTTCCACTTCCGCGGCCAACTGCTTAGCCCTCTCCGCCGTCACTTGCTCCTCTTTGGTCAGATCTTTGAACGGATCCTCCCTCAGCTTTTCCAGGTAATCCCCTTGATTGGACGTCGGTGTGCCCATTGTATCAGGCATCATTTCATCGGCACCTGGACGGGATTGACTGGCCCGCTCCTGCAGCAACTGTTCCAAAGGATACACGATCTGAGCCAACAGCGAGCGCTTGCTTCCGTCAGCGAACCCAACTTCCAGATTAAAATGAACGCGATCCTCTGCCTGATTTGGCGCAGCCGAGCCGACACGTAAACGGTTCACCCTCACCTGTGTCGGGCCCCTTCCTTGCAGGTCTTGCACGTAGCGACCGATAAACCGCTTATTCAGCCGCAGGTCGCCAGGATGATTGATTCTCCAGATCAGGATGATGATAAACAGCAACAGCACTGCATAGAGAATTGTCATGACACCCTCCATAAGAACCGGATCGGCAAAACCAATCCCCGGCCATCTAGCCACATACCCCACACGATCGCTGCCAGGATGACAGCTGATCGGTCGGTACATCTGGCCATAGCTTCATTTCGTCAGCAGCAAGGGCTAATCCTGCTCCTAGTCGTCAAATTGCGACAAAACGGCAATCACCCGAAAACTATTTCTTGGCTGCTTTAGCCAACTGGACGCCGAGATCTTTGGCAGCTGCTAGGCTATCCTGCTCGGGGTTCCACCTCAGCGAGAGGCCGTCGCTGACCAATTGCCAGCCCAGCTTCTGCAGATAGTGGTTGATTGCCGCTACCGAACCGCCGCCCCAACCCTCAGAACCGAAGGCAACGGCGGTCTTGCCCATAGGCCGCAGTCCGGAGAGGTCGTCCAACAGCGGAGCCACCGTGGCCAGCATGCCCCGGTTGATCGTGGGGGAGCCGATGGCCACCGCTCTTGCGGTTTGGATGGCCGTGATCATGTCATTGCGGTCCGATTTAGAAATGCGGAATAGCTGATAGTCCACTCCCTGCGAATCCACGCCGGCTGCGATAGCGTCTGCCATCTTGGCAGTGCTCTCCCACATAGTATCGTAAGCGATTACCACCTTTTCTTGGCCAGGGGTGGTGGACCACTCTTTATAGGCCTGCACAATACGACCTGGATCCTGCCTGAAGATGATCCCATGGCTAGGACAAATCATTTTGATCGGCAGCCCCAACTCTTCCACCTCTTGCAGCTTCCTGGCCACCAATCTGGAGAATGGGGTGAGGATGTTGGCATAGTACTTGGTGGCCTCTTGCATCACGATGGCCATATCCACCTCGTCGTCGAAGCGCCCGGAGCTGGCATAGTGTTGGCCAAAAGCATCGTTCGGCATCAAAATACCGTCTTCTTTGAGATAGGTGAACATGCTGTCAGGCCAGTGCAGCATCGGTGCCTCTAGAAAGGTGAGGGTGCGTTTGCCCAAGTTCAGTTCGTCAAACGACTTGACTATATTGTATTCCCACCCCTGATGATACTGCTGCTCCAAGAACTCGGCCCCTTTAGCTGTGCAATAGAGCTTGGCGTTCTTGGCGGCAGCCATCACTTTGGGCAGCGCGCCGGAGTGATCGCTCTCGCTATGATTGGAGACGACCCGGGTGATCTTAGCAGGATCGACAACCTGAGAGATGTTTTGCAGCAATTTGTCGGCAAACGGTCCATACACCGTATCCACCAGAGTGATCTCCTCGTCCAAGATCAAATAGGAGTTGTATGTGGTTCCGCGATGGGTCGAGAAAGCCGGACCGTGAAAATACCGAATGTCCCAGTCGACGACGCCGACCCAGTAGATATTCTCAGCTAGCTGTCTTACTGTCATTTGTTTATCTCTCCTCTTCTGACATAGTTAGAAGTCATTCTATGGCAGGCTGCTAGTAGTGTCAACCAACATAGGCGAAATCTTGCATCAACCGGACGGGACAGTAGGTTCAGTCCCCCGGTCCCAACCAAAGGCCTTAATGCAGATCCTCGCTAGCGCTCGGAATGAGAAATTGGGGGAAAGCTGGAGCTACTTGGACCGAAAAGCCGACCTGCCCTTTACGTGCTGCACGTGACGATTGATGATCTCCGGATAACTTCTCAGCTGCTCACGGTTTTCCAGCAGCAACCGTTTATATTCTTCCCCCAAGTGACGGTCGATAGCAGCCAATTCTTGATATGCCTGCCGCCCCAACTGGCTTGCCTGCTGGCAATCGGGCGAGCAAGGGAAGAAGTTGCCTGTAAAAAACGCCCACGGCACTTCGTCTGCCACAGAATCCTGCAGCGCTGACGCCATGCGAGATTCCACATTGATGCCCTGAGCGCGGTCCTGGCGATAGGCCTCAATGCAGCACTTGGGATATCCCAATAAGCGCCCCAATCTGACCAGGTAGTCCGGAGACTGTTCTTCCGGATAGACCAACAGGGATAGGGGTGTCTCCTTGGTGGCATGCTTGCGCGCCTGTTGGTGAATACGCTGTCGTTCTGCCATCAGCTGTTCTATTTCGTCCTCGACCGACGGGCTACAATAGAGATAGAGTTCGCGCACCGTCGGCCTCACCTCCCAAAAGGTCGTGTGCAGCTCGAAAGCTCGCGCCCAATGGAGATGGGCTTGATATGCTTCCGACGCCTCCACTACCTGTCGGTAGGCTTGGCTGAGCAACTGTCTCTTCCAGTCGACAGAACGCTGCCCCAGGTACCGCAACTGCCACGACAGCTGCCCCCACCAGGATAGGTGTTGAATTTCCTGCAGTTTCTCCCGATAGAGATTATCGATGCGCCAACCCAGCTGCTCACCTGACAGCATCTCTCCCGGCAGGGTCAGCAAACTCATCGGTTTGATCCCCAGAGCAACCAGCAAGTAGTTCTCGATGCGGGTGCGTAACGAGATCTGCTCTTCTCCAACAAAACCTTCGATTATCTCTCCTCTAGCCGGCATCTGTCCTCCTCCTCTACTACCTTCCCCTTACGCCTCCGGCAACCGGAAATTGACCCGGAAAGTACTGCCAGTCGAGCCGGTGTCCAAAGTGATCCTGGCCCGATGCTTCGCCGCAATGCTGAAGCAAGTGATCAATCCCAGACCGGTTCCAGATTCCTTGGTGGTGAAGAAAGCCGTTCCCAGCTTGGCTTGATCTTCATCCGAGATGCCACATCCTTGGTCAGCCACCTCCAGCACCACCTCGCCACACTGCACATATGTGCCAATAGTCAACCGCCCGCCGGCACTCATCGCCTCGAGCCCGTTGCGGACCAAATTGAGCAGCAGTTGTCGCACCTCCTTTAAATCCATGTAAATGTCTGGCACATCATTGATGTTCAACGTGATCTCATTCCCGCGCAGAGCGGCTTCCGCTTCGATCAAAGGCAACACGTTGCGAATGGCATCGCTGAGGCTCTGCAGAGACTTCTCGGCCGGCAGGTTGCGGGTGAGAGAAAGAAACTCGGTGATGATGTCGTTGGCGCGGTCCAACTCTTCAATCATCAGATTGAGCTGAACTTGCAGATGTTGCAGTTCCGGCTTGCGCAGCATCAGCTGAAGATATCCGCGCACAGTGGTCATCGGATTGCGCACCTCGTGCCCGATGCTGGCCGCAATTCCACCTACCAGATTCAATCGGTCCAACTGGGCAATCTCGTTCTGCAGTTGCTTTAGCTCTGTGATATCCCTGGCTAGCATGGAAACACCCACCGTCTCACCGTGCTCGTCTCGGATCGGGGCGAGGCTGAGGCTTACGCTGATCAGACTGCCGTCCCGCTTCTTATGACTGGTCTCTATCTGCAGAGCCTGGCCTTGCATCGCCTGCTCCATAAATGGCGGCACCGAAAGCTGGTTGCTGTCGGGGAACAGATCTGCCACCGGCTGTCCCAGCATCTCTCGTTCCGCATACCCATAGGTGCGCTCGGCGGCCGGATTCCAGCTGCTGACCAGCCCCTGCAAATCCACACTATAGATGGCCACATCGGAATTGCGCACCAATGCGGCGTAATGACCCAACTCCTCCCGGCGGTTTCTCTCGGCTGTGATGTCTTCTACCTGGCAGATACAGAGCAGTCGCCGGTCCGACCCGCTAAACAAAGCCGTAGCCGTGATCCTGACCCAGATAACAGCGCCGGAGCGTGTAACAAACCTACCTTCCTGCTCATAGGAACGAATGCGGCCGGCCATCAAGGTGGAAAACATCTCCACACTGGCTCGCAAGTCCTCGGTAGCTGTCATGCTCAGAAAGTGCTCACCTAGCAGCTCTTGCTTGCGATAGCCCAACGAAGTGCAAAGTGAGTCATTGATGGCCAGGATTGTCCCAGACGTGTCCAAGAGCATCATCCCAGCCGTAGCAAAGTGGGAGATCATGGTGAAACTGGCCACGATCTCGTCTACCTGCTTGCCAGATAACGCTGCATAACCGGCAGCTGTCTTGACTACGCTGGAAGCAGTTGGCACGCAATCGATGTCATTGACGGTGATCACATGCAACCAATAGGGATTGGAATCGATATGCAACCTAGTGCGTTGTACTAAGACATTGAACTCCCGTCCGCTGCTGTCGCGATGACTGACTATCAAAGGCACACCGGAGCCATCTCCCGTCCTATAGCCGTCGATGTCCGCAAACACCCCGTCTGAGCTACAGAGATCATCTATGCGTAGCCCTACGAAATCCTCACTGGAGTATCCATAGAGCTGTTGGGCCGCTAAATTGGCAGCCAAGATCTTGCCGCCCCCAGAACTGAGCAATAGGGCTTCTTCCACCTGTTCCAGGAGGCGAAGCAGACTGCCACTATCATCACGCACACCGCTCACTCCCATCACCATGCACTCAGACTCTTCTCTCCCTAAGCATGGCATTCATCAATCAGATGCAATTTTCCTTCTTCTGTGCGTTAGTTTCTGCAAGTATCAACCCAGTTTACCGCTCCTGGAATATGCACCGCAAACCTGGCACGCCGGTATTCTGTTTTACTCAGTGACTGTGTTAGAATAAATGCTAGAGATAAAACCGCAATAGACTTCAAGATAAGGACAGGTAGATGCCAATGAAGACAAGAAAGCTCTTACGGTCGGTGCTTGCGATATTGCTACTGACAATAATGGCTGCCGGTGCCGTATCCGGCTGCATCCCCGAGCAACCACCGCTAGTGGTGGATCCGCCTGATGATCGGCTGCCGGGCGATGAAACGCCTGTACCGGTTGACGACGAAGAATGGAAAGATGACCCCTATCTGATCCTGGTCAGCGCGGCACAACCGCTGCCGGAAGACCAGGTGCCCGAGCTAAAGACGATTCAAGGCAGTTTCAAGATGGAAACCACTGCTGCAGACGGAATGATCGCCATGCTCAATGCCGCAAAGGAGGAAGCAGGCATCAATCTGCTGGTCGTCTCTTCCTATCGGCCACAGGCGAGACAGAAGCAATTGTTCGAGAACAAGGTGAAGGAATTTCTGAATCTCGGTCATGCCCGGGACGAAGCAGAAAGACTGGCAGCTGCCAGAGTAGCTAGACCCGGCACCAGCGAGCATAACACCGGTTTGGCTGCCGATGTGGTCACCCCACAGTACCAGTCGCTGAACGCAGGCTTCGCCAAGACCGAGGCCGCCAAGTGGATGAAGGAGAATTGTGCTAGGTTTGGCTTCATCTTGCGCTATCCCGAAGACAAACAGGAGATCACCGGAATCATCTTCGAGCCATGGCACTTCCGCTACGTGGGCATCGAACACGCTGAAGAGATCATGGAGAACGGAATCTGTTTGGAGGAGTACCTGTCAGGCGAATGAATGAGACAGCGGGACGTGTACCTTGTATCATCGCGATGATACAAGGTACACGTCCCGCT
>CAYVCY010000119.1:0-6707 GCA_964450265.1 uncultured Clostridia bacterium
CCTATCGGCAAAGCGAACGATTGGAGATCTATAATCATTATGGGCAGCAACTGTTGGATACCGGCAAGGCATACGAATGCTTCTGCACTGCCGAGGAACTGGAGCAGCAACGACAGGCACAGGCAGCAGCCAAACAGGACATCAAGTATGACGGGCGCTGCCGGCACCTCACTTCTGAGCAGCGGGAGCGGCTGCGCGCCAAGGGGCGCAAGCCTACTGTGCGCTTGATCGCCCCCGATCAAAAGGTCGGATTTCACGATTTGGTGCGGGGCTGGATCGAGGCCGACGGTTCTCTGATGGGGGATCCGATCATCATCAAGTCTAGCGGTATTCCGGTATACAATTTTGCCACTGTGGTGGACGACTATTTGATGCAGATCAGCGTGGTCACCCGCGCGGCTGAGCACATCGCTAACACATTCCCTCAGATCTTTATCTATCAAGCGCTTGGGTGGGAGTTGCCCCAATTCGCTCACTTCAGCGTGATGCTCAACGAGGATCACAGCAAGATGAGTAAACGCAAAGGGGCTACCTTCATCGGTCAGTATGCCGAGATGGGATATCTGCCGGAAGCGATGCTCAACTTTCTGGCTTTCTTGGGCTGGAGTCCTGTACTGCAGGAGGAAGATGATGAGATCATGACCATGGAGGATATGCTGCAGCATTTTAGCCTAGAGCGTTGTACGGTATCCAATGCCGTGTTTGATATCAAGAAACTGGATTGGATCAACGCTAAGTGGATCCGTCGCCTGGATGCCAGAGACTTGGCCGAGCGACTGGTTCCTTTCCTGCAGCAAGCCGGTTTCATCGGCGAGCAGGCGGACATGGGCTATCTGGTCCGGTTGATGCCTCTGGTGCAGGAACGGCTGCCTAGGTTGGACGCCATCTCTAACTTCCCATATTTCTTCCACGAGCCGGAAGTGCCGTTGGCAGAGATTCAGAAGACGCTGAAGAAGCAGGATGGCGCAGGTGGCCTGGACGTTTTGATCGCCGCTCTATCCGGCCTCAACTGGGCCGAGGCAGATCTGGAGCAGGAAATGAGAGAGCTGAAGGAACAGTTGGGGTGGAGCACCAAGGAACTGTTCATGACTGTTCGCCTAGCCATTTCCGGCGGCAAAGTCTCGCCGCCGCTGTTTTCCAGCATGGAGCTTCTGGGCAGAGAGCGCACCTTGCAGCGCCTGCAGCGGGTTAGAGCAGCTCTGGTTGCAGAATAGCTAGATCGCTGAAGAAGCTGCTGCCTCGGCTTGCCGGCTCTAGACGGCTGCCTCGGCTTGCGCGGGGCCTGTCTCCGCCGTCTCGCCTTAGTGTTCGGCCAGGCCTGCGTGCCCAGTCACTGTCTGGCAAGCTAATGGATGAGCTCCCTGCGGCTGGAGGCAGCAGCACTCGTCGCCCATCCAGTGCGCTATCTACCTAGATTAGGAGAAACGTCTTGCTGCAAAACTGAAGCGGGATTAGCAGGGGCGACTCAAACAGCTGCTGCCTTTGATCCAGCCTTGCTCGCTCTTTGAATGGGCAGCCAATGTGCCTGTCGCACGCAGGCCTGCCCCCTGGTCGCGCGGCAGCAGCACGCAGAGGAACTAGATTCCTCGCTGCACTCTGCGAGTGCTCTCAGAATGACACCCCTTTTTTTGTCACCCAGAGCCGGCAAAGAATCTATCCCCGGCGACGTCACCCCGTCGCCGGAAAGCCCCTGTGCTGGTCGCAGTGCACAGGGTGAATGTCTGGATTGACAAAAAGAACAATGGCATCGTCCATCGGACAGCCATTGAAAAAACCCAACGTATGTTGTATATTACTGGTGGGTCATTAAGCAATGATTAAAGGGAGGGTATACTTTGAAGAAGTTCCTAGTGTTTATGCTAACTATGGCATTGCTGCTGCCCGTGCTGTCTGGCTGTACCCCCACGGTGGTGACACCTGACGACGACGATGATCCCCAAGGATACGAGCTGGCTCTGGTTACTGACATTGGGACCATCGATGACAAATCCTTCAACCAAGGCTCTTGGGAAGGCCTCAAGGCTTATGCCGAAGAGCATGACATCACCTACAAGTATTATCAACCAGCTGAAAAGACGACTGCCTCCTACATCGATACCATCGATCTAGCCGTCGAGGGCGGTGCCAAGCTGATCGTCTGCCCTGGCTTCTTGTTCGAGCCGGCTGTGTTGCAGGCTCAGGACGATCACCCAGACGTGATGTTCATTCTGTTAGACGGTTTCCCCAACAACGGCGACTTTGATAACTTGATCTCGAGGATCGAAGACAACGTCTACTCAGTCTTCTATGCTGAAGAGCAGGCCGGTTTCCTAGCTGGCTATGCCGCTGTCAAGGAAGGCTACACCAAGCTCGGTTTCATGGGTGGTATGGCGGTGCCGGCGGTTATCCGCTTTGGTTACGGCTATGCACAAGGCGCAGAACTGGCTGCCGAGGAGATGGGAATCGATTCCATCGAGCTTAAGTATCACTATACCGGCGGCTTTGATGCTACTCCGGAAGCCCAGGCTCTCGCTGCTTCCTGGTACAACGACGGCACCGAAGTGATCTTCGGCTGTGGTGGCGCGGTTGGCAACTCGGTGATGGCTGCGGCGGAAGCAGCCGGCACAAAGGTGATCGGCGTGGACGTCGATCAGTCCAACGAATCCGAGACGGTGATTACTTCTGCAATGAAGCAGCTATCCATTTCCGTTTATGACGGGATCGCTGCCTTCTACGGGGATAGCTTCCCTGGCGGTGAGAGCGTCAGCTTGGACGCCACTGTCGATGGCATCGGCCTTCCGATGGAGAACTCCCGTTTCGAGGACTTCACTCAGGCCGACTATGACGCCATCTACGCCAAGCTGGTGGATGGCAGCGTCGCTCCGCTGAAGGATACCGATGTCACTGCAGCGACTGAACTGCCGCTGAGCATCGTTTCTGTCACTCTGATCGACTAGGATCGATAGTTTCTTGTGCAGTATCACAGTGCAAACTGTGATACTGCTTTTTAATTGCCTGCAAACTTCTGTTCATGCTATGCTATCATCAAACTGTATTTGTGTTCCAGTGAGGAGGGGTCTCGTGGACTATGTGATAGAGATGTTGAACATCACCAAGGAGTTTCCCGGTGTCGTCGCCAATGACAATGTGGTGCTGCAAGTGAAGCCAGGTGAGATCCATGCTTTGCTCGGCGAGAACGGTGCGGGCAAGTCCACCCTGATGAACGTACTGTTTGGGCTGTATCAACCTGAGCACGGGGCGATCAAGTTGCGGGGAAAAGAGATACAGATCGCTGACCCCCGCCACGCCAACTCCCTGGGTATCGGCATGGTTCATCAGCATTTTAAGCTGGTGGAGAACTTCACGGTGCTGGAAAACATCGTGCTCGGGGTGGAATCTGCCCGGCATGGTTTTCTGCGCATGGTCGAGGCAAGGGAGAAGGTGCTGCAGCTCAGCCAGCGCTATCAGCTACGGATTGACCCGGATGCGCTGATCTCCGAGATCACGGTTGGCATGCAACAACGGGTGGAAATCCTGAAGATGCTCTATCGAGACAATGAGATCCTGATCTTCGACGAGCCGACGGCAGTGCTCACCCCCCAGGAGATCCAGGAGCTGATGCAGATCATGCGCGACCTGAGTGCCGAGGGGAAATCGATCATCTTTATTACCCATAAACTAAACGAGATTAAGGCGGTTGCTGATCGCTGCACCGTCCTGCGCCGGGGCCAGACTGTCGGGGTGGTGCAGGTTGCAGAGACGAATCAGGACGCTCTGTCAGAGTTGATGGTGGGGCGAAAGGTCAGTCTGGACATCGACAAAGGGCCGGCCTCTCCTGGCGCTGAGGTGCTCAAGGTTGACAAGCTATCCGTACAGTCTTCCAGCCAGGGGAACGCCAAGTGGGTGGTGAACGAAGTCAGCTTCCAGGTGCACAGGGGAGAGATCGTCTGCATCGCCGGAATTGACGGTAACGGTCAGTCGGAACTGGTGGCGGCGCTGGCGGGGCTGATTAAACCCGATCAAGGTGAGGTCTACTTGAATGGCCAGCAGATCACCAAACAATCGGTTCGCCACCGCAACACCCATGGCTTAGCCCATATTCCCGAGGACAGGCATAAACATGGACTTGTCCTCGACTATTCCCTCGGGGAAAATCTGGTGTTGCAGCGCTATTTTACGCCGGAGTTCCAAAAACACGGCTTCCTGCTGCATGATCAGATCTTTGCCTATGCAAAAGGACTGATAGGTAAGTATGATATTCGCAGCGGACAAGGCCCCGAGACCACAGTCCGTTCTATGTCCGGCGGCAATCAGCAAAAGGCGATTGTGGCCAGGGAGATCGATCGGGATCCGGACCTACTGATCGCAGTACAGCCCACCCGAGGTTTGGACGTGGGGGCGATCGAATTCATTCATCGCCAGCTGGTGAAGCAGCGGGATGCAGGCAAAGCGGTGCTTTTGGTTTCGCTGGAGTTGGATGAGGTTTTCAGTCTCAGCGATCGCATTCTAGTGATCCACGAGGGCTCAATTGTAGCCGATCTTGACCCCGATCAGATCACCGAGCAACAACTCGGCCTCTACATGGCCGGGGCCAAAGCGGCGAATTGATAGAGGGAGGGGATTGATGTGAAGCTGTTCAGACGGGGAAAACCAGGAGCCACTTCCGGACTTTTGTCCTCGGTGTTTGCCATCGCCGTCGGTTTGCTGTTCGGGTTGATCATACTGCTGGTCAGCAACCCCGCCCAGTCTGCGCAAGGGTTTTATGCTATCCTGATGGGAGCGACCTTTGGCGGTATGCGCAGCGTCGGCCAGGTGCTCTATTTTGCCACTCCGATCATCCTCACCGGGCTTTCGGTAGGCTTTGCCTTTAAGACCGGTTTGTTCAACATCGGCACGCCAGGTCAATTCATCGTCGGCGCCTTCGGGGCAGTGCTGGTGGGCGTATTCGGTTCGTCTCTGGGGGTGGTACACTGGGTTGTCGCCTTGTTGGCCGCGCTGTTGTTTGGAGCTTTGTGGGCCGTCATTCCCGGTATTCTGAAGGCGTATGCCAACGTCAACGAAGTGATATCTTCCATTATGATGAATTATATCGGCATGTATTTGGTCAATTATCTGGTGGCCCGCACCATGTTTGATTCGCTGCGCAACCAGTCGTTGGCGGTAAAGGCTACCGCCGTTATTCCCTCGATGGGGCTCGGCGCGCTCTTTCCCCGCTCCAATGTCAACGGAGGCTTCTTCATCGCCGTGTTGGCTGTGATCGTCATTCACGTCGTGCTGAACAAGACCACCTTTGGATATGAGTTGAAGGCCGTGGGGCTAAATCGGTTTGCCAGTCAGTATGCCGGCATCGATGAGAAGCAGAGCATCATCCTTTCTATGCTGATTGCGGGCGCGTTGGCCGGCTTGGGCGGCGGACTGCTCTATCTGGCCGGTTCCGGCAAGCATATCGAGGTGGTGGATGTTCTGGCGGCTGAGGGTTTTCAGGGGATTCCGGTGGCCTTGCTGGGGCTCTCTAGCCCTGCTGGCATTTTGCTGGCCGGATTGTTTATTGCCTACATTACCGTCGGCGGCTTCTATATGCAGCTTTACGACTTTGTCCCCGAGGTGATCAATATTATCATCGCCTCGATCATCTACTTCAGCGCCTTCTCGTTGATCATCAAGACCTATTTGGACCGCCGCCAAAGCAAAGCGGGAGGTGGCAAGATCAATGGCTAGCACGCTATACTTCTTGTTTCAACAGACCATGTTCTTTACCATCCCGCTCTTGATCGTCGCTCTGGGCGGCATGTTTTCTGAACGCAGCGGCGTTGTGAACATCGCCTTGGAAGGGATCATGGTCTTTGGTGCCTTCACCGGCATTCTGTTCATCAACATCTTCCAGGATGACTTGCAGGGCCAATCGCTGCTTCTGCTGGCACTGTTGGTGGCTGCCGCGGCGGGTCTGCTGCTGTCTCTGTTGCATGCCTATGCTTCCATCAATATGAAGGCTGATCAGGTGATCAGCGGCACGGCCATTAACATGTTCACTCCCGCATTGGCCATCTACGTAGCCAGAATGCGCTTCGGTGTGCAGCAGATTCAGTTTAGAAACACCTTCCGCATCAGCTCGGTGCCGCTACTAGGCAGGATCCCGGTACTGGGCCAATTGTTTTTCCAGAACACCTATATCACTACCTATCTGGGAGTGATCATTTTGATTGTGTCAGCGGTGGTGCTCTATCGCACCAGATTCGGTCTCCGACTGCGCGCCTGTGGCGAGCACCCACAAGCAGCTGACTCAGTAGGAATCAATGTCTATCGCATGCGTTACGCTGGCGTAATGATCTCTGGGGTTCTGGCTGGGATGGGCGGATTGATTTTTGTTATCCCTACCTCCACCAACTTCAACGCCACTGTGGCCGGCTATGGTTTCTTGGCCTTGGCGGTGCTGATCTTCGGGCAATGGCGGCCGAAGCAGATACTATTCGCCTCGTTGTTTTTCGGCTTGATGAAGACCATCGCAGCCACTTACTCCGGCATTCCGTTTCTCCGGGGTCTGGCCATTCCCAACGCCGTATATAAGATGGTTCCCTACATCGCGACCCTGGTTGTGCTCACGTTCACCTCGCGCCGTTCTCAGGCACCGAAAGCCTCCGGCGTGCCTTACGACAAGGGCGCGAGATAGTACGCTCCCCGAATGATACAGCGGGACGTGTACCTTGTAACATCGCGATGTTACAAGGTAC
>CAYVCY010000120.1:0-6673 GCA_964450265.1 uncultured Clostridia bacterium
GGGTATCTGGCAGATACAGACGACCTTTTGCAGGAACTGCTATCAAATCCTTTGGTCTCGGGGTTGACTATCTCTGGTGGGGAACCGCTATTGCAGCCAGAGGCGACCCTTGCTTTGGCAGCAGGGACTAAGGCTAGGGGTTGCAATGTCTGGCTGTATACTGGCTATTGTTTGCACGAGCTGCAGTCACAGCCATGGGCTGGACGTATCTTGCAGGTGGTGGATGTGTTGGTGGAAGGACGTTACCAGCAGGAGGCCAGGGATCTGGATCTGCCGTATCGCGGTTCGCGGAACCAGCGTCTGCTGCGGCCGACCGATTGGGGAGCATTACCCAGGTAAAAGCTAGGCTTCCGCGGCTGGGGCAAATGATTCAGGCTGAGAAACTGATCAGTGAAACCAAGAGGCCTGCATTACGTATCAACTAGTGATCATGGAATTGGAGGGAGAGGCGATGAAGCGTCTATACCGCAGCCGGACCAACCGGGTGCTGCTTGGTTTATGCGGGGGCATCGGAGAATACTTGAATATTGATCCGGTGTTCGTGCGGATTCTGTGGCTGATCATCCCCGGACTCAACCTGCTGATCTATCTTATCGGTAGTCTACTTGTACCGGAACAGTACTAGAGACGCGCGCACCTGATGTCTGGTTCTCCCGTTCTAGTTGGCCGGATCGGTCAGTAGAATATAACATCCAGCCGTCAAACGGCTCGAGGGGGGAGTGCAGTGCGCGCACGGGTGACAAGGAGTCCGCGAATTTTGGTGCGCCAATCTTCTTTGGCGATGCAGCGGGCAGCCAGAGGTTTCTTTCAGCGGGGGAAGGAAGAGGACTTTTCCAGAGCAGCCAAACTGATGGAGGAAATAAACCGGTTCTTGAGGGATTTGGAACGGAAACGCTAGCAGGTGCCTGTAGGTCCCTGCTAGCGTTTCTGTTTTGCTCGAAGCTCCGGTGCACCCTTTAGGGCAGTCTTCCATAATGTGTAGGAGAATCGGCGACGGGGAAAGGGAGGCTGTGAAATTGAAGACCAGAAGGGTTTGGTGGTTGTTGACACTGTTGTTGGCCTTGGCAGTGATCCAGGCTGGCTTGGTTGGTTGCGCTGCGAAGCCGGCTTCAGAACTGAGGATCCGCATCGCGGATCAGTTTGGCCTTGGCTATGCGCCATTCACAATCATGTTGGAGGAAGGGCTGATCGAAAAGCATTTGCCTGGTGTGATCTTGGAGACGGTGAAGTTGGGCAGCGGGGGAGCGGTAAGTGAGGCGATGGTGGCAGGTACTCTGGATATTGGGTTCATGGGCATGCCGCCCTTCTTGATCGGGTGGGATAAAGGGGTGCAGTGGAAGATAGCCGGCGCGCTGGACTCGATGCCGTTGTTCCTGCTCACCTATCAGGACGACATTTTGCAGTTTGAGGATTTCAAGCCTGGCCACAAGATCGCCCTGCCAGGCCCGGGCAGCAACCAGCATATCCTGTTGGCTATGGCGGCCGAGCAGGAGCTGGGTGACGCGGGTGCGTTGGATGATCTGATTGTTGCCTTGCCTCATCCCGACGCTGCTGCCGCATTGCTGGCTCACCGGGAAGTGACTGCCTATTACTCGGCACCTCCTTACCAGTTTGAGCTACTTAAATCGGATCCCTCACTGCGGGTGGTGGCCGAAGGAGCGGAAGCCTTCGGTGAAAACTTTTCCTACATAGTAGCCGTGGCCAGCGAAAGCTTCCATCGCCAGTCCAGCGACGCTTATCAGGCCTTTGTGCAGGCACTGGAGGACGCTTTGGCCATGCTGCGGGATCAACCGGTCAAGGCAGCGGCCATCTTGGCAGCAGCGGACGGAAAGGTCGCAGCATCTGCATATGAAGAATACATCACCTGGCCGGGAGTGAGCTGGGATATCGCTCCGGCAGGCATGATGCGCTATGCCGAGTTCATGCATCAGGCCGGGTATATCAGCAGGATCCCCAGTGGGGTTCGGGATGTCACTTACCCTAATCTGCATCAGTCGGTGAATCGCTGATGGATAAGCCCAAACTACAGGTGCGAGATCTGTCTGTCTGCTATTCTCGGCCGTCAGAAGAGCATCTGGCAGTGGTGGATGTGTCCTTCGACCTCTTTCCAGGGGAGAAACTGATCCTGCTCGGCCCCTCGGGTTGCGGCAAGTCTACCATTCTGAAGACGATCGCTGGCTTCCTGCCAGCCAAGTCAGGGGAAATCCGCTTGGCTGGGGAGATCGTCAGCCACCCGGCCCCCGACCGGGTGGTGGTCTTTCAGGAGTTCGATCAATTGCTTCCCTGGAAGACAGTACTATCCAATGTGGAGTTCGCGCTGCTCACGACCGGCAGGGAAAACAGTCGGCGGGCAGCCCGCGATCGGGCATTGGAGTATCTTTACATGGTTGGCCTGGGCAAGTTTGTGAACTTCTTCCCACACACCCTTTCCGGGGGGATGAAGCAGCGGGTAGCGATAGCGCGTGCTTTAGCTTTGGAACCGGATATTCTGCTGATGGATGAACCCTTCGGCAGCCTTGATTCGCAGACTCGAATGATCATGCAACAGGAGCTGCTGCGGCTCTGGGAAAAGACGAACAACAGCATCATCTTCGTCACTCATAGTATAGACGAGGCGGTGGTCTTGGGAGATCGCATCGTGGTTTTGACGTCTGGGCCAGCTCGGGTGAAGCAAATCGTGGATAACCGCGCTCGCAAGCACCTTGGGGAGCAGCCATCTGAGTTTTACCATGCCTGTCAAGAGATCCGCTCTCTGCTTCAGGTTGCAGAATAGAGGGAGGGAGCTCCATGCGACGGATTCGTCTGCTGTTATTGCTGCTTCTCCTCTGGGAGGGGCTAGTGCGTTGGTTCGACACGCCGGAGATCGTGCTGCCTGCACCTTCCCGGGTGCTGTTGGAGATGTCCAGGCTGGTCGCTAGTGGGGAGCTTTGGCCCTACGTGGCCAATACACTGTACGTGCTCCTTCTCGGGCTGGGCATCGGCTTGGTCTTGGCCTTTTTACTCACTGCCCTGGCGATCCTTACCCCCATCGGCCGGGACTTGCAGGGTCTGCTCACCTCCATGTTTAATCCGTTGCCCGCTATTGCATTATTGCCTTTGGCATTGCTGTGGTTTGGGTTGGGGCAGCGATCCTTGCTGTTTGTGATCGTTCATTCCGTGGTCTGGTCGCTATCGCTCAGTACTTACACTGGCTTCAGCACTATTCCCCAGACTATGATCAGGGTAGGTCGTAATCTGGGCCTTTCCGGCCTGGCCATCGTGAGGCAGATCTACATTCCGGCGGCACTGCCCCACATCATCGCCGGGCTGCAGCTGGCATGGGCATACGGTTGGCGCACGGTGATCGCGGCGGAGCTGGTGTTCGGCGTTACCGGTAGCAAGGGTGGATTGGGCTGGTTTATTTACCGAATGCGCTACAGTCTGGACACCGCTGCGGTCTTTTCCGGGCTGGTGACCATTATTCTGCTGGGCCTGGCGGTAGACGTCCTCTTTAGTCGGCTCAAGGCTGTCACCATCAAGAAGTGGGGCATGTCCATCTAGGCATGCCCCACTTCCGTTCATAGGGGCGGCGGGTGTAGCGCCGCGGGACGGCGGGGACAGGCCCTGCTGTTCCATTCCGCCAAGGCGAAACAGAACAGGAAGGCCAGTCCCCCAGTCCCACTCCTCTGCGGCGCTACCGCAGCGGTGTCTTGCGCCGATTGGGCAGGCCGCTGCGTCTCTCGTCTGGCAGTCGAGATGCCGAGTGCTGCCCGTGTTTGGCCCCGTTTCCGTCCTGCAGTTGCGGGGCTTTGATGCAGGTGAACGCTAGCACCCCGGCTATGGTCATCGCCACAGCCGATACTATGAACAGCGGTACCTTGCTGCCGGCCACAAACAACCCGAATACCGGAGGTCCAAAGGCTGCCCCAAAGAACCTCATTGTCCCATATAGGCAGGTGATCATTCCCCGTTCCTCGTGGGCGGCAGCACCGGTGATCAGCAGATTGATGGCCGGTAAGGACAGCCCAGTGCCTATCCCTTGGACGGTGATCGCCGTGAGCAGCAGATATAAGCCGCTGGTGAAAGCTGGCGCCAAGAGCGCCACAGCGATCAGCAGCATGCCGCCCATAGAAGCCCACTTGCACACTTGACCGCCTTGGTTTTGCAGCCACCTTCCGCTCAAGTATGATGTGACCGCCATAGCCAGTACCGGAATGGCGATCACAAAACCCTTAGCCAGGCCTTCGATGCCGTAGCTCTCCTCCAGTACATCGGATAGATAGCTGAGCACTCCAAACAGCATGAACAGGGCCAAGAGGCCGGCCAGGAAAGCCGCAGTCAATGATAACGCGTTCTTCTTGAGCACCTGCCAGACTGAAGCCAGATATTCACCCAATCCTTGTTTGCTCATTTCCGCCTCCGGCTCCTTCACCACCCACCAAACTCCTAACGCTACCGGTATTGCCAGCAAAGGGTAGATGAAGAAGGGGGCAAACCAGATCACCAAAGCGGCCAAAGAACCGATAATCGGACTGATTACCTTGCCCAGCCCGTTGGCAGACTCCAGCAGGCCCAAAGCCTTAGCCCGCTCCGCGGTCTGAAAAATATCTCCGGTGAGAGCCATCGCCAACTGGTAGGTGCCTCCCCCGCCGATCCCCTGCAGCACGCGGGCTGCCAGAATCCAGATGAAGGGGTTTGGTATCAACAGGCCAGCCACTCCAGCCAGGAGGCCACCGATTCCGAAGATGAACAGAGCAGGCACTATAATCACTTTTCTCCCAAAGTGGTCCGATAAGTAACCGGCGATCGGTATGGTCAGTCCAGCGGGAACCGAGAAAGCGGTAACCACCAAGCCGATCTGAAAGGCAGAGAGGTTCATTGCCGACTGCATCAATGGCAAAGCCGGAATGAGCATGCTATTGCTGAGTACCATCACAAAGGGGACTCCGCACAGGACAGTAAAGGGCACTCGGGTGCTGGCTTTCACGACATCTTCTCCTCCCGTTTAGAACCAGACAGAGTTCACTGGCCTTAGCGTTGCCTGTCACCCGGGCGGATATGCTGCAGCCCGCTTCGGGCATATTTACCCAGCCCTCGCTTTTGGGAGAGATGCGTTTTGTGGTACCATGGAGAAGGCGGTCCCTGCCTAGGAACGCCCCAGATGTTGCGGGTGGCGGCCATTCTTTGTAACGAAAGATTCGCCTTGTTGCTTTAGCAACGTACCTATTAAGGAGGCTACGCTCTTGGACCCAATCGCATTTACCATCGGTGGCTTTGAAATTCGTTGGTACGGAGTTCTTATTTCCATGGCCATGTTCATCGGCTTCTACCTAGCCCTGGGGGAAGTGAGAAGACAAGGCGAAGACGAGGATAGATTTGTCACGCTGTTCTTGGTGGCTATACCGGCGGCTCTCTTAGGTGCCAGGTTGTACTATGTAGCTTTCTCTGGGGCCCTCGATTGGTACTTAGCCAATCCCCTGGAGATCTTGGCCATTCGCCATGGGGGCTTAGCCATCCATGGTGGCCTGGCAGGAGGGTTCCTGGCCGGATGGCTATACACGTGCAAGTATCGCATCAACTTTCGCCGCTGGGCTGACATCGTCGCGCCCAGTATCATCCTGGGACAGGCCATCGGCCGCTGGGGCAACTTCTTCAATCAAGAGGCATATGGCAGAGAGACAGATTTGCCTTGGGCGATGTACATCGACGGTGCTTATCGCCATCCCACCTTTCTCTACGAGTCATTATGGAATCTGGGGGTCTTCGCTTTCCTCTTGCTGATGCGCAGGAAGGTGCGTTTTGAGGGAGAATTGGTGCTTTGGTATCTGGCACTTTATTCTGCCGGGCGCTTTTGGATTGAGGGTCTGCGTACCGACAGCCTGATGATCGGACCGATGCGTGTGGCCCAGTTGGTCAGCCTGGTTGCTGTCTTGCTGCCGGCGTACCTTATCTGGCGCTTCCGTCATAGAGCCGAGGGCACCTCCTCTAGTAACGCCTGACAGGCGCAAGCATAGATCATTGAGACGGCCATCCGTTCATCACCGGATGGCCGTTTTTGCTTTTCTATTTACCCAAATAGTTTTCGGTCACGTAGCCATCGGATCAACGGCACCCCTAGCGCCAAGACAACTACAGCCTCGCTGAAGGATAGCGTCAGCGCACCGATCCAATATGGAACTCCAAGTATCGGTGCCAGATAGACGCTGATCAGCAGTCCGTTCAGTGCAATCGGCCAGAAATAGGCTAGCCAAGAGTTGCGGGTACGATAGGTCAGATAGGCTGCCAGCAGCGTGACTAGGCTACCGCCAAAGATGTCGATCGGCCCCAGTCCTCCAAGGATGTTGGCCAACATCACCCCTAGATAAAGGCCCCCGATGGCCTCCGGCAACAGTATCGGCAGCACGGTCAGTGCCTCGCTCGCTCTGAATTGAATCAAGGTGCCGTAGCTGACCGGCGAAAAGAGAAAAGTGACCAACACGTAGAGGGCAGCGATAATCGCTCCCCGTGCGAGCTTGTTACTAACCATTTGGTTTGCCTCCTTATGCGCTTGGCGTACAACTAAGTCTAATGGATGAGTAGCCGGAGGGCAAGGGCTCTGAGCAAGGGGGACCGATGTCCAGGCGGCGGTACGCTTTGCCATGTTATCAGCGGTCGGATCATTTCAAACTTGCCGTACCGGCGAAGGACTGTTTCA
>CAYVCY010000121.1:0-6648 GCA_964450265.1 uncultured Clostridia bacterium
ACGTGGGACAAAAACCGGCTAGATGCCAGCTTGCCCCTTTTTGGACGGGGTCTAATTTAGACCCCGTCCAAAAAGGGGCCTGGCAGGATTTTGGACACTAAGACATACCAAGTCATCTTCGGCTAAAATATGTGACTGGTGCCAGGTCCCCGGGGCGGCTGGCCGGTGCGCTGTCGGCAGTCATGCACAACTCGCCGGAAAAGAGTTTTTCCCGCAGGTATTCATAGACCTCCATATTGGTCTCCTGCACTTTGTTTTCCGGCCACAGGGCCAGCTTGCGCACTGCGATGCGCAGGGCAGAGAACTTATGCCGCTGGCCCTCGGCAAACATCGCATCCAGGGCCTCGCGCACCCTGCCGCGCGGGGGCTGCGGCAGCAGCAGGTCAGAAAACCGGTCCATAGGAATAAAGCTTATATTTTCGGCGCTCATGCTCATACAGCTGGCTCTCGGGACCGGGTTCACCCAGTCTATGCCCTCGCCCACAAATGCCAGGGCAGAGGTGGCCAGGTAGAAGGCATTGTCTTTGCGCCCCCACAAGAGCGGCAAATTCAGCCTTAGGGCGCTGACCATGCCTGGTTCCTCCAGCGACAGAGCCAGGCTGGCTATTTCAGCAGGCAGGCAAGTGAAGGTCTCATACAGCGAGTGCGGCAGGCTTTTCCCCTGGGCATGCACATGGCTGAGCAGATTGGCGAAAAGATCGCTGCTATGCACGCCGTGCCCGTTGCTCATCAGCGGATACCCCTGCACCTCATGTTCGCGTTCGGTGGAGAATTCGCAGCCGGCCTGAAGCAGCAAGTCATAGTATTTTTGATAATCGTTAGTGGCTTTGAAGCGTCCGGCCCCGCCATTGGCGCAGTAGACCACTTTTTGATCTGCGGCCAGGAAGGGCTGCGACCAGCTGTCCAGGGCAATTCCCGGCGTGCGGCTATGCGCGATGCCGACGTTGCCCGGCAGGTTTTCGGCCTCGGTATGGCGGCGCAGCCTTTGGCAGTCGCCACAAACCTTGGCCAGGTATATTTTACCCTCATGCATGGTGGCGATGCCGGAATAGTGGCCGCTGTCAAAACCCTCCTGAGCCTCCAGCATGCGCAGCAAAAGCGGCGCAGCCTTCTGTTCGCCGACATATGCGGCCATGGTACACATAGATACTCTCCCAGAGGACGGCGCTTATAATTTGATGCCCAGATACGGGGCGATGTTGCCGCCGAACACCGCCGACTGGAACTGTTCGGGAATGAGCATACTATAGTATTTCTGCGCCTCGACGATGATGTCCGGTCGGCTAATATAGGCATCGGAGCCGAGCATGAGCTTGTCGCGACTGTCTATGCTGCCATAGCAGTACTTGAAGACGAGCAGCTCCTGCAGTTGTTCGGCGCTTACACTGCCCCAGTTGCCGTTGCCGCCCAGGTCGGCAAAGATATTGGCGGTGATCCTGGTCATCTCGGCGCCTTCCTGTCTGAAGATACTGGTACCCATGTGCGCCATGATGACCGGGAGGCGGGGAAAAGCCCGGGCCACGCGGTCCAGAGTCAAAGGATGCATGTTGCGCAGCAGCGGACGCCTGAAGTCGGGCTTGGCCTGGTTCGGGCCGCAGCGGTAAAGCCCGGTGTGAAACAGGGTCGGCAGACCCAGTTCCTCGATTTTCTCGTAGATGGGCATATAGAAGTCATGGTCGTACTCATACCAGGGCACGATAAACTTAAAGCCGCGGAAGCCCTGCTCGGCCAGGCGCTCGACCAGGCCGGCCTCGCCGGCCTCGCGGCCCAGGTCTATCCAGGCGAAAGGCACAATCCAGTCGGGATATTGCCTGGCGATGCGCAGGCTGGCGGCATTGCCGGGATATTTTCCCTTCCGGCTCCAGTCCCCCCCGCTGATGCAGGCGATGGTGCCGCTTTCCTCCAAAGTGGCGACAAACTGCCTTACCGCCTGCGGATCGTCCGTGTCGCTGTGTACATGATGGTCGATTTTCATAATGTGTCCTGGGATATCTTGGCATCCAGAAAACACGGCGTTGATTCTTTAAGTGTTCATTTGTGGCTCTTAGTATATTTTAGTGGTTCAAAGTCTATTTATCTTCGCGCAAAACATGTTTGGGGCTAGTATAGACTATGGGTTTCAAGGGTGCACCGAGCCTGACATTATGGTCTTCTACCACTTGGTGCAATCTGATCTGCCAGATTTCATCTTTCGCGCTTGCTTCTCTGCTGGCTTTCAGGAATTGCACTCCGGTGAATTGCGGCTTGTTGTCTACGACTTTTCCTTTCTCATCAATAAGTTGTACCGCTACTGGCTCCCCCATGGAGGCTCCTACTCTAATAGCAACTTCTCTCAATTCGGCAGGCACCAGAAAATATAGCTCACTAGCGCTTCTAAACAGGGGCAGTCCAGTGCTGGCGGAAAAGCCCCAGCCGGCAGCGGATGAATTGACGACGACGGCATGTCCGCCAGTTTTATAGCTAAAGGTATAAACACCGCTGCCTTTGGGTTTGAATGTATAGGTGTAGTCTGGTTCAGTGATGGTAAAGTGACTGTGTTCGGTGCCATTGGAGTCGCGAATAATCACAGGCATATTGATGCTGCCTCTAGATTTCCAAGCCACTTTGAAGTTGATATTGACGGTTTCACCTGCCTTGGCATATTGTATCAATTCCACCCCGCCGCGGGTCTGAACTGTGTTTCCAAACTCGGCCTCATTACTGATGGGGAGCAAGCCGCGGGTTTTCAAGGGCAGGCTTTTGAAGGAACGGAATTCCGGGTTGCTACGGTGCTGGGCGTAGAGAGGCTTAAAGTCAACCTGCCTTTGCTGCCCCGAACCGTCTTGCAAAGTGATGCTACCAGCAAAGGGCAAGATACCAGCCATTCCCATGGGCATAACCTCGAAAACTGGCTGTGTCAAAGCCTGCTTGATGAGCAGATTTCCGAAATCCACTCCGTCAAAATCATCCATCTGGCTGGAGGCTAAAACAATCGGGGCGGCTTTATTATTGAGGTTGTCAACCACGCAGTCGCGAAAGCTCAGCCTAACTCCGCCAACTCGTTGCTGATAAAGCGCCAGGGAGCGCCGGCCTGGCGGCGAGGAGAAACTGCAAGCCTCAAAGCTGATACTGCCCTGCAAAGGCTTCTCCTCCGCGTTTCCAGCCGCAGAGCAGGCCAGCGCACCGCTGTTGTTGTAAACTCGACAATCGCGAAAAACTATAGAAATGGGTTTTTCCAAGGCACAGATACCAATCAAGATGCCGTTGGCGTCATTTTCATAAATGTCACAGTTCTCAACCACACAATTGATCAGGTAGTCTTTGCTGTGGTTTGGCTCGAAATCTATGCCGGCCTGTGGTGGTGTGCCCGCTGTGCCCGTCAAAGTGCAGTTTTTTATCAGCAGGTTCTCTGCGCTGATCACACTGATACCCTGACGGTGATGATCAGCTATGAACAAGTTCTCCAGAAGAACATTTTTACAGCCTCTGCTGCCCAGATAGACGCCGTCGCCGCCGCTGGACAAAATGCTCAAGTTTTTAATCACTATATCATCGGAGCCATACAAGGCGATGGCATGTCTCCACTCGGAGTGTTCATAGCGGCTTTCATCTTGGTAGTCCTTCTTGTTCATCTTCAGGACAGCCTTGCCCTCTCCGCGCATAATGAGGTTTTTGACGTTTCGGATGCTGAAAAGAAAGTCGCCCTTGCCCAAAAAGGCTCCTGGTTTGGCACGCACCACTACCTTGTCGGCAAAGACCAGCTCCAGATTGCTGCGCAAATTGATGGTCTCCACCAGATATTCAAAGCCGGGATCGTCAACTATGACCGTTTTTGCGCCTGAGTCAATGGCACTTTGCATGGCCGCAGTGGCGTCATCCTTATGCGGTTTGAAGTCGCTGACCTTGACGGTTTGCGCCATAATTGTCGAAACAAGTCCCAGGCTAAGCGTAAGTCCCAGAGCCAAGCCCCATATTTTTTTCATCTCGCAAACTCCCTTTATTGAAACGTTTTGACGCCCGATTCAGCGCATTTCTTCAACCGTGACATTTTTCACCCTGGCGTTTGAGCCTTCCGGCATATTCACACCCACAGCAAAAACCGCGATTGACTTAGCCTCGCGGCGAATTTTAAGGTCACTTTGAAACTGGTTCCAGTCACAGTCTTCCTTAATAATGATTCCACTGTAAGTCAGTGTTTTCCCTGCCGCGCTCACATGTCTTAGGACCAGCCAGAACTCGCCTTTGCCCAGGTTTTCAGCGACTATATCGCCCTTCAGCCTGAAGGTTTTGCCTCCAGGCTCTTCCACTGGCAATGCGACAATGCTTTTAAGCCAGGAGTTTTCCTTGCCCAAGTCCGGTCTGCCAATGATTTTCAGAGCCATTTCGCCGTTTTCAATTTCTTTGCTGGCATATGCCCTAGGGGCAGGAAAGTCAACCGCCATCACATTTCCGCTTCCAATTCTTTCGTAGCGTATAAATGAAGGCCTCCAAAGGCCGCCTTTGCCGCTTTTGTTTTCCACCAGAGCGGTGATTTGATTGTCCTGCCCAAACTTCACCAATTCTGTTACATCATATTCCTGCGGCTCTTTCCAACTGTTGGGATTCACCTTGCTGTCGTATACTAGGCTGCCGGCCTCCTTGCCGTTGACCCAGAACCAGCCCGACTCATCTACGGCACCAAGGCGCAGGATGACTTTTTGCCCTGCCTGGGTCTCTGGCAGCTCAACCTTGGTGCGGTACCAGGCGAAGTTGTATTCCAACACATCCTGGTCTTCGAGAAAGCTCCAAGTGGAAATGGGCTTCCAGTCTGTGTCATTAAAGTCGGCCTGAAAGTAACCTAGTTCTCTGCCCTCTGTGGAGCCGGCAATCTTGAGTTTCCAGGTTTCAGGCAATGCGGTGGAGTTCTCCAGGCTCATGTCCAGCAATTTCCAGGCATGTGCCTCCAGTACTCCTCCACGCGTGAACCTTTTCAGGTCCGCCGCCAGAGCCGGGATTTGCTCCCTGAAGTCCTTTACCACCTGCAATGTTCTCTGCCGTACCAGGTTGTCATTATTCTGATTGGCGAAGATCGCCGAGCTTTGTGCGCATAGCCTGGCGTGCTCGTAACCTTGGCGTATAAAGGCTACTCTCTGAGCTGCGTCAGGCTCGCCTTTCGCTTTAAGCTCAGCCTCTTCGAGAAATTTCAGGGCCGGCTCAAAGACCTTGTCAGGGAAGAGCAGATGCGCGATCCCTGTATAGAAATTTCCGAAAATAAACCATTTGCGCTCGCTCTTGGTCTCATGCACTTGGTTGAAGTGCTCGGCGTTGTCCATGCAATACTTCTCCCAATAGTCAAAATACCTGCGCATGGCCTCTGCTCCGGCACCAAAGCCTGAGCAGTACTCCTGCAAGAGTTCAGACACCGGTCTTTGCGGGTCCACCACCAGGCGGTTCATGACATAGAGGTTGGGCCCCAGCGTGGCCCAGGAGAGGTTCGGCCCGTCTATATCCAATCCCAGCATGCCGTTGTTGTAAGCCAGCTTGAACTGCTGTGCGTATTGATGGTAAAAGAGCTCAGGCATGGCATAGCTGCTAAGCATAAAGTTGGGGCGCATATACAGGGATGCGCCGGAGTCGCCCCAGGCCTTGATCTCGTCTTCCACCAGCTGCTGATATTTTTCCGTGCGCGGGAAAGGCAAGTCATCGACAAAGCCGACCACGATATTTTTGTTCAGCTTGGTGTTTCTGGGGGCGTAAACATAGTTCATGTAGGCGTAGGCGCCCACCTGCACCTCCGGATTAATCTCAGCAGCCATTTCCCAGAGGCGCTTGTAAAACTTGGCGTAGCGCTCGCCAACGTTGCGTTGACTAGCATACAGCATGCTGGGCCAGCGCCAGTCGCCCCCGTCCCAAGCCTTGCACTGGTCACATTGACAGCGGCCATAGGCATCGTTTTCCTTGGCGTTAACCGCCAGTTTGGTATAACCGGAGTCGCGCCAGTTGTCAATTATTTGCTGATGGAAGGCAGGATTTGAAACGCACATAGATGCATAGCGGTCATTAAGCCTGCGCCCCTGCGAGTCCATTTCAAAGTATTCAGGGTGCTGCGGACCATAAACCTTGTACCAATTGATAAAGGCATGCCCTTGGCTGGGACAGCCTGCAAAACGAATATACTTGGAGGTGTCCGCTCTAAGCATACGGCGGTTCCAACGCCAATCATAGCGCCTCACATAGGCAAATTGCAGAGGCGGCTCCCAGCTAAGATCGTAGCTGCCGGATTCTATGGTTTCTTTTGTCGGTATAAGCTCGCCAAGCTCGTCAGGCCAGAGCCAGCGCACGCCTAGCTCTCTTTCGGCCCATTCATAGACGGCAAACAGGGTACCGGCTGCGGTACGCAGTTTTTCCACCTCCCCGGCACCGTCTCTTCCTGCCAAGGCCAGACTGTCAGCGCTGCTAAGGATGCGAAAGCCGCAGAGAGGCAAGTCAGCAAGCTCGAGCTTGGCGGCTCTCCCCAGCAATATTTTTTTTCTATCCTTGTTTGCTTGACGGGAATCGACTATGGCCAGCCTGCAGCCAGAGGCTTTTTCTATGATGTAGGCCAGCTCTTCAGCTGCATATTTCTCCACAGACCTAGCGTTTTGGGGAATGACTATATCAGCCTGCGCAGTGCCGTCTTTGACCAGCTCC
>CAYVCY010000122.1:0-6595 GCA_964450265.1 uncultured Clostridia bacterium
CGCCGATGGTACTTGGGTTCGCCCTGGGAGAGTAGGTCGCTGCCAGATACTTTTTTGGGACACACCTTATGCCTACTAAGTGGCTAAGGTGTGTTCCTATTTTATCGGCTCAAGCGTTTCGCTTGAGCCTTTTGTCGTTCCTCCTAAACTCGAACTTTTGGCGGATTGCTTTGTCCAGTCAATGCGGTGTGGTACTATAGTTTAGTGATAAGGAAAAATCGGTAGGGGTTTTTGCACTGTCAATAAAACAAGACATCCTACTTGGCAGGACTGAAGTAAAATTGTCTATGTCTAAGCACGTTCCAAGAGAAGGGAGGTTGGATTCATGTTAGGTGAAGTCGTAAAGGAGCTTCGTCGCAAGAAGCAGATGACTCTACAGAACCTATCTGACGCCAGCGGGTTGAGTATTGCCCTGCTATCTCAATTAGAGAACGATCAAGCCAATCCGACCTTGTCCACATTACGAAAAGTGGCAGACGCACTGGGAATGTCTGTGTTTGCTCTATTGGCTCAGGAAGACGTCGGTCACGGCAGTGTTAAAGTGGAAAAGGCAACAGATCGCCGTGCTTTTACCGCTCCGCGGTTTAACACCGTGTTTGAAGTGATATCTCTTTCTTACCCAAGCAACCGAATGCAGGCTTTGAAGGTAGACATCGATTCTGGAATGAACACGTGCGATGAACCGATGGCTCACGGCACTTGGAATGACGAGGAATGGGCTTTTGTCTTGGAGGGTGAGGTCTTGTTGGAAGTGGGCAGGGAGCAACACAGGTTGCAGGTAGGGGATTGCGCTCATTTCCATCCGGTGTTGCCGCATCGTTTTACCAATATCGGCAAGACGAAAGCCAGTGTGATCTCGGTGATCAGTCCTCCTTCTTATTAGCCCATCAAACAGGCGATCGATATATAGTCGTTAACGACTTCTGCAGGCAGTGTTGATCGGTGTCTTGGCGACAATGTAAACCCGTGGGGAAAATTCATCTAATTGAGAGGCGAAGAAATATGACCAGTTATGACGTCCATAGATGTGCAGAGCGACTGAAACCGTGGATTATTCGCACCCCTTTGGTCGAGGTGGAGGCCCTGACTGAGCGGGTGGGCAAGAGAGTGTGGCTCAAGTTGGAGAGCATGCAGCGCACGGGTGCCTTCAAGTTTCGCGGAGCAATGAACTACATGCTTACTTTAGATCCGACCGAGGCAGCCAAAGGGGTGATTACTGCTTCCAGCGGTAATCATGGACTGGGTATGTCACTAGGCGGCAAGCTCACCGGAGTGAAATGTACGGTGGTGATGCCTGAGTCGGCGCCTCTGACAAAACAACAACGGGCTAAGGAATACGGCGCTACCCTGGTTCTCCACGGCTCCTGCTATGACGAGGCACAGGAGCACGCCAAAGGATTGGCCGATGAATATGGCTACGCCTATGTTCCGAGCTTCAATCACCCGGCAATTATCGAGGGCCAGGGTACCATCCTGGGAGAAATTCTGGCTGATCTGCCAGAAGCCGATATGATCATGGCTCCGGTTGGTGGAGGAGGAATGCTCGCCGGGTTGTTGGTTGCCAAAGAACAGTTGGCAGCAAAGGTGCAAGTAGTCGGCGTCGAGCCGGAAGGGGCCGCCTGCATGCATGCATCTTTGCAGGCTGGTGAACTGTCAACCCTGAAGGAAATGAGCACGGTTGCTGATGGTGTGGCTGTGCGCACCCCTGGTAATCTGAATCTAGAGATCATCAGCCGGTTGAAACCTGAAATGCGCCAGATCAGCGATGCCTCGATACTGGAGGTGCAGGAACTGCTGCTTCGCGAGTCAAAGCTGATCGTGGAGACAGCCGGCGCTGTATCTGTGGCGGGGCTGCTGTTACAGGCAATGCCTGCGGACGTAGAGAATGTAGTCTGTGTGATCAGCGGTGCTAACCTCGATCTTTCGCATCTACAGGAGTTCTGTAAGTAGTAAACCGTTCGTGTTATTTGCTGGGAGTGGTTGTGACACGAAGGATTCGCCTCCCTTGACGACGAAAATGTTGACAACAGGTTGTCCGCTATCTGCTAGACAACGATTACTCACGGGAAGTAGGCAGCAATATGAGCAGCTATCGGCAAGGGGCATATGGCGATGACCAGTCAACTGGTTCTTATTGACGGTTATAATATTATTCGGCAATGGCAAGAGGCCCGCTTCTTGCCACCGGGTAATGATTTAGATCCTTTGCGGGAGCGGTTGATCAGGCACCTCAGCAGCTGTTCTGCCTATTGGGATATCGAGTGTTGGGTAGTATTTGATGCTCATCTGGTTCCGGGAGGCTCAGGCGGGGTCGAATCCCCTGCTGCCTGCCTACAAGTGATCTATACGAAAGAGGGGCAGACGGCAGATAGCTTTATTGAGCGGGCTGCCGCTGATGTGCAGTCAACGGATCGGGATGTGATCGTTTGCACATCCGACTGGGCAGAGCAGAACATCGCATTGACCAAAGGGGCGCAGCGATTAAGCGCCCGGGATCTATTAGTTCGCGTACGTCAGGCAGAAGATGAGATCGGCAGGCTGTCCCGAAGTCCTGGCAACTGGCAGAAAAGTTGGCTGGAGGATTCTCTGCCAAGTCACGTGCAGCAGCAGTTGCGGCAAATGCGCGATGAAGATCAATCGCAGAAACCCAAGCCTGGAAAGAAAAGATGAGCGGTAGCCCCGCTCATTCTTTGCTTCTTGGCGTCTTGGTCCAAGTTGTTGGTGCCTTCTTCAGCTGTTTGAGGATCAAAGCGCTGGTAAAGGGTACTGGGAAGAAGAACGCTGCTAACGGTAAGAACAGCAACTGCGCCACCACAGCAACTCGTTGTGGCCAGCGTAACGGCCTAGATGTGAGATCTAAGTGTTTACGATAGCGGAAGAAGGCATAAAAGGTGAAGCTGATGTAGATCAGACTGAGGGCGTTCAGAACGTAGCGCACACCCTCAGGCAACACATTGGGATCTACTCTCCCCAAGAACCACAAAATAAGCACCGTAGGTGGCACCAGGGTGGCAAATTGATAGAAACTCCACTCCACCGGGCCCTTAATGAATAGCTCCCTCATCAGCGAGCGCTTACGGCTATCGGAATAGGCGGTGTCATGGGCGATCTTGTCCATGACCTGCAGGTGACCGGTGCCCCAGCGCAACCGTTGGCGGTAAAAGGCCTTAAAGGCCGTAGGTGTCTGTTCACTGCTGGGGTAAGGCAGGTATTCTGGCCAGGCTCCTACCTCTAGGTAGGCGCGAGTTCCCAGTTCCAGATCTTCAGTCAACGATGCCGAATCATAGCCATCCAGTGCGTCGAGCAGCTTTTTTTCCACAAAAAGGTTTGTGCCGCCTACAAAGGGCAAGCGCCTAAAGACTACCGGTAAGTACCAGTCATGGGACAGCGACTGATACAACGAGGCTATTTTGCTGAAGGGCCCCATCTCATAGAAATTGCGCACCTGGAACACCGGGCCTTGAAAGATGCGCACCGGGTTTTCCTCGGATAGCCGCTTGTAGGCCACATAGAGCAAAACATCCAGATCTGGCCTGCTTTCTGCGTCATAAAAACCGCACATCTCGGTTTGATCGTCAACAGCTATCGGCAAGGCATAGTTCAACGCCCGCCCTTTGGTGGAAGGTACCACATGCCCCAGGCGGGAACCGCGGTACCTGCCATCGAAATCATCCGGCACCTCCACATGCTTCAGTCGAGGGTAGCCAGAGCCGTCTTGCCACTCCCGCTGCACCTGCTCTACGATCATCTGGGTCGTCGGGAAGCAGAATTGATAGACATTCTGTAGATAAGGCTTTAAACTGGCTTCAGCCTGTAGCTTGGCTATCTCGTGCTGCACCCGTTGTCCAACCATCTTAGCCAGCTTGGACACTATCTCCTGTGTGATACGGTGATTGGCCCGAGCACTGTATTGGATCACATTCCGCATCAGCGCGCCTTGATCGTCCTTCGTCCAATTGGTGTATAGCTGAATAATCGGTACGGCTAGGCAGAGGTAGTTAGGATAGATTTGTTCGATCTCCGCATCTTTCAAATGCGGATAAGAACGTCTAAACAGTCGATAGATTCTATTTAGACTGATCCTTCCGTTACCGCGCAAGATGCTGCAGGTCAGTTCGTACAACAAGGCCCGCGAATGAGAGATGGGTTCCTGAAGCAGCGATTCTGGCATCAGCCAGTACTCTGACTCCCAAGTCAGGTCACGATATTGACTTAGGCATAGGTCGGAGAGCATTCCGATGGCCAGTGACTGAACGTGGGGCTTAAGTTGGCCGCCCCATTCGCCTGTGACAGCATAGTCCAAAAACTGTATAGTATCCAGCACATAGTCTTGACAGTTGCTGTCGCTTTGCTGCTGTTCTTTGACGTCAGTGACCACGATAATCTCTAGGCGCTGCGGATCGTATCGCAGCTTCGCCAGATGGCGAATAGTCTTTTCTATCACCACCGCCTCATTGCGGGCAGGGACAAGGATAGAAAAAAACGGCAATTCCACCTGCTGTTGCTGGGCCAAGTCAGCGACTTTTCTGAGCGATAGTGTCGGACGCCTGTTCCAAAACCTGCCTTCAGAGTAGGTCTTCCAGACAAAGAAACGCAAGAAAAGGACAAACATCACCACGTACATGCCAAAGGCAAAAAGGTATACTAGCTCTGAGCTAGACATTGGCATCCCCCCGCCTGTGAGTTTCTTAGTTAGTCTGCATCTTGTCCTCCCTAAATATCCCGTCATTAAAGGCAGGATTTGTCGCTGGCGCACCGAATTACCTGCCGGAAGGAAAATTCCTGCATTTAGCGGCACAAACCGCCTGACTGCAGTTTGCTCTACAGACTCACAGCTATCCTTTTAAGCAACAAGGAGGTTCTCCTGTGGACATCACGTTAGCCCTAAGCTTAATAGACGAATACTCCAGCATCATTGTAGTCATCTTGATCGCCTCGCAGATTTTCACCTTGGCATGCCTAGCCGTTGTAGCTCGGCGCTCCAGCCTTCAGAGCAGACGCATAGCGGCTCTCCTCAAGACAGAACAGGGCGTCAGCCTAGAAGAGATGGTTGCCAGAGTGATGTCAGATCTGGCTCAAGCAGGGCAGGAGCGGGTTGAACTGTTGCGGCAACTGGAAATCCTCCGGGACGAGCTGCGGCTAGCAGTACAATCCATTGGTTTCGTCCGTTATAATGCTTTTCCCGGGGTAGGGGGCGAAATGAGCTTCAGCATTGCCGCGTTGAACGCCGAACGTTCGGGATTTGTCTTAACCAGCCTTTTCGGTCGTGAAGAGGCAAGGGTCTACGCGAAAGAGATCGCGAAAGGCGAGGCTCGGGTCCCCCTGAGCCATGAAGAGCAAGCAGCAGTTCTACAGGCCGACCAGCCCAAATGGAAGCCTCGCCGATAACCTGTCGCTTCTTTCTCAAACCTTTCCGTCAGATCACTCGCTATCAGATACGAAATTGGATCTTCGCCTCGTCTTGGAATGACGTTCGGTACAGCAGGGACAAGGGCGCAGATAACAACAACCGTTTTATTGCATACGGCGATTAGCACCACGCGAATGGGGGACTGACTGTGTCTTTTGATAGGATTGTGGCGATAGTCAATCCGATAGCCGGTAAGGGAAAGTGCGCCAGACTCTGGCCGCAAGTGGAAGGCTATCTGCGGGAGCTTGGGTTGGAGTTTGAGGTGTGCTTCACTAAGAACAAGGGTGATGCTATCGGTCTGGCAGCAGAGGCTGCTTCCCGAGAGATCGATTGCCTGCTATCGGTGGGAGGCGATGGAACCCTGAATGAGGTGGTGAATGGCGTAGCGAAGCGCCCAGTGACCATAGGAGTAATCCCTACTGGTTCAGGCAACGACTTTGTCCGTACTCTGGGACTGAAACCACACGATTGGCGCGGTGCCTGTCGAATGGTCGCAGCCGGACGGGTGCGACCGATGGATTTGGGAAGGATCAACGGCCGCCACTTTGCCAACGTAGCCGGGGTTGGCTTCGATGCAGCGGTGGCGAACTGCGCCAACGTCTGGGCGAAACAACGGTTTCCGGGAAGCATGGCCTATGTCGCTGCCCTGCTGAAGGTGTTAGCACAGTTCAAGTCGACTGAGTTGACTATAGAGCTTGATGATCAAACATTCTCCGGGGTAGGTTGGCTGGTGGCCGTGGCCAATGCGCAGTACTTTGGCGGAGGGATGTGGGTTGCTCCCCGAGCAAAAATCGACGACGGGCTATTTGATGTCTGTATACTGGGCGAGCTATCCCGCTCAAGATTCTTGGCGGCATTTCCCAGTGTGTTCTCTGGTAAGCACCTGGCCCATCCGGCAATCCATTACTTTCGTTCCCAAAGCGTCAAGGTGAGTGCCAAAGACCCATTGCTGGTGCAGGCTGATGGAGAGTTGATTGCAGAGACTCCGCAGAGCCTTTGTTTGCTGCCAGGGCGTCTATCTATACTTTGCGGTGAAGAGGAACACTAGGGATACTGGTCGTCTCTTCGTCAATAATCCTCAATAAAGCATAAGAGCTCTTTGCTTGCCAAACAATAGGACGAGAAGTCAGTGGTACAAGCTGATGGTTGCTTGCGCAACAATCACTTTATTGCCCGCAACATCTG
>CAYVCY010000123.1:0-6394 GCA_964450265.1 uncultured Clostridia bacterium
GCGCTGAGTCAACGGAACCGTCCCCGTGACTCAAACCAGCGGTTTTTCAGCACTCTCGAACCGTCCCCGTGCTCAGAGATTCAGGATCACCTGATATATAGGAGGTACACCTATGCGCAAATTCAATCTGCGGCTGGTGGCCGCTTTAGTCTTTGGTTCGCTGCTAATTGGCGTCTGGCTGGGCACCAGTGCAGCCGCCACGGGCAATCCTGCCCCCGGCAGCGATCAGGATCCGTTAGTCAGCAAGAGTTACGTCGATCAGGCGGTGGCTACCCTGGAACAACAACTTGCCACGCTCCTGGAGCAGGGCGGCGACCAGGTCGAAGGCGTCTCTTTGCAGGTAGTGGTAGTGCCGGCCGGCCAGAAGCTGATCGCGTCCCAGGGTACCGAATTCATCTTGCGCTCCGGCTCCGGCAAGATCATCTCCTCCGCCGCCGGCGGAGTCCCCGATCTGACAGCTGCTGTCGACTTGCAGCAGGGCGTGGAGATCCCTAAGAACCATCTGCTGTTGTTCCCCAAAAATGACAATCGCGGTTTTCTGGCCACCAGCGAGCTGATCGTGATGGTGCGTGGCCGGTGGGTGATCGAACCGTAATGGACACCAACCGGGGAGAAAGGCGGGATAAATTGCCTGTCCCTAATGTGCTGCTGATGACCATGTCGTTGGATTTTGGCGGAGCTGAGACCCACGTGGTTTCGCTGGCTAAGGCGCTACAGCGGTCAGGTTTGCAGGTGGCAGTTGCTTCTAATGGCGGCCGCTTGGTGCCGGAACTGCAGGATGCTCACATCGCCCATCATCAGATAGCGTTGCATGCCCGCAAACCGTTGCAGATTTTGCACAGCATCGGTCTGATCAAGCAGCTGGTGCAGTCAACCGGCTGTGATCTGATGCATGCCCATGCTCGCATTCCTGCCTGGGTGGGACAATGGGTCAGCCGGGCCACAAGGGTTCCTTTGGTGACCACCTATCACGGCCTCTATGACGATCACTGGCTGTTGAAACTGTTCACCACCCCGGGGCGTCAGACCATAGCGGTGAGCGAGGATGTGAAACAACACCTGGTCACCCGGTTAGGGGTACCTGCCGCACAGGTGACCGTGATCCACAACGGCATCGACGTAGAGCAATTTACCCCTTCTGGCGGAGACACGAATCCCTGGCGGGTAGCTTACATCAGCCGCCTAGCGGGTGCACGGGGAGGGGTAGCTCTACATTTGCTGCAAGCGATTCGGATGCTGTTGCCTCACTACAGTCAGCTGCAGGCCGTAATCGTGGGCGAGGGCGATCGCCTCACGGAGGTGGAAGCACTGGCAGCCGAGATCAACCGCCAGGCGGGCGGGGAGTGCTGCCTGGTTCTAGGCGGTCGTTCGGATATCCCAGATATATTGGCCCAAGCGGGCGTGGTGGTTGGGGTAGGCAGAGTTGCCTTGGAGGCGATGGCCAGCGGCCGCCCGGTGATCATCGCCGGCGAGTACGGCAGCTATGGTCTTTTGGATGAACAGACATTGCCTTTGGCGATAGAACACAACTTTAGTGGCCGCGGTGCCCGGGTAAGCACCGACGCGGATAGCTTGGCCTACTCTTTGCGCAACGTGTTCGAGCAACCCCGACAGACCAGCAGAGCGGCGGCTATCTGTCGGGATTTAGTGATCAATCGATATTCGGTGCAGAAGAAAGCGCAGTCAGTGTTGGAGGTCTATCGCCAGGTGCTCTCCACACCACCTGCAAGGGGGAATTAGTGTGATCGATAAGCGTGGCAGACTGTTTGGTAAGGTGAACATCCTTGATCTGTTGATCGTCCTGGCGCTGGTGCTAGCCGGCGGCAAACTGGCTTGGGATCGCTTGAACGTGCAGGAGATCGTCACCCCGGCTCAGGATGATGTGGTGATCGAGTTTCGAGCTTATGTGCTCACGCCTATTGCCGACAATGTGCAAGTAGGGCAGAAGGTGACGGATAAGCGCACCAACATCTACCTGGGAGAGATAGCGGAGCTGGAGATTGCGGATATGGAACCGGGCAGCGTTGGCACTATCGGTGCTCCTTATCAAGAAATCCGGATGCTGGTCACCAATAAGGCTCACGTCTCGGACCAAGTCTACCGGCTTGGCGGACTGGAAGTGCGGATCGGCGATGCCATCACCGTTTTGGGTCCCAAGTACTCCTTGTCCAGCACGGTAATTGATCTGAGTAAGAGGGATTAAGCTATGTGGCAGATGTTAGCGTCATGGGCTATGGGCTCCCTAGTGGTGCAGCGGACAGAGGCGTGGCTGGGACGCTGGGCGTCAGTATTCAGAGGCAGTTGGCTGGCAGCAGCCATTTCCGTGTCTTGGCAGGAAGCACCGCCAGCTTATCAATCCAGTGGAGTGCGCCGTCTGGCCGGTCGATTGACCGCAGGGGCATTGCATTGGCGCATCCCCACAGCTTGGCTGGAGAGCAGCTGGTTGCTTGGCCGCTGGCCCCAGTGGTTGTTATCCGACCTGGTCTGGCTTTGGGAGAACAGCCTGCTGTGTCACATCTGGCTTGGTTTTGGCCGCTGGGTGATGGATGATCATTGGAGCAGCGCCGAGGAGAGCAGGGCTCCTGCTCCGCCCCTTTGGCGGTGGCAGATCTATAGTCTGGTGCTGGTGGGGCTAGCGGTGGTCGTTTGGCAGTGGCCGGCTCATGGTCCTTTGGCGGTGAAGTTGCTGTTGTTCGGCGTGTCTTTGCTGCTGCTTTGGGCAGAGCCAGCCGGGACGGTCTATGTGGTAGCCTTTGTTCTGCCCTTCCTGCCAGTGCTGAGTACCACTTATCTGATCGTCTGGGGGTTGCTGGTCAGTTGGATCAAAGGTCGCTGGCAGCCTCGTTCCTCGCTGTTATTGCTGCTGGCAGCGGTGTTCTGCCTAGTGCTGCTGTTTGCTGCTTGGCACAGCATCGATGTCGGTCATTCGCTGCGTTATCTGCGCTACTACTTCGCCGGGCTGGCTTTGTTGTTGCTGATCGATAATTACCTGTCAACCACCCAGCAGCTGCGACAACTGCTAGCTGCGGCGCTCTGTGCGGCCGCGTTGACCGCAATTTGGGGCACAGCCCAGTATGTGCTGCGCTTTGCCACCGATATTTCCTGGGTGGATATTCGTGTCTCGGCGATCACCACCCGGGTAATCGGCCCCTTTGATAACCCAAATATGTTTGCCGGCTATCTGGTGGCGTTATTGCCCTTTCCGCTGGCTATGGTCATCCATGCACAGACCCGTCTGCCGGTGCGCTTGGCAAACGCAGCCTTGGCTGGTCTATTGGGGTTGGTGCTGCTATTTACCTTCTCCCGCGGTGCTTGGCTGGCCCTGCTGGCTGCAGGATTTGTGTTGGCCATCTATCTGCAGCCCCGGTTGTTTTGGGCCCTCCCTCCGCTGCTGATCATCGCGCCTTGGGTCTTGCCGGAGGTGGTCTGGCAGCGTTTGGCCAGCATAGTCAATTTGGAGGATACCTCCAACATGGTGCGTCTGCATGTCTGGGATAGCTCCCTAAGCATGTGGCTGCACAATTCTTGGTTAGGGATCGGCCTGGGGATCGTTCCCTTTGCGGCCGTCTATCCAATGTTCCAATATGGTATCGTCCCTGCCCTGCACGCCCATAACCTCTTCCTACAGGTGGCAGTGGAGGGTGGCACAGTAGCGCTGGTGGCCTTCCTGCTGCTCTGCCTCGGTCTATGGCGAGCTGCCATCACCCGTTGGCAGTTGCAGCCGACAATGGCTATCGCCACCGCTGCCGCTTTGGCTGGACAGCTGGCCTACGGCTTGTTCGATTATAACTGGTATGACCTCCGTTTGCTGTTGGCTTTCTGGCTGCTCGGCGGATTGGTGATTGTGGCCTATCGGCAGCGGATCGGTGAGAAGGTGCAGTCATGATCGATCTGGTGCATGTGATCAGCGATACTGGCATCGGCGGCGCCGGACGTTATCTGTTGGCGCTGTTGCCAGGTGCTAGCAGCTACGGCTGGCGGGTGACCGCGATCGCACCGAAAGGCCCGTTGAATCAGGCGCTCTTGGATACCGGTCTCTGTCGGGTAATAGACTTACCACAAGGGGAGATTTCCTTCAGTGTGCCGATTTGGCGTTGGCTGGTCAGACATCTGCCACCAGAGGCAGATCTGGTGCACACCCATGCCAGCTTAGCGGCGCGACTGGTGGCGAAGCAGCGCGGTTTGCCGGTAGTGATCACCCGTCACACTTTGGGCCCGGATCTGCCTGGCGACGGGTTGCCGGCCTGGAAGCGTCTAGCGCAGCGGCAACTGGCCGCCCGCCTCAGCGATGGCATCATCGCTGTTTCGGAGGCTTGCCGCCAGCGGCTGATAGCTGAAGGGGTGGAAGAACGGTTGATCAGCCTCGTCTATCATGGAGTGGATGCTCAACTGACATTCCGACCAGCGGGACTTTGGGACGGTGTTTCCTGTACCGCTCTTCGGAACGGGACAGGATTCTTGTCCCAATGTACCGCTTCCACTCTTCCGGAAGCTGGGGGAGATTCCTGGAAGGAACGGTTGCAGGTGCCTGAGTTCTGCCCGGTGATCATCACCGTGGCCCGCCTTGCTCAGGTGAAAGGTTTGTCCGTCGCCGTGTCAGCGGCAGAGCGCCTGCAAGCAGCAGGTCGGCAGTTTCTCTGGTTGCTGATTGGTGAAGGACCGGAGCGCCAGGCGCTAGAGCGGCAGATCGACGACTCCGGGCTAGGCAGGAGTGTGCGCATGTTGGGGTTTCAGACGGACATTCCAGGGATATTGGCAGCAGCCGACCTGTTCGTTTTGCCCTCTCTGCAGGAAGCGTTAGGGTTGTCTGTCTTGGAGGCTATGGCCGCTGCGTTACCGGTGGTGGCTAGCGCTGTCGGCGGGATTCCAGAGCTGATCTCCAGCGGCGAGGACGGCCTGCTGGTGGAGCCGGCGAACCCGGAGCAGTTGGCAGAAGCGATAGCTCTGCTGTTGCAGGACGCAGCCTTGCGCCGACGTATGGGCGCTCGGGCTAGGGAAAAAGTTTTGGATCAGTTCACGCTGCAGGAGATGTGGCGTCAGACTGACTTGGTCTATCGGTCAGCGCTGGGGACAAGGGAGATGAGCGGATGAGAGGAAGGAGCTGGCTGTTGTTGCTTGTGCTAGTCGGTTTAGTGGCCTCTGGAGTTCAGGTAAACGCGAAGGCGGAGACGGAAACCCTGTGGCGACAGATCGGCCTGGCGGTGGATGCGGCCGAGGTGGCCGATGCCAGTTGGTGGATCCCCTTGCAGAATAGCGGGGTCAGCTATGCGCTGATAGATCATCCGCATGCAATCGGCAGTCTGCCCCTTGGGATATTGCCGGTGGCTTGGGTGGCTGACGAGAACTGGTCTGCCTGGCAAGAGAGCGAGCAGCTACCGGCCATCGCTATTTTGAAGGACAATCGGCTGCCGGAGCGAGCGACTGTCTCGCTTGGGAATTGGCCGCAGGTTCCGGTCGGCCTGATCGATCTGCTCCCCCCCGGTGATTTTGCCACCGAAGCCGAAGAATGGGCGGATCGCCTAGTGAGGGTCTATGATCGACCTGCGCACAGCTTTATTGACGAATTCACCATTGCCGTGCGAGAACGTCAGACCGACTTGGTGGTGGTGCGCCTTTTTTCTGACCAGAGCGCGCCTGAGAATCAAGCACACGTAGAGGCAGTGTCTCAAGCATTGGTGGCCGATGGTCATCAGCTAGGCGCAGCGCTCGAGCCGCGTCCAGGATTCCCGGTGTGGCTGTGGGTGTACTATCTGCAGGGGTTGGCTTTAGGTGCAGTGTTGCTTCTGGCTGTCAACCTGCTCTGGGAACCCCAAGGACGGCAGCTCGCACTGGGCTGGCTACTGTTGCTAGCCGGCATCGCGGTTGTCGCCTTAGCCCTACCAGAGGCAATTGGATGGGTGCTGGCCCGCCAACTATGGGCGCTGGCCGCGGCGATCGCCTATCCCCTGGCTGGGTTCATCTGGTGGTGGCGGCGGGTGCAACCGGAGAGGCATAGTGGCCGGGCAGCGGGACAGGCGATAGTGGATTGGCTAGTAGTCAGCATCAGCGCTCTAGCCGGCGGCCTGTCGGTGCACGCCTATCTCAGTTTACCTGCTTTTCAATTGAAACAGTGGCAGTTCATAGGCGTCAAATTGGCCTATGCGATTCCTATCGGCAGCGCAGCTCTGCTTATCCTTTGGCTATGGTGGCGGCAGCCGGGACACGGAGGGCAGCGAACGCACGGCCTGTGGCGCGGATTGGGCGCGACCTTGGGCATTGCAGTCCTAGCTGCGGCGGTGTATGTACTGCTCAATCGGGCAGGCAACCAGTCGGCTGTGCCCATCGGCAACTGGGAGGCGGTCCTGCGGCAGTGGTTGGATCGAGTGCTCTGGGTACGGCCGCGGCTAAAGGAATT
>CAYVCY010000124.1:0-6328 GCA_964450265.1 uncultured Clostridia bacterium
GATAGTACCGATGTTCACATGAGGCTTAGTGCGCTCAAATTTCTTTTTTGCCATTTGGCTTATTCCCTCCTCTGACGGACATGCTCATCCGCTATCCTTAATATTACCAACGGTAACCGCCTAAAGTCAATAAGAAACCCTGGCCTTTGGGCCAGGGTTGATAGACAAGTGGAGCTTCCATCCAGATTCGAACTGGAGACCTCATCCTTACCAAGGATGCGCTCTACCGACTGAGCTATGGAAGCTTGGTAGCGGGGACAGGATTTGAACCTGTGACCTCCGGGTTATGAGCCCGACGAGCTACCAGACTGCTCTACCCCGCAACGTGACAAATTTATATAAAGGTGATCCTGATAAGCTTTGGTAGCGGGGACAGGATTTGAACCTGTGACCTCCGGGTTATGAGCCCGACGAGCTACCAGACTGCTCTACCCCGCAACGTATTCAGTACATAAAGCGCAAACTTTGGAGCGGGTGATGGGAATCGAACCCACGTAGCCAGCTTGGAAGGCTGGTGCTCTACCATTGAGCTACACCCGCATTCAGTCAATGGTGGAGAGGACTGGATTCGAACCAGTGAAGGCGTTGCCAGCAGATTTACAGTCTGCCCCCTTTGGCCAACTCGGGTACCTCTCCATGGGGCCATTTTCAAGAGCAATTATCGCTTAGGCGAATCTTTCAGCAGAAAGAATGGGCATTGCCCAGAACATCTGCGGAGATTGCTGGGCGACAATATCAATTATAAGCCCCAGGCAGCTTTCAGTCAAGCAAAAAAGCACAACTTCGATTCCAATTAATGGACGGAAATCTAGTCGTTGTTATTTCTGTCCTCCAAGTAACGCTCCACTTTCCGCTTGACCCGCTGCAGGGCGTTATCTACCGACTGGACGTGGCGATCCAGATCAAAAGCGATCTCTTGATAGGACTTGCCATCCAGATAGGACATCAGGACCCGCCACTCCAGATCGCTGAGCAGCTCGCCCATGCACAACTCGATGTCGCGGAATTCCTCTTGATTGATCATCAGCTCTTCTGGATCGGTAATCTTGTTGCCGGAAAGAACATCTAGCAGCGTGCGGTCGGATTCCTCGTCATAGATGGGCTTATTTAATGAGACGTAGGAGTTGAGCGGAATGTGTTTCTGTCGCGTAGCCGTCTTGATGGCCGTAATGATCTGTCTGGTGATGCACAATTCAGCGAAAGCACGGAAAGATGAGAGTTTATCGGCGCGAAAGTCGCGAATAGCTTTATATAGCCCAATCATACCCTCTTGGATGATATCCTCCCGATCAGCCCCGATGAGGAAATAGGACTTGGCTTTAGCACGCACGAAAGCTTTATACTTGTTGATCAGATACTCCAATGCATAGGTGCTGCCTTGCTTTGCACTTTCTACAACGTCTTCCTCGGCCATGCTTTCAATACCGATAAAGAACTCAGACTGGGCATGGATGTCCACTAATTATCGCCTCCAAGCATGGAAAACCACCAGACTGCCATCGTGTTGCGAAACTAAGAAATCGTTGTCCAGCAACTATCAGCTTCTATCGTTAATACTCTATCAATTGCAAATCCATCATACGCGATCAAGCCCCTCAATCCGACTGTTGAAGAGACTGTGCGTTAAATGGTTTGAGCCTTGACACACTACTACATGTCCTATTATAAAATAACTGCGATTACAGAGCAAGTTGTGAGGGATTAACATAATATCTTGACGCGAGATTTACTTGCGCTGACTCTGCCGCACGGCCTCGTAGATAAGTAACGCTGCAGACACGCTGACATTGAGGGAATTCACCTGCCCAAACATGGGGAAGCGGACCAGGAAGTCGCAGTTCTCCCCGAGCAGGCGGCTGATACCCTTACCTTCACCGCCCAAGACCAGCACCAATGGCCCGGTCAGGTCACTTTCGACAGCCAACTGGGTGGCTGCAGCATCGGCACCCACTACAAAGGCCCCAACCTGTTTCAACTGTTTGACTGTGTCCACCAAATTGGTTACCTGCACAACCGGCATGTGCACCAGGGCTCCCGCCGATGCCCGAGCCACAGAGGCAGTGACCCCGGCGGCGCGATGCCGTGGAATGATCACCCCATGAACACCGGCTGCTTCGGCGGTGCGGATCACAGAACCTAGGTTATGTGGATCTTCCACCCCACAAAGCATCACCAATAGCAGATCGCGACCGGATTGGCGTGCGTTCGCCAACACATCATCTAAAGATGCGTAGCCGACAGGAGCGACCTCAGCAATCACCCCCTGATGTCTGCCGCCAGTTTGACTGATGCGATCGAGCGCCGAGCGATCCACCCACTGCAGATTGATCTTCTGTTGCCGGCATAAAGCAGCTATCTGATCGATCGGCCTACCTTTAACCCCTTTGGCTATGGATATCTTATTGATGGCTAAACCCGCCTGCAAGGCTTCCAGAATAGGATTCCTGCCTTCCAACTGCTCCATCGATTCACTCACCCCTAGAAATGCGATATTGGTCTTAGTATCGTTCTGGCGGCTGGCCGCAACTCATCGCGCCCTCTTGACAACCACTGTCTGTCCAACAACCGGGACCGGCATGCATGAACAGAGTCGGCGCCACTTCTCGCACCAAGGTCAACATTTTCCATGCTAGATCGCGAATCTCCCATTGAGCGCGATTGCAGCAACGCAAATAGAAAAAGTTGTATAAGCTGCGGGCGTTCATAGTCGCCACCAGATTGGTCTGGCAGGCGTTGGGCAACAAGTAGCGGGCATCTTCCGCTGGCACCTTGCTGAGCAACTGGCGATAGGCTTCAGCCACGGCCTGCATAGTTTGCTCAAACAGCTGGGCAGCTTCCGGATCGGAGCTGATCGAGGGCGGCACCACCAAAGGCACGGCATCGAGCGCCACGTAGCGTTGTGATTGCTGCGAGTAGGATGCAATCCGGTGACGCACCAATTGGTGGGAAAGGCTGCGGCTGACGCCGGAGATGCCGAAGGTGAAACTAGCATGTTCAAAGGGCGAGAAATGGCGCTGTTCTACCAGCGTGGCCAGCAGCTTTTGAACCCGCTTTGGCGACATCTGCTGCATCAGTTCCTCCACCTGATCCGGTGAATAGCAGAGCCGCGCTGCGGCGGCCACCGTCTGTTCTGGCTCTGGGGTATATTTGATCAGGCTTACGTTCATAATTTCCCCTCCTAGTCGGTGAACTGTACTTACTGATTGTTGCTTAGATCGCATCTTCCTGAAACATCCCGTTAGCTCCAAACTGACAGTTGCTCCGCCACATTTGTCCGCCTCGATTCCTGTCTAGACGTTTTCCTCCGCCTCTTGCAGCTGCCACAGTTGCTCCAGGATGTACTCCAAACGCTCCCCTTGCTGACTCAGGTAAAGGTACCCCAGTACAGCTTCTAGGCCAGTGCTGAAGCGATAATCGGCCAAGGTAGCGCTCTTAGGAACGCGCAGGGGCCGGGTGTTCTTGGCCCTCCGAAACACCTCACCCTCTTCCGCATTCAGCAGATGCAGCAATCCCCGAGCAGCGGTAGCCTGAGCCGTCGCTTGCACGTGATCTACTGTCAATCGGTGCAGATCCACGATCTTTCCCGGAACTGACCGCACAGCACGGGTGCGCACATCCAGTTCCCACACCGCATCGCCCACAAAGGCCAGCACCAAGGGGGGCAGGCAGCCAACCGACTGCCTGTCCGTGTTATGTCCATTCATCTCGCTTCACCTCCGTCACTGCGATGGCAACCACCCCTTCCCCTTGCCCGATGAACCCCATGCCTTCATTCGTCTTTGCCTTGATGCTGACGGAGCCGGGCCCGAGTCCTAGGACGCGGGCGAGCTGTTGCGCCATAGCTGGGATATATGGCGCTAGCTTGGGGCGCTCAATAATCACGGTGGCATCGACGTTCACTATCTGCCATCCTTCCGACGAGACCAGCTGCCAAACTTGTTCTAGCAGCTGTAAGCTGGATACATCCCGATAGCGCTGATCGCTGTCCGGGAAATGATGACCGATATCTCCCAACGCCGCCGCGCCCAATAATGCATCGATCACGGCGTGGGAGAGCACATCGGCATCGGAGTGCCCGGCCAAGCCTAGATGATAGGGGATGGTCACTCCGGCCAGGATCAGAGCCCGTCCAGCCTGCAAACGATGCGAGTCATAGCCAATACCGACGGCCATCCAAATCACCTCCGAGCAAGGAACAATTCCGCCAGCAACAAGTCCTCTGGCGTCGTAACTTTAATGTTTGTATAGTCACCGCAAGCGACCGCCACTGCCTCACCCCATGCCGTGACTAAAGCAGCATCGTCGGTGGCTGAAAGGCCTAATTCCTCCGCCTGACGATGCGCGTCCTCAATCCATTGACGCCGAAAGACCTGCGGCGTCTGAGCTAAGAATAGTTCGCTGCGGTCAGGCGTCGCCACCTCCAGGCCAGACTGCACGCGCTTGATGGTGTCCTTCACCGGGACGGCTAGGATAGCAGCCCCTCTGGTGCGAGCCAGCTCCAACACTACGCGCAGCTGCTCATCCCCAAGGCAGGGGCGCGCACCATCATGAATAGCCACCAGCTGACACGCAGGAGAGAGACTGGCCAGCCCGCGCGCCACCGATTGCTGGCGCGAGTCGCCTCCGGCGACGATGGCAGCCACCTTGTCTATCTGATATGTTAGCACCAATTGCTGCAACTTAGGAATCGATTCTTCGGCGGTGACAATCACTATCTCGTCCACAACCGAGGAGCGACTAAAGGGTGCCAGGGAATGGGCAATTAAAGGACGTCCTAGAATTGGCAGGAACACTTTATCTCCCGATTCACCCATCCGGCGGCTTTGGCCAGCCGCGACGATCAGTGCAGTGATCATCTTACAGTTCACCTCTAGACAGTTTTCCTATCAACGACCACATCTCTCCCTCCGGCATGGCTTTAGCCATGCCACCTCCCTGATTAGAGGGAGGCAGTCTTGGCCCCTCATGGAGGGGGCTGTCGCGCCAGCGACTGGGGGAGTCAAAAGGGCTGTCTTGCGACAGCCCCCATGCTCGTTAACCGCTTACCTCACACGGGCAAAGATCATTCTGCCAGCCGATGTTTGCAGCACACTGGTAACTACCACCGCCAATTTCTCACCGATATGACGCCGTCCATTGTCTACGACAATCATCGTCCCGTCATCCAAATAGGCTACGCCTTGGTTGAACTCTTTGCCTTCCTTCATCACTGAGACAACCATCTCTTCGCCGGGCAGCACCACCGGTTTGACCGCGTTGGCCAACTCGTTTACGTTTAGCACCGGAACGCCCTGCAGCTCGCAGACTTTGTTCAGGTTATAATCCGTGGTCAGTATTTTGGCGTTGATGGTCTGCGCCAGCTTGATCAGCTTGCTATCCACCTCTAGCACGTCATCAAAATCTCGATCTACAATTTGCACGTTTAGCCCCAGTTCCTTCTGGATCTGATTGAGCACGTCTAATCCCCGCCGCCCGCGATTCCGCCGGGTGGCATCGGCCGAGTCGGCAATATGGCGCAATTCCTCCAAAATAAAATTGGGGACAACCAAAATACCTTCCAGAAAACCAGTTTTGGCCACATCAGCGATGCGCCCGTCGATGATCACACTAGTATCCAAGACCTTGTAGACATCTTTTCTGGAAGAAGACTTAGAGGATCTGCTGGGGAAGGAAAGAATTGTCCCCAGTTCCTCGCGCTTCTTGATGGCAACGTTCACACCGAGATAACCAAAGAGCACATTGGAGGCGATGGGCAAATAAGAACCGATCAAAGGGATGCCCATGAGGGCAAACCCCAACAGGTTAGCGATGATCAAGCCGACGATCAGACCGACTGTGCCAATGACGATATCTTGAGTAGGGACCTTCTGCACGTGGGTTTCCATCAAGCTACTCAGTTGCCCGGCCCATCTGATCACACCTGGGGAAATAAGATAGAATATGAGGCCAAGAATAAGCGCTCCCAGAATGTTTATGGATAAGAGCGGGGGCGTCCATGAGACGATGTACTCGGCAACCAGCGGCGAAAAGTGACCTGTGAGCTGATAGCCCAGCATCAAGCCTAAGATGCCGATCAGTATGCGAGTAACCCGCACTAACATTTTTTCACCTCCTCCCCTTGAATATGTGACTATAAGGCTTTATAGCATGTACGAATCAAGTGAGCATTCAGTTGCAGAAAAAAACAAAACGAGGGGCGAATAAACGTCCCTCGTTAGCTCGTCACAAGCTGCTCGATCAGACGCGTAGCCGATTCTTCCTCTATCTGCTTGACGAGGATCAACTCGCTGATCAATATCTGTCTGGCCGTATCCAGCATCTTTCTTTC
>CAYVCY010000125.1:0-6320 GCA_964450265.1 uncultured Clostridia bacterium
GGAGGTTGCTCGTGGTGGCCATGTCGTCAAAGGAAATTCCCGCGGAACAGGTTGGCTATCTAGGCCGGCGCAAGGAAATAGGGCAGCAACTCTGCAGGTGAATGAAGGAGGGAATAGAGTACATGGCACAGCAAAGAATCAGGATTCGGCTGAAAGCTTTTGACCACAAAGTTTTGGATCAGTCTTCGGAGAAGATCGTTGACACGGCCAAGAAGACTGGCGCGCAGGTAGCGGGACCCATCCCCTTGCCAACTGAACGTTCTCTCTATACAATTCTGCGTGCTCCGCATGTAGAAAAAGATATTCGCGAGCAATTCGAAATGCGTACCCATAGGCGCCTGATCGACATCTTGGAGCCGACCCCGAAGACGGTGGACGCACTGATGCGGTTAGACTTGCCAGCTGGCGTGGATATCGAAATCAAACTCTAGTCAAGACACACCAGCAGCCACTCGCCGGTAGTTTGGGCGGCGGGGAAAAATGTTCTCGGAGGTGGCACACATGGATAAAGCAATTCTTGGCAAGAAGCTGGGAATGACCCAAATGTTTACGGAAACCGGAGAAATGATTCCGGTGACCGCTATTTTAGCCGGCCCTTGTCCTGTCGTGCAGGTGAAAAGCCTGGAGCAGGACGGATATCAGTCGGTGCAGGTGGCCTTTGATCCGATAGCGCAACGTAAGTTGAACCAGCCTAGTCGGGGCCACTTCAGCAAAGCCAACGTACAGCCGCATCGCGTCCTGCGCGAATTCCGCTTGCCGAATGCGGCCAGCTTCCAAGTAGGTGATCAGCTGAAAGTGGAGCAGTTTGCAGTCGGCGAGGCCGTCGATGTCAGTGGCATTTCCCGCGGTAAAGGTTATGCCGGTGGCATCAAACGCCATGGGTTCCATCGGGGACCGATGGGGCATGGTTCGAAGTATCACCGGGGTGTCGGATCGCTGCAAGCGCGTGACGCTTCTCGCGTTTGGAAGGGCCGCAAGTTGCCCGGCCAGATGGGGGCAGTTCTGCGTACGGTGCAGAACCTGGAAGTTGTAAAGGTTGACGCCGAGCAAAATCTGATCCTGGTCAGGGGTTCGGTTCCGGGCGCTAAGGGCGGAATCGTGACTATTAAGAATTCTGTTAAAGCTTAACAAGCTTTGGTGGTTGCTGAAAGGAGGATTCATTCGTGCCTACAGTTGATGTGCGCAATATGCAAGGCGAAGTAGTCGGTCAAATCGACCTCAATGATACGGTTTTTGGCATCTCAGCCAATGAACATGTGATGCACCTGGCCGTGGTCAGGCATTTGGCTGCAATGCGCCGCGGTACCCACGATACAAAAACTCGCTCCGAAGTCCGCGGAGGAGGCAGGAAGCCTTGGAAGCAGAAAGGCACCGGCCGCGCCCGCCATGGTAGCCGTCGCTCTCCTCAGTGGAAGGGTGGAGGCACCGTATTCGGGCCGACCCCCCGCAGCTACAAACTTGACATGCCGAAGAAGGCTCGCCGTTTGGCACTGAAATCGGCACTGTCCAGCAAGCTGCAGGGTGGGCAGTTGATCGTGCTCGATCAGCTGCAACTAGACGCTCCTTGGACTAAGGGGATCGTTGCTATGCTGCAGTCACTATCCATTGGCAACGCCCTATTGGTCACCGCAGAGCCCGCTCGGAATGTGGTCTTGTCTAGCCGCAACATTCCTGGTGTGCTGGCGATCGACTCCAATAACCTCAATGTCTACGATCTACTCAAGCATCGCTCGGTTGTGCTCACTCGCGATGCCATAGCCAAAGTTGAGGAGGTGCTGGCATGAAGCGTGAGGCCAGGGATATCATCATCCGTCCTGTAGTCAGCGAGCGCAGCACCGAATTGATGGAGCAGCGCAAGTATACCTTTGAGGTAGCGTTAGATGCCAACAAGGTAGAGATTTCTAAGGCGATCGAGTCGATCTTTAAGGTAAAGGTAGCTTCGGTGAATACCATGCGGGTTCTCGGCAAGCTGAAGAGAAATCGTTATGGATATCATCGCACTTCCACCTGGAAGAAGGCTATCGTCACTTTGACCAAAGACAGCAAGAGCATCCCGATTCTAGAGACGGTTTAGTCAAGGAGGGACGATCAAATGGCTATTAAGAAATTCAAACCAACGTCCCCAGGGCGCCGGTTCATGTCTATTTCGGCCTTCACTGAGATCACCAAAAGCGAGCCGGAACGTTCGCTGCTAGCCCCTCTGCATGGGCGGGGAGGTCGTAATGCACATGGCCGGATCACTGTTCGACGCCGTGGCGGCGGTCATAAACGCCAATACCGGATCATCGATTTTAGGCGTAACAAAGATGATATCCCTGCTAAAGTGGTGGGTATCGAGTACGACCCTAACCGTTCGGCCAATATTGCCCTGCTCAGCTATGCAGATGGCGAAAAACGCTATATTTTGGCCCCGGTGGGATTGAAAGTTGGAAGCACCGTTGTCTCTGGAGAGAAGGCAGACATCTTCCCCGGCAATGCTCTCCCGATTAGCTCCATCCCCGTGGGTACAATGATTCACAATATCGAGCTTAAGCCTGGCAAGGGCGGACAGTTAGTGCGCGCCGCCGGTGCATCTGCTCAGTTGATGGCCAAGGAAGGTGCCTATGCCCACGTGCGTATGCCGTCCAATGAGGTGCGGCTGATCCGCGTCGAATGCCGGGCTACCATCGGGCAAGTGGGCAATATTGATCATGAGAATATCTCCACCGGAAAGGCTGGGCGCAGCCGTTGGATGGGCAAGCGGCCGAAGGTCCGTGGCGTGGTCATGAACCCGGTTGACCATCCGCATGGCGGTGGTGAAGGCCGGGCTCCGATCGGACGGAAGTCTCCTCTTACTCCTTGGGGCAAGCCTACCTTGGGCGCACGCACCCGGAAGAAAAAAGCTAGCGATAAGTATATCGTTCGGCGGCGCAAACCGTAAGCAAGAAAGGAGGCCAATAAATGTCCAGATCTCTGAAGAAGGGCCCTTATGTGGCAGAGCGCTTGCTGAAGCGCATCGATCTGATGAATGACAAGGGTGAGAAGAGAGTAATCAAGACCTGGTCCCGCAGTTCTACCATTTTCCCGGAAATGGTTGGCCATACTATTGCTGTTCACGATGGACGGAAGCACGTCCCGGTCTACATCACCGAAGACATGGTCGGGCATAAGCTGGGAGAATTTGCTCCTACTCGCACCTTCCGTGGTCACGGTAATCGCACAGAGCGTTCAACCGCGCTGAGGTAAGTGAGGAGGGAACAAGAAGCATGGAAGCAAAGGCGGTAGCGAAGCATATCCGCATCGCACCCCGCAAAGCCCGGATCGTGATCGATTTGATCCGCGGTAAGAGCGTGGGTGAAGCCCTTTCCATTTTGCGCTATACCCCTAAGGCAGCTTCTGAGCCGATTGCGAAGGTCGTCCGCTCAGCAGCCGCTAACGCCGAACACAACTACAACCTGGACAGCGACAAGCTGTATGTCGCAGAGGCGTTTGTAGATGCTGGGCCGACTCTCAAGCGTTTTCACCCCCGTGCTCAGGGCCGCATCTATTCAATTCTGAAGCGCTCCTGCCACATCACAGTCGTAGTGAAAGAACGGTAGAAGGAGGGAATTAGCAAGTGGGTCAAAAGATTCACCCGAAAGGGCTCAGGGTTGGCATAATCAAGGACTGGGATTCCAAATGGTATGCTGAGAAGGACTACTCAGATTTCCTCTTAGAGGATTTCCAGATTCGTAAGTTCCTGAAGGAAAAGCTGTTCAATGCTGGCATTTCGCACATCGTGATCGAGCGCGCTGGCAATGCGTTGCGCACCTTTATCCACGCTGCAAAGCCAGGAATGGTCATCGGCCGCGGAGGCACCGGAGTGGAAGATCTGCGGAAAGCTTTGGCTGATATGACCGGTAAGCAGGTCTATGTCAATGTGATTGAGATTAAGAACCCGGACCTCTCAGCACAGCTGGTGGCGGAAAATATCGCTGCTCAGCTGGAGCGCCGCATCAGCCATCGCAGGGCTAATCGCCAGGCGATGATGCGCACGATGCGTGCTGGGGCTAAGGGTATCCGAATCAACGTGGCTGGGCGGCTAAATGGGGCTGAGATCGCTCGCTCTGAGTGGGTGAGAGAAGGCACCATCCCGTTGCATACGTTGAGAGCGGATATCGACTACGCTGTGGCTACTGCTCATACCACTTATGGGCAGATTGGCGTGAAAGTCTGGATATACAAAGGAGAAGTTCTGCCGCAAGCAAAGAATAAGACGGCGGAAGGGGGCGAGTAAGCATGTTGATGCCAAAACGAGTTAAGTATCGCAGGAGTCATCGCCCGTCAACCAAGGGTAAGGCAAAGGGTGGTACGGAGATTGCATTTGGCGAATACGGTTTGCAGGCAATGGAAGCAGCCTGGATTACCAGTCGACAAATAGAGGCTGCTCGTGTGGCGATGACTAGGTCCGTGCGGCGTGGTGGAAAGGTCTGGATCAAGATCTTCCCAGACCAACCGATTACCCAGAAGCCAGCCGAAACTCGTATGGGCAGTGGTAAGGGTTCGCCCGAGTATTGGGTAGCAGTAGTCAAGCCAGGTCGAATCCTGTTTGAGATGTCTGGGGTTGATGAAGCCGTAGCCAAAGACGCGATGCGCCTTGCCGCTCATAAGTTGCCCATTAGGACCAAGTTTGTAACTCGCAAAGACATGGGTGGTGAGATAAATGAAGGTTAAAGAGATTCGTGATTTGTCCGAAACGGAACTCAAGCAGAAGCTTGATGACCTGAAGGATGAGCTGTTCAACCTTCGTTTCCGTTCTGTGACTGGTCAACTGGACAACCCGATGCGCATCAAGGAAGTGCGCAGGTCCATTGCCCGCATCCAAACTGTGTTGCGGGAGCGGGAATTGCATATCAGCTGATGGGAAGGAGGCGTCAGATCTTGCAGCGCAATCTACGCAAGGTTCGTCAGGGCGTTGTCGTCAGTGACAAAATGGAGAAGACCGTGGTCGTGGCTGTCGAAGCTTGGATGCAGCATCCGCTGTACAGCCGCATTGTAAAGAAGACGACTAAGTTCAAGGCACATTGTGAAGACAATTCTGCTCACGTGGGAGATATCGTTCGGATTATGGAGACTCGTCCATTGAGCAAAGATAAACGTTGGCGCGTCGTCGATATTATCAAGAAGGCAAAATAGCGCCAGGTCACCAGAAGGGAGGCTCGGAGCATGATTCAGATTGAAAGCCGGTTGCGCGTGGCAGATAACTCTGGTGCCAAGGAAATTCTCTGCATCCGTGTTGTCGGTGGCCATAAACACCGTTATGCAAACGTTGGTGATATCATCACCGCAACAGTTAAGGAAGCCACGCCCGGTGGAGTTGTTAAAAAGGGCGACGTGATCAAGGCAGTGGTAGTTCGGTCCGCCTTCGGTGTCCATCGCAGAGATGGCTCCTATATCAGGTTCGATGACAACGCTGCGGTGATCATTGATGCCCAGGGCAATCCGCGGGGAACCCGCATTTTCGGGCCGGTGGCACGTGAGCTTCGGGAGAAACAGTTCATGAAGATCGTCTCCCTGGCACCAGAAGTGCTCTAAGGCCAGAGAGGGAGGATGTCCATAATGAGTCAGCACAAGCTGCATGTAAAGAAAGGCGATACAGTGATCGTCTTGTCCGGTAAAGACAAAGGTAAGAAGGGGAAGGTGCTCGCTGCCTTTCCTCGGGATGCTAAAGTCCTGGTGGAAGGTGTGAATGTAGTCACCAAGCACCGTCGGCCTACGCCTACGATGCAACAGGGAGGCATTATGGAGCAGGAGGCACCGATCTTTGCTGCTAAAGTGATGCTTGTCTGCCCTTCCTGTAAGCAGCCCACCCGATTGTCCCATCGTCGCTTGGACAATGGCGACAGTGTACGGACCTGCCAGAAGTGCGAAGAAAACATCGAAAAGTAATCAAGAAGGGAGGGCTAGGCTGTGCCAAGGTTGAAAGACAAGTATAACAACGAAGTCAAGCCAGCGATGCAGCAGAAGTTTGGCTACCGGAACGTGATGGAGATACCACGCCTGGAGAAGGTAGTGATCAACATGGGCGTTGGGAAGGCCATCGGCAACTCTAAGATACTGGACGCTGCTGCAGAAGACTTGGCCATCATTTCCGGTCAGAAGCCGGTGATCACTCGGGCTCGTAATTCAATCTCCAACTTTAAGTTGCGCGAAGGTATGGCTATCGGTGCCAAAGTAACTCTGCGCGGAGTTCGGATGTATGAGTTTATGGATAAGCTGATGCACATCAACCTGCCCCGCGTGCGCGCTTTTCGCGGTGTCTCCCCTAAATCCTTCGATGGCAGAGGCAACTACACCCTCGG
>CAYVCY010000126.1:0-6280 GCA_964450265.1 uncultured Clostridia bacterium
GATACAAGGTACACGTCCCGCTGTATCACGCTGGCGCGTTAGCGACTGGGGGATTCAACAGCGTCAACTAGGGCAGTGAAGTGCAAACTGCGATCGCCGACCTTGGCGGTTCCTGAGAAGACGAACTTTAGCTCCCAGTTCTCATTCCTGACTAACTCGCGGTGGCGAGGAACGTATGCTAAGCTGACACTCTCCACCTCGGACCGTTCGACGGAGAAGCGGGCTGCAGGCAGGCCAGTCAGCTGATCTGCTACAAAGACAGTAGCATCATTGGCCAACAGTCGCTGCCAGGCCTGTTCCGGCGTGATCAAAGGCACTTCAGCACCCAGTTGCATCGGCTTGGCCATGTGTACCATGGTAACTGCCCCCAGCTTCCCCTGGCCGTAGATGTCAGTCGTCTGTACCTGCACAGACAGATAGGAGCGGGAACCATCCGGTCCACCCGTCGGAATTTCATTGTAGACGAGGTCATACTGTAGGTGACAATAGCTGTCAGAGACTTCAGGATTCTCTGGGGTCAGCCACGATGTGACAATCGGTGATGCCAAGTCGCCGGGGCGCGTCGGTAACTGCTCGACCATCTCCGTGGCCACTGCTATCACCTGTTGTTCTGTCAGCGGCTGGCCGAAGCTTTGGCTGCTCTGCCAGACTCCCCGCCACATCCATCCGCCGTCCCAGGAAGTTTCCGACGGGTAATCATCGTCGCTGGCACCACCGGCGCTAAAGAAATGACTGAGAGCAGGCAGCTCCGCTTGCGAGACAGTCAGGGGACGCTCTGCGATCGTAGCTGCAACTGTAGGCGTGCTTGGCAGCGAAATAGACAACTGATAATTGCCGGCGTTTTCGCGCTCGGTCTGTTGCAGCAATGATACATAGGCTACAAACTTTGCCTGCGTCCCTCCCTCCGCTTCATACTGACCGCCAAACACGGCCACCGGGACTAAATAGGGGGTGTCATCCAAGGCGTAAGCCAACTGATAAGCCATGGACGCCTGCTCCACCTCAGCCTGGCCGGCGACTAGCGGATAAAAGGCGGAAGAGACAAACTCACCTTCGCCCCGCTGCAGCACCTCAAAAGCCTGGGCATAATCGACAATCGGCAGGAATGACTTCCCTACATCCTTATACCAGGCACCCTCAGCATTGCTGATGCTGCCATCAGGATTGACAGTGACCACAAAGGATGGCCAGCGACCGAGTATCGGCAGTCCCCCGGGGCCGTCGGCCGGGCGCAAACTGACCCGAAAAGCTCCCCGATCTTCCTGAACAGCCTTCAGCTGGTACTCGTTAGGTAAAGAGGCTACTGCGGCCAGCCATTCAAGCGCCAACTGCTCAGCCTGTTGCCTATCGACGAAGACTTCAGTTCCAGGCTGACGGTAACGCGCGGAGTAGTACCAAGTTCCTAATCGTAGGTCGAGATACAGCTGGTCCGAGTCCACTCCATCGCCGACCTGCACCTCGTCACCGACCACGATCACCATGTTGCCAGTCCGATTGAGGCGGACCTCACCAAATCCCATCAGTTCTGCTAATCGCAGCGCGTCCTGCTCGGTGAGCTCCGGGCGCTCAAGGCGCTGCACCGCAGCAGTGGGGGGCAGTTTCGGCCACTTCTCTAGTCCCGCCCACTCGATCAGCCGCAGGCTATCCTGGCCTAAGCGAAAGGAAAGATCGCTCTCAGTGCCTTCGATGCTGTGCACCAGCAGCGGACCTAAGCCGATTGGAGAGTCATCGCTTAGGCGCGGGGCCAGTCCCCAACCGAACAGAGTGACTACCAGCAATGCTGCCATGATCATACCCAGCCGCGGCCAACGCCAAGCCCGGATTTCTGCCCTTCTCTTAGGGCCACGCGGTTGTTTGCGGGCGTTGAGCGCTGTAGCGTCCAGCCGTGCACGCAAGGAGTCGGACGGCTCTAGCGATGGCAACTGTCTCAACTGCTCTCCCAGGGTGTTTTCCAGCTGTTCTAGCATTTGCTCATCCGTTCTATTCATCAACACCCACCCTTTCACGCAGATTGTGCAGAGCCCGAAACGCCAGTTGCTTGACGGCGTTTTCCGACCTCCCCATAATTTGGGCCACCTCACGCAGACTGAGGTCCTGCACGTAGCGCAGGACTACCACCTGTTGTTGTCTCTTTGGCAAAGCAGCCACCAATCGTCCCAAATCCAGCCTATCGGCAGTCGACTCCATTTCCTGCTGCGAAACAGCCGTGTTCGCCAATGGCTCCCACCCGGCCGGGATCTCTCGTCGCCGGTACGTGTTTTTGATGGTATTACCGGCAATGCGGTACAACCAATGCACAAACGGTATCCCTCGTTGCTGATAAGCAGGCAGGGCCTCCCACGCTTTCAGGAATACCTGCGCCACGATGTCCTCGGCGTCGTTCCGATTGCCGGTTCGATAATAAGCATAACGCAACAGATCTTCCAGATGGGAATCGTACATCTGACGGAATGCCGCTTCGTCTATCACACTCTGCTCGGCATTAGCCATCCATCACCCTCCTTCCCAGCACTCTCTGCCCCTTCACCCTAATAACCCAGTTGTTATTCGTTTGGTTACGCAGAAGACGATTTGTTTGAGGCACGGGCTAACGCCAAAGCATTAGCCCGTGCCTCATACTGTGCTGTTTACATCAAGTACTCGCTTATGCCGGAATGAAGATCTCCGGCTTAATCAGCTGGCTACGCAGATGGGTGGTGCCGTTGACGGAGACTATTTTACCTTGTTGTCCTTTCAATAGCTCAAACAGGTCAGCATCCATGGGCAAACTGCCGAAGCCACTGGTGACGATCAGTGTTGCCACCACATCCTCCTGCCCAGTGATCGGGACACCAATCTCATATCCCAAATAGTCCACCAAAGCGGCATTGCCCACACTGCCCGCGACGATAGCAGACACCTGCAGCTGAGCTGCCTTCTTCAAGACCTCGGCTGATACCGGTCCACCAGTTACTACAACCGCACCTGTGGCCTCCGCACCGAGCCGGTCAGGGGTGAGCTGCTCCGCGGGCTGATCCGCCGGAACCAACAGCTTGCCGAAGCGTTCGTTTCCCACCCCAAAGGCACCGGTCAGCAACAGGCCGGTAGCCCGGATGACGGCACCCTCCTCGGGAATGAGCTCGTCCACCTCGCCCGGCAGATAGGCCAAAGTAGAAACCGGGGTACTCGGTCCCCGCACCACCACCACCCCTGTCCGCTCGGAAACACTCTCCAATGTGCCTGTGCGTGGCGCATAGACATAGTCCTTGCTCAGTCCAAACATGCTGGTGAGCAACGCTATCGCTTCCCCAGCCTCCACCGGATCACCCACCTGTTTCAACATTACCCGCTGGATCTGCTCCGGCTCAATGGATAATCGCGCAGCCACTCTTACAGGAAAAGGTGCCCCTGGGATCTCCGTGTAGGCGATCAAGGTATCGGCCGTAACAGGCTGACCCTGCTCCACCCGCACTTGGCCGGGTATAGGCAAGCGCCTGGAACGATAAACGGTTTGCACCCGATGGTTGATTGCCGCCTGACTCATGCCTGCACCTTCTTTCGTGTATCGATAATTAACCCCAAGCTACTAGGCCCGATCACCAACGTCTGCTTACGTCCCCTTCCGGCACCGAGATCCAAGCTAGGATGCGGCTGCAACTCCACATCAGTGCCAGCCAAGAGAGGCAAGAACACCAGCTGATCGGGGCCAAACTGCTGTACTTCGTCCTGCCTTGCTGCGGCAATAGGTGCCACCGTCAAGCAAACCTGTGCTTTATCCAGCGCTCCCATAGGACACACGGCGACACCCAGGTGGTGCAGAACGCTCTGCATGAACACCTGGCGGCCGACCTCGGGGGCCACCGATGCCAGCACCCCACATTGAGCAGACATCGCCTGCTGATCTATGGCTAGCTCAGTGATACCTTGAGGCTGTAAACCGTCAAGCAGCATGCGCGCGATGGCCTGATCATCCGCCCATGCAAATACGCTCGCCGATGCGATCACCAGCTGCAGCTTGCTCATATCGACGATGCTGACGTCACTACCCACTTGATCGAAGATAGACGCCACATCCCTCTGCTGACGGACGCCCCGGAGAGCAGTAGCCCGCTGCTTATGCTCGCCTAAGGCCAAGCGCATCGCCTCCCGCGCGGTTGCCTGCTGAATCAGTGCGTCGTGCTCATCCAGCGGGGCGCTCACCGGTGCCAGCATCTTGTTCCGCAGATAGTCCATCAACTGATGGTGGCTCTGGTTTCCGGGTAACCAACGTAACAGATTCTCGCTCTTTGCCCGCACTGCTACATTGGCAATGCTGTATCCCAAACCCAGATCTGCAGAGACCGTGCGGGTAAATCGCCCGCCAAAGACCGAGAAAAGGTCAGTAGTGGAGTCGCCAACGCTTACCATCAACAGGTTGAGATCACCGTTCGCAGCGATAGTCTGTGCCAACCGGCTGATGGCCCCCGTGCTCGGCATTATCGGCCGGCTAGCCCACTCACCTAGCTGGGCAAAGCCGGGCGCCTTTGAGACCACATGCTGCATATATAGCTGATGGATCTTCTGCCGGGTCGGCTCCAGCACCTCATCTTCCAACACCGGACGCATGTTTTCCACCATATGCAGATCGTAGTCGTTATCCAAGATCCGGCTGACGGCTCCGCGAGCGTTGACGTTCCCCGCATAGACAATAGGCATGGCAGTCAGCCCCGCCTGCGCTATCTCTCGGGCAAACTCCAGCACATCGCTCTCGTTTCCCTGGTCCACTCCCCCGCCGAACAGGAACATATCGGGCCTCAGCTCCCGCATCCGTTGAATGCGCTCATAGGGCATGCGCCCGTCGTCGATGGCGATCACGTCCAACACATTGGCCCCGGCTCCCAGTGCTGCCCGTTCAGCGCTGTCCGCCGTCATAATTCGCACTAAGCCAGCCACCATCATCTGCAGTCCGCCGCCGACAGAGCTGCTGACCAGCACTTGATCCACTCCCCAGCCTTGCTCATCCCTGGGACAGATCAGATGGGGGCTAGGCTCACCGACCTGCAGAACCCGACCGGACATGGACTCCACCTGGCTTACAGCCTGCAGCACGCCCCACGTGACGTCGCCTTCCGGGTCCAGGGTGGTGCGAGCTTCCCCTCTAGCCACCAAAGATGGTCCTCCGTCCGTCTCTTCTACCAAAATGGCAGAAGTCCGCAACGCACAATCGATAATCAACCAACTACTCAACCGACTCCCCCCCTTCCCTATTTACACATCAGTGCAATCACTTCTACCTCTCGCTTTGGCACGTCCTGCTGTTCCGATTCAAGTCCACAGACGCCTCATCCTATTTCATCCTATTCTCCAACCCATGGCCCCATCTCCTGCTTCTCTAGGCAAATCAGTCAGCCGAAAGGACAAAAAGGACGACTGCAGCCAAAAACGCATGCTGGTCGCCCTGTTCTGTGATCGTGGTCTCACACCGTTGTCCTGTCACTTATCTTTAAGGGTAATTGATCTATGGTCCGTCTGCGCTCCATCATCTGGCTCGCCCTCAACTGACTCCCCGTCGTGCTCAATTCCTTCCCTGCCCGCTACATCCATTTCTGTCTGCTGCCCTGCCACCCCAACAGCAGCCCCAGCTGGTGTTGATGTCTGCGGTGCCGTTAGGCCTGAATCGCCAACTGAACAGCCTTCTGCAGCATCTGTTCCCAAGCAGGCTGTGGCTGATGCTTTGCCTTCATCGCCTGATAGACCTGCTCCTCCGTCTGCCCCTGTTCCGTCAACTGGCACGCCTGCTCCACAAAGTCTCTTAGGAAGTCCCTCTGGGTGGTCAAGATCTCTTTCCCACCAATTGGGCCATGACCGGGGATCACCTCGTTCACATCCCAAGTGAGCAACTGATTAAGATTCTCTATCCAACGGGGAAAATCGGCCTGGCCCATCCAAGGCAAGCGACCGTTAAAGACCAGGTCTCCGGTGAACAGCAGCTTTCTCTCAGGAAGATAGAGCACAGACACACCGGGGCAATGCCCGCCCATCAGCTGCATCACTACCGGCTCCCCCAGGTCGACTTCCAAGCGATCTGAAAAGGCAACCCGAGGGATGCCAGCTGCGGAGAAGTCGGGCATGGCAAGCATAGCATCTCTGGCGGGCATAGAGCTAACCAACGGACAGCCGAAGAATCGGTTTCCTTGCAGGTGGTCGCCGTGTTCATGGGTGAGAAAGACAAATGCCACCTCGCCCTTCCCGGCTACGCTCTCTGCAAAAGCCCGACCGTCCTCTGGAGTACCTCCGGTATCCACGACCAGCCACTTATCGT
>CAYVCY010000127.1:0-6261 GCA_964450265.1 uncultured Clostridia bacterium
GATCATCATCCGGGAACGCCCGGTGGCAGCCGAAGTGGGCAAGGGCATCTTTTATACGCCGGTCTACCGCCGCAAAAAGTAGCGAGGAAGAGCGCCGGAATGACAGAAACCCACAGCCCCGGTGACAGCTTCTATTATCAGAACAAGACAATATTAAGGAGGTAATCGAGATGGAGATTCGTGCAGGACTGTATTACGCTAAGGAACATGAGTGGGTCAGGGTGGATGGTGACAAGGCCTACGTGGGCATCACCGCTTATGCCCAGGACCAACTGGGCGACATCGTCTTCGTGGAACTGCCAGATTTGGATGATGAATTGGCCGCAGAAGATCGCTTAGGGGTGATCGAATCGGTGAAGGCAGTGGCCGATGTGCAGTGTCCGCTGAGCGGGCAGGTGCTAGAAGTGAACGAAGACCTAGAGACATCGCCGGAAATGGTCAATCAGCAGCCGTACGAAGCCTGGATCGCGGTGCTAAAGATTTCGCATCCAGAAGAGCTGAAGCAACTGATGTCAGCCGAAGAATATCTCGCATTCATAGACCAGCTATAAGGAGGTAGAGCGATGACCAGCTATGTTCCCAATCCGGCAGCGGTGAGGGAAGAAATGCTGCGGACGCTGGGCCTGGACAACATGGCCCAGTTGTTTGACGACATTCCCTCCCACCTGCGCTATCCATCGCTGGATCTGCCAGAAGGTAAGTCTGAACTGGAAGTGCAACAACTGCTGGGCCAATTAGCTCGGGCGAACAAGTCGACCGCCGATTACCCCACCTTTCTAGGAGCAGGAGCATACGACCACTTCATCCCGGCGGCGCTGGACCAGCTGTTATTGCGTTCGGAGTTCTATACCACCTACACGCCGTACCAAGCAGAGATCAGCCAGGGGATTCTGCAGTCCATCTTCGAGTACCAGAGCTTGATCTGCTCCCTCACTGGCATGGAGGTATCCAACGCATCGGTCTATGACGGCGCTTCCGCGCTGGCTGAAGCCTGCAACCTAGCAGCCGACGCCACCCGGCGCAAGAAGATTGTCGTCCCAGACACGCTGCATCCTGCCTACCTAAAGGTACTGCAGACGTACGCCAGGGGAGGCAATTTTACGCTGACCGTGGTTGACACCACCGAGGGTCAGTCCAGCGAGGTGCTGGGTGCCGCCCTGGATCGGGAGACGGCTGCCGTAGTGGTGCAGCAGCCCAACTTCTATGGGATTCTTGAACGGGGACTAGAGCAGCTGGCCGAGCAGGCCCATAGCCAGAAGGCGCTGCTCGTCACGGTGGTAGACCCGATTTCCTTAGGTCTGCTCAAGCCCCCTGGCGAGCTAGGCGCGGACATCGTAGTAGGCGAAGGCCAGCCGCTGGGCATGCCGCTCAGCTTCGGTGGTCCTTACCTCGGCTTCCTGGCCGGAACGAACAAGCTGATGCGGCGCATTCCCGGCCGTCTGGTGGGGCAAACAGTGGATGCGCTGGGGCAGCGGGCATTCGTGCTCACGTTGCAGGCCCGCGAACAGCATATTCGGCGGGACAAGGCGTCCTCGAACCTCTGCTCCAATCAGGCGCTGAACGCACTGGCGGCCACCATCTATCTGTCCCTGATTGGTCCGCAAGGGCTTAAGGCCATCGCCGAGCGTTCGCACCAGCTGGCGGCGTACGCCGCTGATCAGCTGAGCAAAGCAGGCGTGCCCCTGCTCTATGAACAGCCCTTCTTCCGTGAGTTCGCTGTCCGCTTGGACCACCCGGCAGAGCTGAATCGCCAGCTACTGCAACAGGGCATCATCGGCGGCTACGAGCTGCCTGCTGGCATGTTGTTGGCCTTTACCGAGAAGCGCAACCAGGAGCAAATCGATCGACTGGTGTCGGTGCTAGGGGGTGTCGTGAATGAGTAAACTGCTATTTGAGCGCAACGTGCCCGGCAGCAACAACTTCCAACTGCCACCCTTGGACGTACCGGAGCAGCCTTGCGCCATTCCGACGGAGCTGCTGCGCGGCGACCTGCCACCTATTCCCGAGCTGCCGGAGAATGAGACGGTGCGGCATTTCACCGAGCTCTCCAGGCGGGCATATGGCGTGGACGACGGATTCTATCCCTTAGGCTCTTGCACTATGAAGTATAACCCCAAGATCAACGAGTGGGCGGCACGCTTGCCGGGAATGGCCCAGCTGCATCCGGCCCAGGCAGCCGAGACGACGCAAGGCGCACTGCAACTGATGTACGATCTGGAGCAAGCCCTTTGCACCATCACCGGTATGGACCGTTACACACTGCAACCGGCCGCCGGTGCCCAGGGAGAATTGACCGGAGCCCTCTTGATCAAGGCCTATCACCAGCAGCGGGGAGACAGCCAGCGCACCAAGATGCTGGTGCCCGACTCGGCCCATGGCACCAACCCGGCTACCGCTAACGTAGCTGGATTTGATGTGGTGGAGATCAAGTCCAATCAGCGCGGCCTGGTGGACATCGCCAGTCTAAAGGCAGCGATGAACGATCAGGTGGCCGGGATTATGCTCACCAACCCGAACACGCTGGGCTTGTTCGAGGAGGATATCGAACAGATAGCCAGCATCGTACACGATGGCGGCGGGTTGCTCTATTACGACGGTGCCAATCTGAACGGCATGCTGGGCGTCGCTCGCCCCGGGGATATGGGGTTTGACATCGTCCACCTCAATCTGCATAAGACCTTCAGCACCCCTCACGGTGGTGGCGGCCCTGGCAGCGGAGTGGTTGGTGTGAAGGCATTTCTAGCGGATTACTTGCCTGTACCGCTGGTATCCAAAGGCGAGCAAGGTTATTACCTGGTTCACGAGCTACCCTACTCCATCGGTAGGATGTTGGCCTTCTACGGCAACTTCGGTGTGCTGGTCAAGGCATACACCTATATCCTGTCATTAGGCAAGGACGGCCTGCAAGAAGCGGGAGAGAACGCGGTGTTGAACGCTAATTACTTGCGTCACCTACTGCGGAACAGCTACCAGATTCCCTTCGATCGCCTCTGCAAGCACGAATTTATCGCTACGCCGGAGAAGCTGAAGGCAGAGCGGGGCGTGACCACCCTGCAGATAGCCAAGCGGCTATTGGATTACGGTTATCATCCGCCGACGGTCTATTTCCCACTGATCGTCTCGGAGGCGTTGATGATCGAACCGACGGAAACGGAAAGCAAGGAAAGGCTGGATGACTTCGCCGCCACCATGCAGCGAATCGCGCAGGAAGCGGAAGAGCAGCCCCAGTTGCTGGAGCAAGCACCCCACAATACCGTGGTGCGGCGAGTGGACGAAGTGACTGCGGCACGTAAGCCCATACTGCGGTACTCCGCCGGGGAGTGATCTCCCGGAGTTACGGACCAGGTGGAAGGATGATGACTAGATGCGAGACCTAGTAATTATTGGAGGAGGGCCTGGCGGATACGTGGCTGCCATTAGGGCAGCCCAGCTAGGCCTGCAGGTAACCTTGGTAGAAAAAGATCAGCTGGGAGGCACCTGCCTCAATCGCGGCTGCATCCCCACCAAGGCCTACTATCAGAATGCTGCGTTGTTGCGCACCATGGAGACTCTCAGTCAGTTCAATATTGCGGCAGGCCCCTGGCAGTTCGACCTGCCAGGAGCCTATCAGCGCAAGCAGAATACAGTCAGCAACCTGGTGCAGGGGGTGGGGCGACTGCTCCAAGCCAACGGTGTAGAAGTGATCAAAGGCTTGGCCACCATCGCCTCCCCCGGGCAGGTTGCGGTAAACGGAGATCTGCTGCAGACCAAGCGAATCCTGGTCGCCGCCGGATCTGTCAGCGCCAAGCTTCCCATTCCAGGCGTGGATCTGCCGCAAGTATTGAACTCGGATCAGATCCTGGAGTTGCAGACGGTGCCGAAACGGCTGACTGTGATCGGTGGCGGCGTGATTGGGCTGGAGTTCGCTTGTATCTTCCAAGCGTTCGGCAGCCAGGTGACGGTGATCGAGTATCTGCCCGAGCTGCTGAGCGTGATCGACAAAGAGATCGCCAAGCGGATGAAGGCCTATCTGAAGCGGCAAGGCATGGATATCCAAACGGGAGCAGCGGTAAAAGCCGTGCGCCAGGCAGACGACGGGCTGACCCTCACTGTCGCTAACGCCAAAGGCGAGTTCGAATTGCAGACAGATATGGTGCTTTTGGCTACCGGCCGCCGCGCCTGCACCCGCTGCGTTAATTTGGACGATCCGGGGATTGCGGTGGATCAGCGAGGTTTCATCGTAGTCGATGAAGACTACCAAACCAGTGTACCTGGTATCTATGCCATCGGCGACGTGATCGGTGGCCGCATGCTAGCCCACGTCGCTTCCGAGGAAGGACGGGTGGCGGTGGAGCGGATGGCCGGAATGAACTCGCATGTAGCCTATCATGCGGTGCCGGCGGTGATCTTCACCTTCCCGGAAATTGCCACCGTGGGAGTGACCGAGGAAGAGGCGAAAGCGGCGGGAATCGGCTACCGCGTGGGCAAGTTCCAGTTTGCAGCCAACAGCAAGGCTGTGGCCATGGGCGAGAAAGACGGGCTGATCAAAGTGATCGCCGACGATGATGGCATCGTGATCGGTGTACACATAGTCGGGCCCCATGCCTCTGACCTGATTCAGGCGGCCAGCCTGATGGTCAAGGAGCGCATGCGCACCGAAAGTGTATCCACCACCATTCACCCCCACCCCACACTGGGTGAAGCCTTATTGGAAGCGGTGCTGGATGTGGATAACCGCTCCATCCACCTGGTGCCCAGACGCCGTTAGTCACAGGGTGAGGAGGAGACTATAGTGCTGCATGTGATCAACCAGCAGACAGACCCCTATTTTAACATGGCAGTGGAAGAGTATGTGCTCACCCACTTATCTGATGCGGACGACTGTTTCATGCTCTGGCAAAATCGTCCGGCGATCATCTTAGGACGCAATCAAAATGCGTGGTCAGAGATTAACGAAGAATACGTGCGGGCGCATGAGATAGCTGTGGTCAGGCGGCTGACCGGTGGCGGAGCCGTCTACCACGATGCAGGAAACCTCAACTTCACCTTTATCGTGCGCGACCAGGGCAAAGGCTTCGACTTCCACCGCTTCGGCCGGCCAGTGATCGATGCCTTAGACAAATTGGGCATCCAAGCGGAGATGAGTGGCCGCAACGACATCCAGATCGCTGGGCGCAAGTTCTCCGGCAACGCCGAATATCGCTATCGCGATCGGCTGCTGCACCACGGAACCCTGTTACTCAACTCGGACTTGACGGTGCTCAGTCAGGCGTTGCAGGTGAAGCCGCAGAAAATCGCCTCCAAGGGCGTGAAATCGGTGCGCAGCCGCGTAACCAACATCAGCGAGCACTTGATCGGCGAGTTGAGCCTACCGGACTTCCGACAAGCCCTACAGGCAGCGGCAGCGGAGGAGTTCGCCGGAAGCTGGCGCGACTACCATTGGAATGAGACGGATCTAGCCGCCATTTCCAAGCTGAAGCAGCAGAAATACGATACCTGGCAGTGGAACTTTGGGCATGCGCCGGCTTTCAACCTGAGGCGAGAGCAGCGCTATCCCTTTGGCGAAGTGGATGTGCGGCTGCAGGTAGAGCGAGGCCACATCGCCGCCTGCCACATCTTCGGAGACTTCTTCACCAATGCAGATATTGACCAATTGGCCAAACGCCTGCAGGGTGCCGAGTACTCGGCGGCAGGCCTGCAGGCGGCACTGGAACAGACAGATGTGGGCCATTTCGTCCCGGGACTGGACAATCAGGCGCTGATTGACTTATTGCTGTCATAACGAGACACGTCAATATTGGTCTCCTACCTGTTTGCGAGCGGATAGACAGGACCAAGTGGTAAAAACTCAGTACCCCCAAAAGCAAGGGGGTATTGAGTTTTTTGTTAACTAACTGCAGAAATGAGGACGTTCCCTAGTTACTGCCAGGTCTTGCTATCCTCTGCAAGATTGATGCTCATGGCCATGGTCCTGGGGTAAGTCTTAACGTGTTCTCATTGAAAATACTGGCCACAGCTGACCAAGGTTCCGTAGAAGCGATGAGACCTGATAGTGAGGGGATAACGCCATCAAAGCATGAGCTGCTCTCGTGCTGCTCTCGTGGCCAACCGCCGTCCCCGTTCCCATGCCTAGATCATAATCTACAGTGAGACCGATTGAAGAGGAGGTGAAGGACGGTGATAAAAAAGCAGAGCCATTTGCCCGTACCAGTTGTGTCCATCTTGGTCGCCCCCAAGACAATCAAGACCCTTTTCGGCGACATTCGCTGTGCTGGGCGGGAC
>CAYVCY010000128.1:0-5987 GCA_964450265.1 uncultured Clostridia bacterium
ACCAGGCAGGCGGCCGCGGGCCGATGGATTTGCTTTGTCTCCTGCTATCCGTCCGGTGGAGTTGTCGTCATGTCCAATGAACACAGCACCCGCTAGTTCTGGAGTGTAACCGACGAACCATGCCTCGCGGTTGTAGTTGGTAGTACCAGTCTTGCCTGCGACCGGGCCATAGTAGCCCCCCAGGCTGCGCAGATAAGAGGCTGTCCCATAATCTATCACGTCCTCCATGATGTCGGTCATCATGTAGGCCACCTCTTCACTGAGTACTACCTGGCTCTGTGGACGGTGCTGATAGATCACTTGGTCGTGATCGTTTCGGATTTCTGCGACCGCATAAGTCTCATTGAGCACCCCCTGGTTGCCGATGGCGCTGAAGGCGCGGGCCATTTCCAAAGGGATGACCCCTTTGGTCACTCCGCCGATGGCCAACGCGGCCAGGTTGCGGTCGCTGTAGCCGTTGATCGGTCGTTCCACCAATGTGGTGATGCCCAAACGCCGAGCAAACTCCAACATGGCATCTACGCCGTTATCCTTGGCCACCAGCCAAGCAGGAACGTTGAGTGACTGCTGCCATGCATAACGCAGGGTGACCGGGCCACGGTACCTGCCGTCGTAGTTGACCGGATAGGGCGGGTTATTCTCGCCGTTTTCGTAAATCGCTTCATCCAGAATGATGCTGGAGGCGGTTTCTCCGCGTTCCAACGCTGGCCCATAGACAGTGATTGGTTTGATCGCTGAGCCAGGTTGTTGTTTGACCAACTGTATCGTGCGGTTGTGCTGATCGTTGGCGGCCTCTCGGCCTCCAATCATCACCCTGATGCCGCCTGTTCTTGAGTCGAGCAGAATAACTGCACTCTGGGGCTGCAAAATGCCTTTTGCGTTTCGCTCGTCTTTGTTATCCAAGTGCGGGATTAGCCACTGTTCCAATCCCTCTTTCAATGCGCGGTCCGCCGCAGCCTGCAGGCGCAGATCCAACGTGGTGTGGATCGCCAGGCCGCCAGTAAACAGCATCTGTGACGCTTCTGCCCGGGAGTGTCCTTGTTGCTCTAGGATACTGACTGCCTGCTCACGCACGTAGCTGACGAAATACTGGCTAGACCCCTCGGCCACATCGCTCCTTCGAGTGCCCAGAGCAATCTCGAACTCCAAGGCCGCTTGTTTTTCATCCGCGCTGATGAATCCAAAGCGCTCCATGTTACTTAGAGTCTCACTTTGCTTGGTCTTCGCTCTATCCATATTTGTATAAGGGCTATAGGCATTAGGAGCTGAAATTATGCCGGCGATCATCGCCGATTCAGCCAGATTGAGATCCTGCACGTCTTTGTCAAAGTAGTAATGAGCGGCCGCCTGCACCCCGTAAGCTGATCCCCCCAGGAAAAGGCGATTGAGATAGAACTCCAGGATCTCGTCCTTGGAGTAGTCCTTCTCTAGGCGCAAGGTTACGATGGCCTCCTGGATTTTCCGGGTGACTGTTCTATCGGGAGTGAGAAAAGCCATCTTGGCCAGCTGATTGGTGATGGTGCTTCCGCCTTGCTTGCGGCTGCCGGAAAGCATGTTCACCAGAGCGCGGGCCCAACCCTTTAAGTCGATGCCGTGGTGGTTATAGAATTGGTTATCTTCCATTGCCAGCACGGCATTTCGCAGATCCAGCGGAATCTGATCGAATGGAACCGGTGTCCGATTCTCCTCTCCGTGAAGTCTAGTGATCAGCTCGCCATTGATGTCATACACTTTGGAAGTGGCGTCCACGTCGCCCAGCTTGTTCGGATCATAAGGTGGAATGGTAGCAACGGCATATCCGAATAATCCCCCACCACCGATAATCCCTGCCAGCAACACCAGTAGCACCAGGGTCTTGAGCATCTTCGGTATCTTAAAGGTATATTTTTTCTTTCTCTTAGGCTTTCTGCCTGGGTCTTGCCTTGTTTGCTTAGCCACAAGACTCCCTCCTTTAGAGAATAATTATACCATAAGAGTATGAGCTCCAACCAAGGCGAAAACTGGGCCGGATAGCTCATACTTCGATCACACTATAGCATATTGATCATTGATGGGGGTGAAGCGATGGTCAGCAGGAGGCGACGGCGATGGTGGCGCAGGCGTTATTCGATCGGTTGGCTAACTGGCAAACAGCGTCTGGCAATCGTGCTGCTGGTGATCGCGTTAATTGCCTTGCAGATCCTCAATCTATTGGATCGAAATCTGCGTCCTTCCCTAGAAGCGATCGCTTCCGCGAGGGCCAAGGTAATTGCCACCCAGGCGATCAATGAAGCCATCAACACGAAGATTGCGCAGGAGATCAAATATGGATTATTGATCACTGTGCATACTGACTTCAATGGAAAACCATCTTGGGCGCAGGTGAACACCATGGAAGTGAACCGCATCGTCGCAGCCACTACTCTGCGGGTTCAGGAGAGCCTGGCGGCTCTCCGGGGCGAAGTGGTGCGCATTCCCCTCGGCCAGGCCTTTCACAGTGAGCTACTGTCCAGCATGGGCCCAAGGATTCCTTTCACCATCATCCCAATTGGAACTGTCAACGTTGAGGTCACCGATGCTTTCGAACAGGCCGGAATCAATCAAACCAGGCACAAGATCTACCTGGATGTCTATACAGACGTACGAATCGTGATCCCCTTTGTCACCAGCACTGTCACTGTCACCAGTCAGGTTCCTATTGCAGACGTAACCTATCTTGGCGAGGTTCCACAGACAGTGATCGATTTGCCGTTCCCTTTTGGTTCAGAGTATAAGCCGGCGCAGGAGGGAGTCCGTGCCCCGACTATCAGCCCTTGAGCGCATGTCAGATGAAAGAGTGGGCCGGAGGGAATTGAGAATAAGAGAAAAAAGCCGAATCGGAGGCAACATTCTCCTTCGATTCGGCCAGTTGTTTCCAAAGCACAAGTGGCTAGATTACTCCCATCAGTGCCAACACAATCTGGGCAATTAGCGCTGAGCCAATAAACGTCCCGATGAAAGTCAGCATTGCCGTTATGACAATCTTTAATCCCTGACGTTTGAAACCGCCCAAGTCCTTGCCGATGGAGATACCGGCGTAAGCCAGGATAGGGGTAGTCAGCGCTAGGAATTGCACGCTTGCTACATACCGATTCACATACGCGGCTCCAGGAACCCCAGGGATAGATGCAATGATAGCCAAGGCCGATATGTAGGCAATGGTTGGCAGTTTGATCGGCGAATACTTGGCCAACAGGTATCCCACCACCACGATCGCCAGCAGAATAAGCATGCCTGGAAGGGCCTCAAGGGGATTCACATTATACCCTATATAATTGGCTACCAGGGTAAGCAAAACGGTGATAACGAAAACCCGAAGTACATCAGAGAACTTCACTTATCTTACACCTCCTTAGCAGCCGCTTTACCTCCAAGACGGCGGTAAAGCCATTCGGTCACTGGTATTCCGATGAACAGGCCGACATACAGACCGTCAACACTGGTCAACAGCTGACTGGTAGCTGCATAAGCGCTCAGTTCTGTCTCCAGTTCGGGCCAAGCCGCCACCACTGGCCCCAGTGCTGCAGCCATCATTGATGCACTACCGGTGCCAGCAGCCATCGCTAGGGAAAATGGATGGAAGATACCAAAACTGACAATCAGTCCTACCATTAGGCCGTTAAAAATTGCACCAAACAAAGTTCCTGTGATATACGCCCCCATGACTCCTTGTCCCTCTGGGCTATCAAGCCCGTAAATGTCACCAACGATAGCGAGCGAACCCTCACGTGAAATGGAAAAGGCTGCTCCGATAGCCTCGCGACCCATCTTAAGGACCAACACCGCTACTGGAAGGGCAAGAAATATAGTTCCCAGGTTACCCAGCTCCTGCAGTATCAAAGCTGGCCCAGCATTAATTACGCTGCCCAGGTTGGGACCAATGGTGGTCCCCATCTTGGCGGTCAGGAACATCACGGAAAGACCTATAAACGGAGATGCCATCTCCATATGCTCTTTCCTCACTAACCTCAAAGCCGGGAGGAGCATCCCGATCACCAGTGCATAGAGCATAGGCAGCAGTAGTACCACGCCTGGTCCCAGCTGAAAACGCCTGGTGCCGATCAACTCTGCGATAATCACCATCCCTAGATTGAGAAGGTGTACTCGTATTTCAGTTTTGCTCATTGTTGTCCCTCCTTGCGTGGTGATCAAATCATTTGAGCAACTTCGCCCACATGGCCAAGTACTCTTCTTTAGTCATTCTCGGTCGGAATTCGTTCTTGATCCGCAGCCCTTCCTTGGCACCGTCGTACAATAGGTCGATCACAATCATAGCCATAATCTTGGCCGGTACTACGTATGCCATATCCTTATCTACCACTTGATAGTCTCGAGCGTGGCCCCGGCCGGTGATGCCCCCAACCATCGGGTGAATGCCAGGCATGATATGCGTGATATCGCCCATATCGGTAGAACCGGCCATGATTTCCCCTGGTTGGACGCCTTTCTCACCTAGTAATCGGAGAGCGTTGTCGCGGAACAGGGCTGTCATGTTCTGATCATTGAACAACGGCAGATAGCCAGGAATCTCGTCTATCTCCGCCTCTGCGCCGACAGCCATCGCGCCTGCCTTTAAGGCGCGATTTACCTTTTCACCGGCGGCCATCACTGCCTCGATACTACGGCCTCTGACATAGGTCTCAATTTTCACATCGGCCGGCACGATGTTTACCAGATCACCACCCTTGGTGATAATCGGGTGCACTCGAATGGCATCCTCATCCTTAAAAGTTTCGCGATTGGCATGGATGCCCATCAGGCCTAGCATGGCGGCGTTAAGCGCGTTTACTCCCTGATGGGGAGCGCCGCCGGCATGTGCTTCTTTGCCTACATAGCGTATTGCCTTACCTACAAAGCCGTTAGAACCGACCCCTTCACCCGGAATGCGCACCATCCGCTCTGGATTCTCTGAGTCCGAATGGCACATCATAGCCATATCCACATCATCGAATTCCCCTAGGTAGATCAGCTCCTGCTTGCCGCCTAAGAACTTGATCTTACCTTCCTTCCGGAGAGTCTGGCGATAGTCCAACTCCACATACTCTTCCGCTGGCACGGCCATCACCACCACATCGCCGTCCAGCTCCTGCATTACCCCGGAGTCCACTAGTCCCATGGCCACGCCAACCATCATCGCGGTCTGGGCATTGTGGCCGCAGGAGTGCGCTGCCCCAGTCGTAGGGTCTGCATGGGGATGATCGTGGCAGACTACCGCGTCCAACTCTCCCAGCACCGCTACCGACAGGCGGTGTTCCTTGCCCGGTATGCGCCCCTTCAGCCCGGTAATTGCCAGTCCCTTGCGGTAGTCCAATTTCAGCTCTTGAAATTTCTCCTCCACCTGTTCTGCTGCCAGCGTTTCCTTGTACCCCAACTCAGGGTGACTGAATATATGGTCCCCCAGGGCGATAATTTCTTCTGCCCGTTGATCAATGGCATCGCACACCCTCTTTTTTAGCTGTTCTTTGCTCATCGTGCGAACCTCCCTCTCTAGATGTGACTTCCTTGCAGATATCGTGTCGCTTAAGCGACGTGCAGTGTTGCCTGAGAGCCGCTTTTCGACAGCGGCGGCCTGCAAAGGCTGGCGCGGACGGTCTTCGCACATCGTGTCGAAAGGCGCAGGTCTCCCGTTGACAATCGACATCGGTTCGTGCTAATCTAATAAAGCCGTCGTCTGATGGCTCAGCTCGTGACTCTGGCCGTTCAACTAAAGCTTGCGCTGAGATGAATATCTCCATTCACATTGGAGACATTCATAGTTGCGAGTTGGCCGTTTGAAAGCCGGGTCCCCAACAATTAGCAGTTGACTACTGATTGCAGAGATGGTAAACTAATATTCCTGTCGTTTTGCGGCTCGATAGCTCAGACCCTCATCATGTTAACTGACGAGCATCGAGAGCTTGGCCATAACGACGGGGACATACGTCAGGCATTCAAACGCACTTCATGCAAAGCTTTCAAAACGAGCTTCA
>CAYVCY010000129.1:0-5881 GCA_964450265.1 uncultured Clostridia bacterium
ATTGCGGACTATAAAGACCACTACCTGAAGTACACGCTTGCCCGAATCATCAGCACCCGCTCTTTTGCGAATCCCCGGGTGTTTCGCATGTTCTTAGCGGCTTTGCGCTCTCCAATAACCTGGAAAGCCCCGTATGAGAGTTTGATTCGCATCAATGAGGAGATCTTTGCTGGCTCGTCTGTGCTCCATATAGCTTCAGACCCGATCAACAACTTGGCCCGCTACGGTGCTGAGCGTGCGTTATTGCTGGAGATTGAGGAGGGCAACACCGGCCTCACCTTCGAAGACGCATCTATCATCCTAGCGCGAATCGCCCTGGGACTGTTGCGCCTGAACCCCGATCAAATCGATGAATTAATAGCGCAGGCCCTACGCATTACCCACGAGAGGCCTCCCGACTTCTCACACTTCAATCGAGAGGAATATCCAGTGCCTGAGGCTGGTGATGCGGAAGCAAACGCTCCGTAAAGCCCAGAGATCCCAAAGAGATCTGGCCAAACAGTGAAAGACCTGTAGGCAAATGCCTCATTCAAGGAGGAATGCAGCATGAAACCAAATGCACTGCTGGAGCAAATCTCTGCAATGAAGAAAGATATGGCCAGTAAGCCAGCGATCGATCTCTCCACCATCTCCCCTGCCGAAGCTTGTCTGGTGATCATGGATATGGTGAAGGGCTTCGTCAAATCCGGGGCGCTCTGCAGCCCGCGCATCGCCCGTATCGTCCCCGCCGTCGCTGAGCTTTATGGGGCATGCACTCGTGCCGGCTTGCCCACCATCGCCTTCCTGGACAGCCACCCGGCAGACTCGGTGGAATTTGAGGCTTATCCGGTACATTGCTTGGAGGGAACCGAAGAGAGCGAATTGGCGGATGAACTGACCGGCATCCCGGCAAAGTGGCAGTTCCGCAAGAACTCGACCAACGGCTTCCTGGCACCCGGCTTTCAGACATGGCTCGAGGAGAATGACGCCGTTTGGACGTTTATCGTCGTCGGCAACTGCACGGACATCTGCGTGATGCAGTTTGTGTTGACGCTGAAAGCGCATTTTGACGAACTGAACCGCAGGAGCCGAATCATCGTGCCGCTGAATGGAATAGAGACGTTCGACCTCCCAGGGCATGACGGTGACCTAATGAACCTAGTAGCCTTGCAGTTGATGCAGAATGCCGGCATCGAGCTAGTCTCGGCAGTCGACTGCTAAAGGAGAGGCGAATAATGAGCAAATTTAGCGGCCAGCGCTTGCCGGCAGACATCTTTCAGATCGATGTGGAACGGATGCGCGGCGGGTGGTATTCAGACGCTTACTTCATCAACACAGTGGACATTCTGCAGGCGTTGTCCAAGGAAGAATATCGGTTCAGCGGTGAGAGCGATCTGAGCGAGCAAATTGGCCAAGGCATTCTCACCGGCGACATCTCGGTGGAGATGCAGTTCTTCACCAGGCGCCAACCGTTCACGCTGGTGGCAGGCGTCGATGAGGCGCTGGCCATCCTGCAATGCTGCACCGGTTATCATGCCGAGGACGGCAGGTTTGTCAACACCTTCGATCAACTGGAGGTGGAGGCGGTTGAAGATGGCACCTTTGCCTATTACGATGGAGATCCGCTAAAAGTGCAGCCAGTGCTGCGGGTACGGGGCCGCTACCGAGATTTTGCCCAACTGGAGACTCCCATTCTAGGGGCGTTGACAGAGGCCAGCCGGATAGCCACCAACGTCTATAACGTGCTGCAAGCGGCCAACGGCAAGGATGTGCTGTTCTTCCCAGCTCGTTTCGCCCATTACAAGATCCAGGCCTTGCACGGTTACGCCTACTCACTGGCCGTTGACGCCTACAACTCTACCCACCATCAGCAGTCCCACGCGATGGTCTCGACCAACGATCAAGGTGGCTGGTGGGGTGGCAAAGGCGGGGGCACCATCGCCCACTCCTCCATCGCCTGTTTTTTGGGAGATACGACCGAGACGATGATGCAGTTTGCCCGCATCATGCCGCCGGACGTTCCCCGCATCGCCTTGGTGGATTTCCACAACGACTGCATCGGAGAAAGCCTGCGGGTGATGGACGCCATGTTCGCCAAGTTCATCGAGCTTCGCCGGGAGAATCGCCTGGTTGAGGCAGAAGCATACCGACTGTATGCGGTGCGGCCGGATACGTCTGGCAATATGCGAGACGTTTCGGTGCCGCCGCTGGGCGACAAGAGACTAGATTGCGGGGTCAACCCGCGGTTGGTATGGCGGTTGCGCCAAGCCATTGATAATGCTTACCACCGCTTTGGCGCTCGCGCCGACGAGATGGATGTTGCCCGGGACTATTGCCGCCAGGTAAAGATCGTCGTCACCGGCGGATTCAACGTGGAAAAGATCAAGTGGTTTGAGAGCTTGCAGGTACCGGCGGACATCTACGGGGTGGGCTCCTCCCTGCTGGAGAACAGTAGTTCCAACAACACGAATAATGACTATACTGCCGATATAGTACGGGTGCAGATCGACGGGCGCTGGCACAGCCTGTCCAAAGTAGGCCGCAAGGTTGGCGAGAACCCTTTGCTGCAGCGAATCTAGTCTTGCACAAGAGAACAATAACAGAATTAGCCAGGGAGGACAGCGCATACTGTCCTCCCTGGTTGATCTTCAATGGCGGGCAACACCCCTCGGCCTTGCGGGTTCGCAGGACTGACACGTGGAGACATCAGTCCTTGGACCTAGCAAAGGCGTAGGCGATTGCCTGGCTGGGGCAACTGTCGACGCAGTTTCCACACAGGATGCATTCGTCATGGTCCATCTTGCCACTCATGACCAGGGCGTGCACCCCAAGGCTCATCGGGCATTTCTGATCGCACTGCTTGCAGCTGATGCACTTGGCACTGTCGGCCTCCAAATGCAGTGAAGGCCACCTGCCGATTCGCCGGATCCTGTCTCCGATGATCAAAGGGGGCCATCCAACAGATATAGTGACAACCTGCTCGCCTGCCGACGATCAGGGACATGGAGACGAAGACAGCAATCACGAAGTAGTAGATGACGTAATTCTCAAACCTGCTCAGCGAGATTCCTGATTCGGTCATATATAGCGGATTGATCTGCTTGAATCCGCCTGCCGAAAAAGCTGCGGCAACGATCACCAGCAGCCATGGAATCCAGATCAGATACTTGATCCGATTGGCTTTACCGTTTTTCACCGGCTGGTTGCGGATGGAGAAGCATTGTTCCTGAAGACTGCCTCCTGGACACAGCCAGCCTCTGCTAGGAAGCAAACTATACACTTAACGCGTCCCTGAATTGTGCTAGAACATACTTGAGCATCTAGTTATCCAAGACAAGGACGGGAGTGATCTGGAATGCATTTGACTTTACGTTTGGAGACCCCTGAAGACCATCGAGCGGTGGAAGAGCTGACCCGGGAGGCATTTTGGGGCTTTACGCGGCCTACCTGTGATGAGCATTATCTGGTGCATCTGCTGCGTCAAGTGCCGGCGTTTGTGCCGGAATTGAATTGTGTGGCGGAAGCGGACGGCAAACTGGTGGGGCACATCATCTATTCCCGGGCCAAGGTGGTGGACCACCAAGGGTTCAAACACGAAGTGTTGACCTTCGGTCCGCTCAGCGTGCTACCGGAGTACTGGAATCGCGGTGTAGGCTCGGCGTTGATGCGGCACACCATTCGGGAGGCGAGGCGGCTGGGATATCGGGGGATAGTGATCTACGGGCACCCAGACTATTATCCACGCTTTGGCTTTCAAAGAGCCGAAGCGTTTGGTATCACCACGCCCGGTGGCAAGAGCTTTGATGCGCTGATGGCCCTGCCGCTGCAAGATGATGGGCTGGACGGAATCTCGGGCGCGTTTCACGAAGACCCGGTCTTTGCCATGGATGCAGCGCAAGCCGCCGCCTTTAATAGCACCTTCCCGCCTAAGGAGCCGGCGGAGATGCTGCCCATCAGTGTGCTGCTGGACAGGTTGGAGCAGCGCTCGCGTCAGGCCTTCATCGACCGCAAAATCACCACATTGGCCTGGCTCAATCGGTTCAGCGGGCGTGAAATGCTGACCTGGGACGGCATCGATATGGATGTAATGAGAGCAATCAACGCTACGCTGAAGGAATACGGCTACGCCGAGAAATTGCTGCCGCACTGAAAGTGATACGAGGCGCCTCACTGCGAGGTGCCTCGTTTCGCTTTACTCGGCTGCGCTGATCAGCCGCTTAATCTCCTCTTTTCTTGGAACCCGGCCAGAGACCTTTACTGTGCCTGCTAGCATCAGTGCCGGTGTGCGCAGCACACCTGCGTTGACGATTTCAGCCAGATCGGTAACGTAGGCTACCTCGGCATTCGCGCCCAGCTCTTGCACCGCTTCCTGGGTGAGCTTAAGTAGCTTCTTACAGTTGGCGCAGCCTGTACCAAAAACCTTGATTTGCATGCTTCTTTCCTCCTTTAGTTGGGGCAGCTCTCGCACCCGCTAGATCAAAACCGGGGTCAGCCAGTTAAACAGGTAACCAATGATGATAATGCCACCCATGACAACCGTAATAAACGCACCGAGGAGTCGTGGCTTAACTGCCTTGCTTAACATTACCAGCGACGGAAGTGACAATGTTGTCACCGCCATCATGAAGGTCATGATTGTCCCAGCTCCTACGCCCTTGTTGAAAAGAGCCTGAGCGACCGGTATAGTCCCGAAGATATCCCCATACATCGGAGCCCCGACCACTGTTGCCAGTACCACCGCTAAAGGGTTCTTGCTGCCAAGGATAGTCTGAATCCATTCTTCAGGAATCCAATTATGAATGCCAGCTCCCACCCCGACACCAATCAGCACATACGGCCAAACCCGGCCAACTACCTCACGCACCTGTTCGCCTGCGAAGGCCAGCCGTTCTTGGAATGTCGGTTCCTGCACAGCGGCCGCCTCCTCGGCGGTCTGCACGCCCCCGCGGGTGATGAAGTCGGCCACTTGGTCTTCCATCCCCAGTTTGCCGATCAATGCTCCGCCCACAACGGCCAAGATCAGCCCGACCAGCACGTAGGAAAAAGCGATCTTCACCCCAAAGGTAGACATCAGCACCAAAATTGCAGCCAGATCAACTAAGGGCGAGGAAATCAGGAACGAAAAGGTGATGGACAAGGGCAGGCCTGCCTGCGTGAACCCAATAAAGATCGGGATGCTAGAGCAGGAACAAAAGGGAGTGACTGTCCCCAGCAATGCCCCGATGATGTTGCCGACGAACCCGCTTAGCTTGCCAAGAATGCGTCTTGTTCGTTCCGGTGGAAAATAGCTCTGGATATACGAAATGGCGTAGATCATCACTGAAAGCAGGATGAAAATCTTGATCGTGTCATAGATGAAGAAGTGCACACTGGCACCCAATCGCGTGTCGACGTCCATCCCCACCCGCTCCAGCAGCCGGGCCACTCCATCATTAAGCCACTCCATTTTCAGCAGCTGATCATTTAGCCAGCCAAATATGGCCATCTATCTAAAACCTCCGTTTTCGTTGTCATTCTACCACGTGGCACCTCACAGCCCCCTCGTCCCGCAGTTCTGCTCTCGGTCTGCCAGCAAGCGATCTAGTTTTGCCCAGTCATCGGCCGGGGCGATGGCGTTCGCCCGAGGTACCTGCAAACCGTGGAGCAGGCACTGCAACGTCTCGTCCAGCTTGGTCTTGTTAAGACGATAGAAAACCCACGTTCCGACCTTGCGTTCCTCCACTAGCCCAACACGTCTCAAAACATTCATATGCTGGGAGACAGCCGGCTGGGTAATACCCAAAATCGCCATCAGCTCGCAGCTGCACAGCTCGGATTCGGCCAGCAGCAACAGGATGCGTAGCCGGGTCGATTGAGCAACGGCCTTCAATATCTCTAAGGTCTGTTCCACCAAACCACCTCC
>CAYVCY010000130.1:0-5730 GCA_964450265.1 uncultured Clostridia bacterium
CTGGCCGATGGAGTGTGGGGCAAAGGGGGTTTTTCAGTGGTTTCGGACTGTCCCCGCGTGTCATCTATAAGTCTACGGGAATGATTGAGAGGCTGAATACTCTATCAGTGCTCAAATTAGGTCGATTATTGCTCACTTTTTGGTCAGCTCCACTTTGGTGATCCAGAGCAGCAGGAAACCAGAAAGCAGTTAACGAATACTATGTAGATAGTCGAAACTTGCTGAAAAACTGCTGAAGGGCGCGCGAAACCTCGCCCAGAGGAGGGTTCATCAATGAGAAGTAATTTGGCTGCTCTGACGATTGTGTTGGGCCTGGTGATCGTGATAACCGGATGCGCCCAAGTTGAGCGGGCAGAGGTGACCAGGGGGGACTCGTTTGACCTGGGAGAGGCCTTGGACCTGCAGCAAGCTACCTACACGCCGGTGTATGAGGTGATCATGGGATCTTACCCGGAAGAAGGGCCACCCGATGAGAGGTTTGAAACCAGAAAGGATACCGTGGAATTCCTCTCCTCTACGTTCTCCGCCTATGAAGCCGGTAAGATCGCCAATGCGTTCTTTGACAGTCAGGGCAACAGAAGATGGGACTCCTTCTTCCCGACCATTTTCCACGATGACGTGACCATCGTGGACGCCTATTTCGAGCAAGTGACCCTGAACCAGCGCGAGGAACAATATTTGGTAATTGAAGAGCAGTACGCGGAGGGTGAAGGCGACAATGCGAACGCGAGAAGAAGTCTCTATGTACAGGACTGCAAGGGTCGTTGGAAGTGTATCATGATCGATGGATTTCTCTGTGTTTCAGGCCCGACCTATTACGCCCACGGCCGACGTTAAGAGGTTGAGCCTGGCCCAACTGAAACACCGAGTTCATTACCCCGCCGTTTTCGTAAGCAAGCATGCCAATAATAAGCGCACCGGCAAATGTGCCGGTGCGCTTTTCTAGTGCGCAGAAAGAGCCTCGCCCTCTTACAGGCTGTCACCGAAATCCTGGCGGAACTTCTCCACCAGGCGGTGTTGCCAATCGGAAGTGGACTCCAGGCGCCCGAAGAAGAAGCGCAAGGTCTTCGGCTCTTCGGTGAACTGCAAACCGCCGATCAGCTGACGATTCTCGTAGAGCCAGACTACTCGATCGATGGCGTATTTCACCTGAGAAAGGGTGAACACGCGCCGGGGCAACGCCATTCGCACTAGCTCCAAGGGGGCAAGCGCCTCTCTCCCCTGTTCGTCCCGCTGCTCAGAGAGCGTGCCCCGTTCCATCCCCCGAATGCCCCCAGCCAGATAGAGAGCAGCTGCCAAGGCACCGGCAGGATACACGTCCTGCCGCAGGTGGGGCAGAAAGGCGCTAGCATCCAAGTGGCAGCCCAACCCCCCAGCTGGCTTGACCACAGGCACCCCTGCCTGCTCCAATTGCTCCACCATAAAGCGGATGAACTCCGGCCCGTGGGAGATCATGTCCTCGTCCATAGTCTCCTCCAGACCAACGGTCATCGCTTCCATTTCCCGCACTGACATCCCGCCGTAGGTCAAGAAGCCCTCGTAGAGCGGAACCAACTCGCGCATCGCTGCCAACAACTGATCATCGCGTAGGCAGATGCCACCGCCGCGGGCACAGCCTAACTTTCGACCGGAGAAGTAGAACACGTCGCACAACGAGGAGATCTGCTGGGTGATCTCCCGAATGCTCAAGCCCGCGCAAGCCTCTTCCCGCTGCTTGATGAAGTAGAGGTTGTCAGCCAACAAACTGGCGTCCAGGACCAGCAGTAGGCCGTGTTGACTGCACACCTGCCGCACCGCGCGCAGGTTGGCCAGCGAGAACGGTTGCCCGCCAATCAGATTGCCCCCGGCTTCCATGCGCACAAAGGCGATCTTCTCGGCCCCTTCCTGTTCGATCAGCGAGACCAACTGCTGCACTTCCAAATTGCCTTTGAAAGGATGGCAGCTTTCGGGCTGCAGCGCCTCCGCGCTCAGTAACTCCTCCACCCGCCCTCCCTTAAGGGTGATGTGGGCCTTGGTGGTGGTGAAGTGTACATTCATCGGAACTATCGTGCCTGGACGCACCAGTGCTTGGGCCAGAATGTGCTCGCAGGCACGCCCCTGGTGTGCCGGCAGGAAGTGGGGGAAGTCGAACAACTCCTGCAGCTTTTGTTGCAGGCGAGCAAAGGTCTCGCTGCCGGCGTAGCTGTCGTCGGCGATCATCATGGCTGCCTGCTGGCGATCGCTCATAGCATTGACGCCACTATCGGTGAGCATGTCCAGGAAGACATCCCGGTTCTGCAGCAGAAAGGTGTTATTGCCAGCCAGGGTGAGCGCCTCGAGGCGCCTTTCTATCGGCGGCAAGGTCAGCTTTTGCACAATGCGTACTTTATGCATCTCCAAGGGAAACGACTCCCCGCTCCAAGTCTTGATCACTGTCATTCTGTTTTGCCCTCCCTGATGTGTAAGATTTGTAACTGCCAGACGTACGGATAGTCAATATCCAAGACACCACCACCCCCAGAAATGCAAAAACCCCGCCCTCTGCTCAGCAAAGGGCGGGATGTGATCCGCGGTACCACCAATGTTCATCGACACCTCACGGTGCCAACCTCTTCAAGTACGCTGCACGGGGCAGTTATACTCTAGTGCGGTAACGGGCACAGTCCCGGCGCAGCCTACTGGGGTGATATAGCCCGTTCGGTGCGAAACTCACGAGTGTATTTCAAGGCCAGTCCCCTCGCCCCTCTCAGCAGCCGGTAGCTCTCTGTGAGGAAACCCGTGCCCCTACTTCTCTCGGTCAACGTTTCTGTCTTGTTATGCAGTATACCCCCGGTGACACTTGCTGTCAACGAAAAATACTCGGAAATTTGATGACCGTTGGCCTCCGGGCCGTGGCTAGTGCGCACTTAAGGCTTCGTCACTCCGCTTATGATTCACTGCGCATAGTGGCAGCAAATGTCTGGGCAATCCGAGGATCGAACTTTTCTCCGGCCAGCTGTTCGATCTCCCGCAGTGCATCTTCTTTACTGATAGCATGCTCACCGCGGTTCATAATGGTATCGTAGTATTCGGCGATGGCAATGATCCTTGCTTCCAGCGGGATCTCTTTGCCTTTAAGCCCCTTGGGGTAACCGGAACCATCCCATCTCTCGTGGTGGCTGAGTACCCCTTCGGAGAGATCCAATGTCTGATCGAAGAGGTTCAGGATGCGGTAACCGATAATCGGGTGTTGTCGCATTTCCTTCTGTTCCTCTTCGCTCAACCGCCCGGGCTTATTCAGCAGTTGCCCATCCAATACTATCTTGCCGATATCGTGCAAATGTCCCGCATCGCGCAGTTTTCGCACTTCCTTCTCCGACATATCCATCGCGCTAGCGATCTGCTGACAGAGTAGGCTGACATTCTGGGAATGTGCCTTCTCTCTGGGGCTCCGCTGATGAAGGGTGTCGGTGATCGTCTGGATCAAGTCGGAATTAGTCACCAACCGGTCCAGCGTCTTGCGGCGATACATGGCATCCTCTGCGGCAGCCACCACATGACTAATGCTCTCGCCGGAAGAAACCTTGGTAGCAGCCCCCAAAGACATACTGCACTTGATTGCGTTAATCTGCTGCTGGGACAACAGTCGCCTCAGTTGGTCCACAATTTCCCCAGCCTGCTCGGCTGTCGTCTGGGGCATGATCATGGCAAACTCGTCTCCGCCGACTCGGGCGACTACATCCGCCGGTCGGCTGGCGCTCCGCAAGGTATTGGCGATTAGTTGAAGCAGAGCGTCGCCGGCTTGATGGCCAAAAATGTCGTTGGTCAGCTTCAGGCCGTTAGCGTCACCAAAGATGATGGAGATAGGCAAATGATCATCGGTGTCCAGTCGGGCCAGGGCAGCATCAAAGAACACCCGATTATGCAGCCCGGTCAACTGGTCGTGATAGGTGAGATACTTGATCTGGTCTTCTTGCCGCTTGCGTTCGGTATTATCTAAGAAGGTGACTACTACACCGGAGATGTTGCCGTTCTGAGATTGAGGATATGAATGGTAAACCACATCGAAACTACTGCCATCCACTCGCCAGAAGACCTCGTTGTCCCGATGGGACCCCACGCCAGTAGTCAGTGTTCTGGAAATGGCGCATTCCGCTATGGGCATCGGTCTGCCGTCGGCAAAACTGTGATGGATTAGCTGATGCAGGTCGCGGCCAATCAGTTCGTCCTGATGCTCATATCCCAGCAGCCGGAGTCCACTGGCGTTGATGAAGGTGCAACGGCCATGGACATCCAAACCGAAAACGGCTTCTGCGGCCGAATCTAAGATCAGCTGCAGCCGATCTTTCGTCTGTTGCAGAACCCGGTTGCTGTGCTCCAGTTCACTGGTCCGCTCCCTGACTGTGTCCTCCAAGTTGTCCACCAAACGATGGATAGTGTCCGCCATGCGGTTGAGGGCCTGCCCAATCCTTCCCAGCTCATCTTCCCGCACTATCTCTACCCGTTCCGTCAGCTTGCCGGCGGCGACAGAGTCGGCGACAGCGATCAGGCCATCGATGGGACGCAACAGCCTCTGAGTAAACAGCAAATATGCCCCGGTGGATAATGCTATAGCCGCGAACAGCAAGAGACCAGTGGTGAAAATGTTGTCTCTTATTCCAGCGATCAACGGATCTTCTGGCACAGCCGACAGGACCAGCCAGTCCAATCCCGGCGCGAAGAACTGATCGACGACAGCATAATACCGGTCGTGATCGCCGTCGACCCGGAAGGTGGCGCTACCCTCGTTCTGGTGCAGACCGGTGGTCGCATTATGGCCCATAACATCTGGGGATGTTGCCAAGAGGTATTCGTCCCTTGCTTCAACTAAGGCGCGACTGGCCGTATCTGCAAGGGTCAAACGGGTGATGGTGCCATCCTGTGCTCGATCGAAATTGTCCTGACCGAAGGAGTTAGCAACCAGCAGCCCGGACTCTCTCTCCACAATCGCCGCCAGCGCGGCTCTGCTAGCAGTCAATTCCTGCAGCAGGCCGCTGATCCGCGCCAAAGTGATGTGGGCCCCGAGCACCCCTTGCAGATGCCCATCGCTGCTGTAAACCGGGATGGAGGCGGAAACAGTCAAATCATCCATGATAAAGTGCATATATAGAGGAGAGAACACAACGGAGGAGGCTTCAGCCGCCGCTTGGTACCAAGCTCGTGTCCTGGGATCAAACCTGCCAGCATCAGTTGTGCGCTCGCCGGCCGTCAGATCTGGGTTGACCGAAAAGTACCAGGAGTGACCGCCGGTGGTCGCATCGTTACGCATGATCTCCACCTCGCCGGCGGTGTTTCGGCGGGCACCATAATACTCGCCATTAGCGGTTCCGTAGCTGAAGCTATACAAGGCATCGCTGCTATGCTTCTGCAGCACATCCACAAAGAAACGCTCCCGTTCCTGGGTATCACGCAGGTCGACGGTGCCACTGGCCAGCAGGTCATGGTTCACCCGGTTGATGTGCAGGGGGACTTGCATGAAGTGCTCTATCTCTGCGAATAGGCGCGAGTTGATATCGGCAGCCAGCTCGGTGAGCATATCCCGAGTTGAGCCGATCCAGTTGGAGTAGGTGATGTAGCCGACACCTAAGGCTGTACCCGCCAACAGAGACACAAACAGCAAGAGCAGGACCGTTCTGATCGGAGTGTTCTTTGGGCTCATTCACTAGTCCCCTTTCACCACAACTAGCCAGCTACTGCGGCGCATGGCTGACTCGCTCATGCTGGCTTTGAACC
>CAYVCY010000131.1:0-5729 GCA_964450265.1 uncultured Clostridia bacterium
GAATTCATAGCTTATTCTCGCCGGGGCTTTGGCCCCGGCTTTTACTTTTATAGCTGCCCGGCCGTCTTTCTAATAGAGACAATCAGCGTCAGCGCAATGGTGGGGTGCAAACCTCCTATCCATAGCGCTGGTTTGGTTTATACTAGAGGCAGAGGGGTGATAGAGCATGGCAGAGAAGGTGCTGATTGTGGAGGACGATGAGGCCATTTCTGAGCTGATTCAATATAATCTCGAGCAGGCAGGCTTTGAGACAGCCGTTGCCTTTGACGGGGAGTCAGGGTTAGAGATGGCCCTGGACGGGCAACCCAGCCTGGTGTTGTTGGACGTAATGTTGCCGGGAATGGATGGTTGGGCTGTTTGTCGGGAGCTACGGCGCAGAAGCAACTTGCCGGTACTGTTCTTGACTGCTACGGACAACGAGTTTTCTCGAGTGCTGGGCTTGGAACTGGGGGCGGATGACTACATCACCAAGCCTTTCAGTCCACGGGAGTTGGTGGCCCGCGTGAAGGCGGTGCTGCGCCGTTATCACCAGCCTCCTGCCAGCGAGATCTTGCAGTTTGATCGGCTGCGGGTGGACCTGCAGGGCCATGAAGTGACGGTCTGCGAGCAGGCGATTACTCTCACGCCGATGGAGTTTCAGTTGCTCAGTATCCTGGCGGCTCACCCGGGGCAGGTGTTCAGCCGGGAACGGCTGCTGCACTTGGTCTGGGGGGATGAATCGTATGGTGACCAGCGGACTGTGGACGTGCATATCAGCCATTTGCGGGAGAAGCTAGGCGTGGCCGCGGAGCTGCTCCAGACCGTGCGTGGGTTTGGATATCGCCTCAAGGAGTGAGAATCTTGCGCCAGAACGTATTTTCCAGGTTATTACTAGCGCTAGCTGGGGTCTTGGGTATCGGTTTTCTGACCTTAGGTTTTATACTTTCATCCCGGCTACAGCGGTTGACTCTGTCTGCGTCAGAGTTTGAGTTACTTAATCTGTATCTATGGAAGGCATTCGGGACCGCCTTAGGGTTGGTCGTCCTTGCGCTTTGGCTGCTTGCTAGGTGGTTCAGCAGGCACTTCGTCCACCCGCTACGGGAGCTGATCCGAGTGGCGGACCAAATGGCACACGGCGACTTTGATCAACCTAAGACTACGGTGAGCAGTCGGGAGCTAGGGGGGCTACTGGATAGCCTTAAGGCTCTGGCTCGCTCTCAGCAGGCGCGGCTGCAGGAATTGACCGTGGCCAAGGCTCAGTTGGAGATAGTGATCAGCAATACGGTCAGCGGAATTTTGTTGATGGATCACAGGGGTGTAGTGCTGTTTAGCAACCCAGCGGCTGTGCGGATGCTGGGCTTTGATCAGGAGGATCTGCCTTGTAGCCATTGGCAATTGATCAAGAGCACCACCATGAGCCGCGGGTTAGGGCAAGCGCTGAAGCAGTCGGAACCGTATAAGCAGGAGCTTTCGATCCGCTATCCGGGGGAGAGGACGGTAGAACTGAATGTGATCCCGTTACCTGCACAGGACAGGTTTGTGGTCGTGTTCTACGATATTAGTCAAGCTCAGAGGCTAGCTTCCATTCGGGCGGATCTGGTGGCAAACGTATCCCATGAATTGAAGACCCCGGTGACCTCTATCCATGGTTTTGCAGAGACGCTGTTGCAGGGCGCCCTGGATGACCCTAAAGCCCGCACTCGTTTCGTGGGGATCATCTATCGAGAATCCGGCAGATTGCTGCGTTTGGTCAGCGACCTGCTGGATCTTTCACGCTTAGAACTAGATCCGAAGGCGGTGGAGAAGCGGCGGATTGATCTGGCCAAGACGGTGTCAGACGCGGTAGAGCGAGCTAGTTACAAGGCAGAGTCCAAAGATATCTCCCTGCAGGTAGCCATTGGGGTGGAGAAAGCAGAAATGGAGGGGGACGAGTACCGGCTCGGTCAAGCAATCGGCAACTTGATTGAAAACGGGATTAAGTACACGCAAAGTGGCGGCGAAGTTAGGGTGAGCCTGCAATACGACAAGCGAGCTTACCTCATTTCGGTGCGGGACACTGGGATTGGCATAGAACCGGAGCATCTGGAAAGGATCTTTGGACGGTTCTATCGCACAGACAAGGCCCGCAGCCGGCAACACGGCGGTACTGGTCTCGGGTTGTCTATCGTCAAGCATATTGTTGAGCTGCATGGAGGTCAGGCTTGGGCGGAGAGCTCTCCCGGAAAGGGCTCCATCTTCCACCTGCGCCTCCCGGCTGGCGACTCTCAATCAGAGGGCTGATCATCCAGGGAAAACATTGACAGCTAGCAGGATTATGCGCCTAAATGGCAAATACCTCAGACAAGTCGCGCAAAGGCGCGTTATTTCGGGAGGGGTGGCTATGGCACGGCGCTATTTGGCGGGGATTCTAGCGGTTTGTCTGGTGATTTCCTTAGCGGCAAATGTCTGGATGCTCTTGGAGAATAGGCGCTTGCTCAGCCGGTGGTCGCCAGGCCCCAGCGAGCGCATGCTGCAGGTACATGTGTTAGGTGCTGTCCACAAACCGGGGGTATATAGTCTGCCGGCCGGTTCCAGGATTGCGGATGCCTTGTCAAACGCAGGAGGAACCATGCCGGACGCGGTGCTGGGACAACTAAACCTGGCAAAGCCGCTGTTTGACGGCGAACAAGTGACAGTTCAGGCGGCGGCACCCTCATCTGACAGCGAGATTGAATCGCCTGCAGTTTCTGGGTCCCGGCTGCTAAACATCAACGCTGCCACTGCAGCTGAACTGGAATCGTTGCCTTACATCGGACCTGCAAAAGCCAAAGCGATTGTCGACTATCGGCAGCAGAACGGCGCCTTCGCCAGTGTTGAACATCTGCTCCAGGTTCCCGGCATTGGGCAAGCAACTCTATCCAAGTTTAGGCACCTGATCGATGTCAAGTAGCCTGTTGCCTAAACTCCTACTGCTGGTGACATACTAGCCACTGGAGGTGGGCGATAATGAGTGAAGTTACTTCGCCATCAGAACTGAAAGCTATTGCCGAGGAATGCCAGGAGTTTGAGACAGAGTATTACTCAGATGGCGGCCAATTGACCTATGCAGTCGGAGGAGAGGCTATTCGTCGTTGCGACTTCTGTAGTCATTGGCAGGGTGGCGAGTGCGAGATCTATCAACGGGAAAAGCAAGAAGGACGTGCTTGAGATTTTACGCGGGAGCCTCGGGGGCGCGTGGCGACTGGGCGGCGCATAGCGACTGGGGGAGTCTTGGGGTTATCGCACTACCGGAGTGGGCTCGGCTACAAGCCGAGCCCACTCTTTTTCAGTTGCTTGGTTGTTGTGATCAGAGTTGATAAGGCAGCTATCGGGACACGCCCTTCCATTGTTTGGGCCACATATCCTGCTTTCCCCTCTGGAGACAATAAACTGAACGTATGGCCATCGCATGTTCAACAAAACAAGGTCGCGGGCGGATGCGGTTGTTGTCCTAGGCAGCAATTAGCAAGTGACGAGTTGAGGAGGGGAACTATGAAGAAGAAATTGCTCACTGTCCTGATGGTGTTTACCCTCAGTATACTGCTCGCCGGTTCTGCGGCAGCGGTGGGCGAGAGGAACCTATATTGGGGAAACACGGGCAATGATGTATACCAGGTTCAGTTGAAATTGAGGCAGTGGGGCTATCTGCGAAGCGGAGCCGATGGAGTCTATGGTGCTAACACCTATCAGGCGGTACGGTTGTTCCAGTCACGCAATGGACTGAGTGTCACTGGAAACGTGGACGCGGCTACCTATCGGGCTCTCGGGTTCACTCCCACGGTGGGTGCGCCACCGGCGGCAAATAAGACACCGGCTGTTACCTCGGCTGGCGTCACCAGCTCAGGTGATTTGCACCTACTGGCTAAGGCGATCTATGGAGAAGCGAGGGGCGAGCCCTTTGAAGGGCAAGTGGCCATTGCAGCCGTGATTCTAAACCGCGTGAGGAGCCCCTTGTTCCCAAACACTATATCCGGGGTGATCTTTGAGCCTCGGGCATTCACCGCGGTGGCCGATGGCCAGTTCTATCTGCAGCCGGACCAGAATGCATACAAGGCGGCTCAACTGGCCTTAGACGGATGGGATCCCACCTACGGGGCGATATACTATTTCAATCCAGTAACGGCTACTTCACCTTGGATCTGGTCCCGTCCTTATATCATGACCATTGGGCGGCATCGATTCTGTAGATAGTGGCGGCAGTCAACTGAGGAGGTGGTTCGATGCGGCGCATGACTAAGTGGGCGCTCCCCTTGGCCCTGGCATTGCTCTTGGCGGTGAGCCTCTGGTGGGGCTATGAACAGCTTCGTTTGCAGAGGTTACTCACAGTACAGTTGGAAAACAACTATCAGCGTGCATTTCACGAACTGGTTTGGAATATTAAGACGGTAGAGAACGAGCTGGCCATGCTCAGCGCGGCCGGAGGGCTCAATCAGCAGATGCAAAGTCTAGCCACAGTCTGGAGGCAGGTCTATGCTGCTCAGGAAAACGTGGGGCAGCTGCCTTTAGGGTTGGTGCCTTTGGATGAAAGCGAAGCCTACCTCAGCCAGGTGGGGGACTATATCTTTTCTTTGGTCTCCAAAGGCACCTATCTGTCGGATGCGGAGCGGATCGGTGTGGGAGAGCTGCAGCAGTGTGCCGCCAAGATAGGTGACCAGTTGGCTTCTTTGCAGGCGACAATTCTTCAGGACAATATCCGCTGGACTGATCTGCAAACGGCTTTGATCAAGGCCAGGCAGGAGGACGAGGTTAGGGACAACACGATAGTCAACGGGTTTCAGTTGGTGAACAAAGAAGTGCAGGAGTTCCCGGAGGTGGTGCTGGATGGACGTATCGGCGTGGCACAACCGCCACCGACTGCTTTGGATGGAGAAAAGATCACTCAAGAAGAGGCGCGGGACATTGCCCTTTGTTTCTTATCTCCTGGAGACAAGACGGCATACCAGGAGGTTTCCAACGAACGGACCGGTGGTCCAGTTCCTACTTACCGTTTTGTCTTCACTCCTAACGAGGGAGACCGTAGGATAACTGTAGAGGTCACCGAGCAAGGCGGCCGCGTGTTCTGGATGCTGGACAATCGGGTTCCGAGCACCGTGCAGGTGCCGGCCGGCGCGCTCAGCAAACAAGCGTCAGCCTGGCTTCGCCGCCGGGGCTACAGCAATCTGCAGCTGATCGGGCTGCACGAGTATCAGGGGTCGGTCTTGTTCGCCTTTGTATACGAGCAGGATGACGTGCTGATCTATCCGGATCTATTGCGTCTTCGGGTAGCCAGCGACGATGGCTCGGTAATCGGTTTCGAGGGTAACGGTTACGTCGCCTATCATCGGGAACAGCGACAGCTGCCCGAACCACAGATTTCGCTCGAGGACGCCTTGAGCAAATTAGCCAGTGGTCTGCAGCAGGTCGGCCCAGCCCAAATGGCTGTGATCTTCAATGCCCGCGCTGAAGAGACGCTGGTCTATGAGATACCGGTCAGCCGCAACATGGAAGGCGGTTTCTTGATCTACGTGGACGCCCAAAATGGTGAAGAGGTACAGATTGTGCGCCTGGATGCGGCCAGCTTGCCGGTGCAAACCGCCATGGCAGAGCCTGCTTCGCCGCGCTGACAATCGCGATACAGCGGGACGTGTACCTTGTATCATTCGGTAGGCGAATGATACAAGGTACACGTCCCGCTGTATCATTTTTGCCGTCTTCGCAAGCCAAGTCGTCTTCTGGGGGAGACTAGCCGGGAG
>CAYVCY010000132.1:0-5683 GCA_964450265.1 uncultured Clostridia bacterium
TGTTTTCCTCCATGCATGGAAATTATTGCTTTGAAACTCCGAGAGGATACTCATTCATGCGGTTGTCAGGGTTCTGGCAACGTTGTAGAATGTAATTGCCAGCTACATGCGGGTACCCTGGCACAGAAAGCGGGGACTCGACGGTTGGCGACAAATAAATTTGCGTCCGGTATCCTGGCAATGGAACCGGAACGGAGGTGGAGTGACAGATGAAAATGTCCACTCGGCAGATCGTCATGGCTGGAATCCTATCGGCGGTGACGGTGACCCTGGGGGCGACAGGAGTGGGGCTGTTTCCAATCCCTACTCCGGTGGGCGCGGCTACCATCATGCACATCCCGGTGATTATCGCCGGTATCCTGGAGGGGCCGTTGGTTGGTGCTTTCACTGGTTTGTTGTTCAGCCTATTCACGGTGCAGTTTGCTCCCCCATGGGTGGTAATTCCTTTCCGTCTGCTGATCGGTCCGGCGGCCTGGCTGGTCTTCCGGACGCTGCGCTGGTCGTTAGATCGGTTGCATCTCAACTTGCGCTGGGGTAGCCCGGTGGTCGCCGCCGCGGTGGCAGGTTTCGTCGGTAGCATTACCAACACCTGCACGCTGATTCTGGCAGTCGTGTTCGGCCTGTTCGATGCCACCGTGGCTTGGACTACGGCTATCAGCAGCGGCATTCCTGAGGCGATTGTGGCTGCAGTAGTAGCTGGATTGTTGATCACTCCGCTGTTGCCAAAGCACTTGAGACAATCAGTCTGAATTTAAAGATAAAACCTAGTTAGTGCGATAACTTATCTGAACGTGTTTTGGGAAATTAGCACTGCCAATTAAGAAAAGGGGCTGCGCGGCAGCCCCTTTTTACTTTCCCAGTCGCTTCGCGCCAGCCCCCTCCCCGGGGGAACCAAGACTTGCCTCCCTCTGATCAGGGAGGTGGCACGGCGTAGCCGTGACGGAGGGAGAGAACACGGCACCAGCCCCTCGCTTACTCTCCCTCTTCCTTCTCCCTCACCTTGGCATAGGTGATGCTCTCCTCGCCATAGCGGTCCTTGATCCTATCCATCGTCGCAGCCAGCTTGCTGCGCCGTTCTTGCTCCTCATCGGCACCTAAAAAGGAAAGCTGATGCAGACTGCCGTGGCTCAGGTTCTGCATGGATACGCCGATCAGGCGCACCAATTGGCCGTTATAGGCCTTGCGCAGCAACTCCCGCGCCGCCTGATAGATCTCTCTGTCCAGATTGGTCGCTTCTTTTAGCGTAGCGTGGCGCGTGATGGTGGTGAAATCGTGATAGCGCAGCTTCAGGGCTACCGTCTTGCCCGACATCCCATCCTGACGCAGCCTGCGGCCTACTTTCTCTGCCAGGTGCAGCAGCACGGCTTCCACTTCGTCCAAGCCGGCCACATCCACCGGGAAGGTATGCTCGTGCCCCATCGACTTAGCGTCCTCGCCCAGCACCACCGGCCGCTGGTCCACTCCGTTGGCCAGTTGCTGCAGGTGTTCGGCTTGCGCCTGCCCTAGCGCCCGGCGCAGCAGCCCCGGATGATAACCGGCCAGCTCTCCGATAGTCCTGATGCCCATAGCGATCAGCTTGTCGGCCGTCTTTGGGCCCACTCCCCACAGCCTACCGATGGGCAGGGGGTGCAGGATGCGCTGGATGTCGCCCGCCCGAATCCAGACCAAACCATCCGGTTTTTCCAGCTCGGACGCCACCTTGGCTAAGAACTTGTTCGGGGCGATGCCGGCCGAGGCGGTGATGCCCACCTGGTCCACGATCGCTTGCTTCACCTTGCGCGCAATCTCATCTGGGGGCCCGAAGAGGCCTTCACATCCGGTGAGATCCAGGAATGCTTCATCGATGGAGATCGGCTCCACCAGTGGGGTGAAACTGCGGAAGATAGCCTGAACCTGACGGGAGGCCGTTTGGTATTTGCCCATATTGCCCGGCAGGAAGACTCCCTGGGGACAGCGCCGATAGGCTTCAATCATGGGCATGGCCGAGTGTACGCCGTAGCGGCGTGCCTCGTAGGAGCAGGTGGAGACCACCCCCCGCTGATCCGGGCGCCCGCCGATGATCACCGGTTTACCTTGTAACTCTGGACGGTCTCTCTGCTCGATACTGGCGAAGAACGCATCCAAATCCACATGCAAGATCACCCGTTCCGGCATCAAAGAGATCCCTCCTTCGAACATTTGTTCCATTCTATTCTATCATCGGCAACAGGCCAAGGCCAGAACCACACTAGCAACATCCGAGACTGCTGACAAACCGCCGAAGGCGGTCACTCTAAACAAGGTGAAGAGTCTGTTCAGCCCACAAATGCGGGCTTCCAGAAGATTCTTCGCTCCGCTCACAATGACAAGGATAGGCATCTTTAGTGTTTCGCAATACAGATGTTCTGGGCAATGCCTCCCAGTCCGCACTCAGTTGGTTGTCCTAGTTCTCGGCCAAGGCCGCATATACCTTTAGCGGAGGTGGACTAAACATGAACAGAGCAGCCCTTTGGGCTTTGCTGGCCGCCCTCTGCTACGGCGTCGCGCCGATCTTTGAAAAGGTTGGGCTGCGCCAGGCGCAGCCGATGAACGCAGTCTTCGTCCGTGCCTTGTTGACCACCGTGTTCACCGGCTTCTATCTGCTCAACCGCAAGAGCGACTCCAGCTTCGCCAGCTGGTCCCCGGTCACGTGGGTGGCAATCATCCTTAGCGGCATCGTCGGTGTGCTGTTGGCCCAGGCCTTTTACTTTCAGGCACTGCGCCTGGGTGAAGTGTGCCGGGTTGCCCCTATCGCCGGCGCATGGCCGCTGTTTGCCGCTTTGCTAGCCGCCCTCTTTCTGGGAGATCCGCTGACGCCGGGACGGGTGTTCGGCATCGTTCTCGTCTTTGCGGGCGTGCTGTTCCTGGGATAGACAAAGCTTCTGCCCCTGCCTGTTAATCTGCAATCCTTGGTGGTACAATAAGGAATGAGCAAGCAGCGGAGGTTGTGTGATCCGGAAGCCCGGCTGAAGCGAAAAGAGGATAAATGACTATGCTTATCTCCATGCAGCAAAATCCCCAGCAGGCTATTCGCTTGGGAGCAGAGTATCTTAAACAGGGCAAGCTGGTTGCCTTTCCCACCGAGACCGTCTATGGCTTGGGGGCCAACGCTTGGGACCCGGAAGCGGTAGGCGGCATTTTCCGAGCTAAAGGCCGCCCGGCCGACAACCCTTTGATCGCTCACATCTCTGATTGGGACATGCTGCAGCAGTTGGTCAGCACGGTACCGCCGGCAGCAACTCGCTTGATGTGCGCCTTTTGGCCTGGGCCGTTATCCATCGTGCTGCCAAAGAGCGCCAAAGTGCCCGATTTGGTCACCGCTGGCCTGCCCACGGTGGCCGTACGCTGGCCTAATCATCCGGTAGCTTTGGCGCTGATCAGTCGCGCTGCCGTGCCGGTGGCTGCGCCGAGCGCCAATCGATCCGGACGCCCCAGCCCCACTTTGGCCGAGCATGTGCAGAGCGACTTGGGCGATCAGGTAGACCTGATCATCGACGCCGGCCTGGCCGCAATCGGCTTGGAATCCACGGTGGTGAACATGTCCGGCGATACGCCGGTGCTCCTTCGCCCTGGTGCCGTCACCTTGGAGGAGTTGCAGCAGGTAATCGGCCCTCTGCAGGTGGCTGGCCAGGTGAGTTCGGGGGCCGCTCCGTCACCGGGGATGAAGTATCGGCATTATGCGCCGGCAGCACCGCTCCATCTCTATCTGGGCGAAGCTGGCGATAGCCTGGCCGCCATCAGACGTCGCGCCTCAGAATTGCTTGATGCCGGTCATTGGGTTGGCGTCCTCACCTACGATCAGCACCTGGGCGAGTTTGCTGACCTGACCGCCCTTTCCCTGGGCTCGGCCAGCCGCCCGGCTGAAGCGGCTCAAAGGCTATATAGTCGGCTGCGGGAGTTCGATGTCCTGGGGGTAGACATCATTCTGGCGCAAGGATTACCCACCACAGAGGGACTGGCCCTGGCGCTGCAGAACCGTCTCAGCAAGGCAGCCGGCCACCGCATCATTTGGACAAGCAGCGATCTGTGAAGGCCGTCGCTCTGAGCACTGCGACCAGCTCAGCATTTACTCCGCCAAGAGCCGAGCCATCACTGTCGTTCAGAATAACCTGTTTTCATGCGAACACCATTACGCCGAGGAGGGTATTGCTTGCGCATTTTGTTCATCTGTACCGGAAACACCTGTCGCAGCAGCATGGCCGTGGCCCTGTTCAAGCGCATCGTCGAGGAAAAAGGCCTGTCCGAGCAGGTAGAAGTGCGTTCTGCCGGAGTGGCTGCTGAAGCTGGAGCCCCCGCTTCCCGCCTAGCCCATGAGGCGCTGCGGGAAGTGGAGATCGATCTGTCAGAGCACCGGGCCAGCCGCATCAACGAACAGCTGATTAGCTGGGCCGACCTGATCCTGACCATGACCCGGCGACAGCGGGAGACCGTGATCGCCGCTTTCCCTGCTGCCCGGGAGAAGGTGCACGTACTGAAAGAGTATCTGACCAGCGTCACCGATAAAGAGGCCCAAGAGCAGGCACTGTACGAGCTGCACCAGAAGATGTCGGAGAAGCGGGAACGCTTTTCTGAGCGGCTGCATCCAAACATTCGCGAACTGAGGGAGCGCCGCGCCGAGTTGATGCAGGAACTGCAGGAGGTAGAACAGCTGCTGGCGGTGCGCCAGGGAGAACTGTTGGAGGAGCTGCGCCCGGAGCGCGACGCAGTGGAGCGGATAGAATACTGGCGCAGTGCGGTGGACGTGTTGGATCCCTTCGGACAACCCCTAGCCGCCTACCGCGAATGCCGCGATGAATTGCAGGAGAGCCTGGAGGAGTTGGTCCAACGTCTGCTGGACTCTTCCGAAGCCTAGATCGGGCTAACTAGAGCCCAATTTCTACTCAGTCTTGAATCGTAGAAAACTATTACTATATAATTAGGTCGAACCGCCGACAATCAGGAAATGTCATGCCGCCATGACATTTTTTTCTGCAAAGAGGACGCAATCATAAAAAGAGAGAGGGGATTTCCGAATGAAGGTCGCGCTGGCCAGCGATCACGCTGGTTTTGATCTAAAAGAACAGGTGCGCAAATGGTTGCAGGATTGGGAAGTGCCGGTTGAGGATTTCGGGTGTGGCTCACTGGAATCGGTCGACTACACCGACTACGCCATCCCTGCCGTTTCTGCGGTCGCCAAGGGAGAATGTGACCGCGCCATCTTGGTCTGCGGAACTGGTATCGGCATGTCCATCGCGGCCAACAAGTTCCCGGGTATCCGCGCCAGCTTGTGCCACGATCTGTTCTCCGCTAAAGCCACCCGTGAGCACAATGACAGCAATGTGCTCTGCATGGGTGCACGGGTGATCGGCATCGACCTGGCCGAGGAGATAGTGCGCATCTGGCTGGACACCGGATTCGCTGGCGGTCGCCATCAACGCCGCATAGACAAGATCGCAGCCATCGAACGCCGCTTCTTCCAACAGGGCTAATCTCCGGAACGGAGAATAGCCAAAGGATAATCTCCCGAAGGGAGAATAACCAAGGCTGAATCACCGGGGACGGAGGTTTCTGATTCACTAGCGACAATCAGCTGTCCCTTGCCACAAGACTTGAGCACAGATGAAGGAAGGAACACTAATCAAATGAGTACACAGCCAATTACAGAACAGATCACCTTGGCGCTACA
>CAYVCY010000133.1:0-5629 GCA_964450265.1 uncultured Clostridia bacterium
CTATCGATTATCAGTTTGTACTTTACTGGCGAAATCCGCTATGTGAAAAACGCAACTATTGGAGTATACTATAATATAAATATAGACCAAGACCATGACTTCACCAGCAGGAGGGAACTATGGAACGAGATATTCTAAAGACCGGCCTAGTCTTAGCGCTAGTTTGTGCCATTGCTGCCGGTTCGCTCGCATTGACTCAATCCTTGACCAGCAGTGTGATTGCAGAAAGAGTAGCCAGAGAGCTGCAGGAGATGCTAGGCAGAATGCTGCCTGAGGCTGATATGTTCGAGCCGGTGAGTGTGGTTGAGCCGGTTGAAGGTGAAGAAGAGCCACCCGTCGCCTATTATATGGGATACAAGGGCACTCAGACCGTCGGTGCCATTGTCTTCGGGCAGGCAACCGGGTTTGGTGGCCCGTTGCGCGTGTTGGTAGCGGTCGACCAGTCGGGTTCGATTCTCACAGTGAACGTTCAAGAGCATAGCGAGACGGTGAGTATTGGAACCAAGGCCACTACTCCCGAATTCCTAGGGCAGTTTGTCGGTTTCACCCCTGCAGAGAAGCCTGCCGCCGGGGCTGACGTGGATCTGGTACAAGGTGCTACCATCTCGTCCCGGGCAGTCAATGCGGCTGTCGTCAATGCTCTGGATATCTATGGACAGTTCGTCCTCGGCACTCCGGAGGACACCTTTGACCTGTCCGTCGTCCCTGATGGCGTATATAAAGGTGTCGCTGAAGGGTTCAATGGCGACTTGACAGTGGAAGTGACCGTTGCTTTGAATAAGATCACCAAGGTAGAAGTGCTGGAGCACACCGATACTCCCGAGGTGGCTGGAAATGCTGTCGAGGCGATCCCGGCAGCCATCGTAGAGCAGCAGCATTGGCAGGTGGACGCTGTTTCCGGTGCTACTTGGACCAGTCAGGGAATCATGGCAGCGGTGAAGAACGCCTTGCCTGATGGCAGCATTCACATCGATCAGATCACCGATGGCCAGTACGAAGGAGAGGCGGAAGGATTCGAAGGTGTCACCAAGGTGACAGTTCATGTGGCCGGCGGTCGGCTGACCGATATTGAAGTCCTCTCCCATGGAGACACTGCAAGCATCGCTGAGCCTGCCTTTGACATTTTACGGGATGCCATGATCGAGCAGCAGACAGTGGAGGTGGATGCCGTTTCCGGCGCTACTTGGAGCAGCGGTGGCTTCATCGACGCGGCGACCAAAGCACTGCAAGGCGCACCTCTGAAGCCTTAACGAAATACAAAAATGACACGTGGGGACAGTCCCCACGTGTCATTTTTTTGGAATATTTTACACTAGAGACATGCACAGGAATTGCTTTTGTGGACGTCGAAATCAGTCCAGCAAGGAGGTGCATTTAGATCTATCAGTTACTCAGACGCACGCTGTTGTTGAGTATCACCTTGATGTTGTTGCTTACGGGCATGCCGCCGGCAGTGCCGGAAGCGCAGGCATCGAACAGTCAAGGACCGCTGTTGGCCGCTTGGATGGCCAGCGAGCTCGTGGGTGTTCCCCACAGCTATGGAGGAGCCAGCCCCACACAAGGATTTGACAACTGTGGGTTGGTGTATCACGTGTACCAAAGTTTGGGGGTGAGCATGCCCCGCACAGTAGCTGCCCAATCAAAGTTTGGCACCGTGGTATCCAAGAATCAGCTGGTGGCAGGGGACGTAGTCTTCTTCAAGAGTCCCAGTTCCAGCGCAGTCAGTCACGTCGGGATCTACCTCGGCGACGGTGATTTCGTCGCTTCATCCAGTGACACCAATGGAGTTGTCAGGCGCAACTTGAGTCAAAGCTACTACGTCACCCATTGGGTTGGGGCGAGAAGAGTTTCTGCCAGCGCCTTCGCGCCGCTCTATCAAGTGATTGGACAGCAGGCCAGGGAGAGCATCGGAATCCCTTATCGGGATGGAGGCGCATCATCCCGAGGCGTGGATAACGTAGGATTGGTTACATACCTATACGGCCAGTACTATTTGCAGGTTCCGAATACATTGGAACAGCTGGCTGAGACTGGGGTGAGCGTCTCCGAGGCAAACCTACGACCGGGCGATATGATCTTCTTTAGGGGATCAACCCTGCCAAAGCCCTACCGCGTCGGCATGTATGTCGGTAACAATCAGTTTGTGATTACGGATTCAGGTTTTGGGGAAGTGGTGTTGCGGGATCTGCGGGATTCATGGTACAGCAGCCGCTATCTGGGGGCACGACGTCCATGGGCGGATTTTGCAGCGCCAGAGAGCTTCTCTTCACCGACAGAACCCACGTCGCCGCCCACTCAGCCACCTGCGGATCCACAACCCTCGGTGGCGGAGCAGATAGCGGCAGAGGCGTTGAAGCATCTAGGAAAACCCTATGTGCTGGGCGCCAATGGGCCAAATGCTTTTGATTGCTCGGGTTTCACCCGGTACGTCTACGGCCGGTTCGGCTTTAGTTTGCCGCGGGCGTCGTATAGCCAAGCGACCGTGGGCACGGCTGTGAGCAGGCAGAACTTGCAGATTGGGGACTTAGTATTTTTCCGCAACACCTGGCGCAGTAACGGTCAGGTTGACCATGTGGCTATCTACATAGGAGATAATCAGATAGTCCATTCCATTACCTCCGGGGTAAGGGTAAACAGCTTGACCGGTTATTGGCTGGATCATTACGCTGGTGCCCGCAGGCTGCTGGTTCCCTAACCCAATACTAGATTGTCTTGTCAGAGGCTACTTCCTAGCAACATTGCTGCGGGCGATGAAGTGATTGTTGCGTAAGCGACTATCAGCTTGTACCTATCAGCAACATCCATAGATGTTGCGGGCGATGAAGTGATTGTTGCGTAAGCGACTATCAGCTTGTACCTATACCTATTTTTTGAGGCGGCAACGACCGCCCTTTTTTTATCCCCCAGTCACTTCGTGACAGCCCCCTCCCGCGGGGGCCAAGGCTCGGAAGGGGAGAAGCTATGCAACCGATTTCCCGCACGCTATCACCGCAACAGCGCCTGCAGTTGCCCAATGGGCAACGCATAGACCAGGTGGCCGTCCCGCCCTCGCATGTCGGTGGCTTTGGTCAGAGAGTTGATGATTGCCTCCTCTGTGGCGTCGATAGTCGCCTCAAACAGCGGATCGAGGTACTTGTCATGCAGCAATTCCAGATGAGAGGTCAGGTTCTTGGGTTGTCTGGGGATACGCACCCTGGTGGAAAACGCCAGGCAAAACTCCCCGCTGACATGGCTGGCGTAGGAACCGGAGCGCCCGATACCCAGGGCGGCGCGCTTGGCCAGTCTTTTTAGTTGCAGGCTGAACAGAGGCGCGTCGGTGGCAATGACCACCACTGTTGAACCATCAGGATGGGGCTTTGGCATCCTGTCGGTGATGCAGTCGCCGATGGGGTGCCCGGCAATCCGGAGACAATGCCTTTGGCCAAAGTTAGCCAGGACTAGTGCCCCCAGGATGTAGCCGCCGCAAGAGGTGGGCAGTACCCGGCTTGAAGTACCGATGCCTGCTTTGAAATCGAAGGCGATCATGCCGGTGCCGGCTCCGACAGAGCCTTCAGCCACCATGCCGCCAGATGCCTGGTCGAGGGCTTGACGAACGCTATCCGGTTTTACGTGGCGCCCTTGAATATCATTTAAGTGGCTGTCGTCACATTCAGCCACCAGGGGAATGATCGGGTCGCTGGAAATGCCGGCATCACCATATCGTTCCAACAGGTAGTCCAGAGCAGCATCGTGCACTTGCCCGACACTCTGCGTATTGGTAAGCAAAATGGGGGTTTCTATGGCACCCCACTCCTCCACCTGCAACAATCCGGTCACCTCCCCGGCACCGTTAAGGGTAAAGCTGCCGGCTGCGACCCGATGGTGGAACAGGTCGTCGGAGTGGGGATAGATGGCAGTCACCCCTGTCCTCACCGGGCCATGCCCTGGCTGCAGCGGCCCGTGCCCCGAGATCAAGGTGATCTGCCCTACTTTCACTCCGGGGACGTCGGTGATTGCATTGTGGCGACCGGTAGGGTAACGGCCGATGGTTATTCCCAAGTCGCGCATTCTAGGTCGTTCTGACGGCATCGAATTCCTCCTCAGTGAGAGCGTCATCTGATATATTGTTGCCCCAGCTGCCCAATGATACAGGGGGACGTGTACCTTGTAACATCGCGATGTTACAAGGTACACGTCCCGCTGTATCATCCTGAGATGGTTAGCCGCGCACAGTGTAGGCCCCCCGCATGATCAGGTTACCTTTGACCACCAGGCGGTCGCGCATGATAGTGACCTGCTCTATCCGCGACTCAGCGCGGAAATCCTCGATGCGCAGAATTGCCGGTTTGTCCTTGGAGACGGCAAGGATGTGGTTGATGGTCACCACCGCACTGGTCGTCGGGATGGAGTCGAATCCTTCCTTCCAGCGCACTCTCGGCCCTTCTGGTCGGTGGAGCTTCACCTCCCGGGTGAACAGATCGATCTCCGCCTGGATCCGCACTCGTCTAGGCGTGATCAGTCGTTGCTTACAGTACATCAAGCGGCAGCTGACAGGGACTCGCATTCCAGAACGTACGCCAGGGATCTTGACTAGGTATGACCACTTTCTCTCTTCCTCTAGCTGGTGAGGGCTCTGCTCGGGATAGAAAGTGACAGGCATGGGCTTCCTCCTCCGTGAATTATGTTCCTATCGCGCAGGGTCTTACACTCACGGTATGCGTCTTGAGGTGACAAGATGCCGGCCTGCCGCTGCAGCTCGCCAGGCGCTCACTCGCCCCCTTGTGTCCTCCCGGATGAAAGCGAAACCGGGCACAGGTCCCAAGCTGCGGTTGACAAGGTGACGGGGCCAATCTAAAATCAAGTCAGGAAGGGAGTGGTAGAGGTGCACATGGTGATCTGCGCCTGAGTATGCGTTTTAGCCCTGGGAGGACCTCCGAGGGCTGTTTGGTGTACTCTGAATTGCGCAGCGACCATGGCATTCTCAACTCGGCTTGCACCTTGATGAGCCCTGGGAGAAGCCCTTGGGCTTTTTGTTTTGTCAGGTGGGCTGACTCATCTCTTGGTGAAGGAGCTCTTCTTATGCTCCGGTAGCCTAGCCTGCTTGTACTAGCCCTGCCTTGGCCCTGCGCTGCATCGACAACCTAGTTTGGGGGGGAAGCATATGAGTTTGATCACCGCGCAGGGCCTGCAAAAGTTCTATGCGGCCACACCGGTACTCTTAGATCTGGATTTCACCTTGGCGCGAGGCGAGCGGGTCGGGCTGATCGGTCGGAACGGTACCGGAAAGACTACGTTATTGCGTATTTTGGCTGGCCTTGAGGAGGCAGATGCCGGCAGCATCAGCTGGGCCAGCGGAGCCAGCAGTGGCTATTTGACTCAGGACGTGGAGCTGCCGCTCTGTGATACGGTCTGGACTGCGGTCAGCGCCGCTTTGGGACAGGTGATGGAGCTTGAGCAGCGCATGCGACAGCTGGAGCAGCTGATGGGGGAAGCCGATATCTTGGCCAAGCCAGAGAGGCTGCAACAGGTGATGGGGCAGTATGAGCGCATCGCTGCTGAGTTTGAACGGCTGGAAGGCTACGATTGCGATGTGAAGGTGCGCACTACGCTAAACGGCCTCGGCCTGCCGGAAGCTGTATGGCAGCATCCG
>CAYVCY010000134.1:0-3127 GCA_964450265.1 uncultured Clostridia bacterium
TTGTCCCCTCGCGAGGGGACAAATCGTACGTCCCTCTGTCCCCCTAAGGCCTAGCTAAGGCCGAGTTTGCGCTGCAACTGCTGCAACATATCGGTGGTCATCTTCGCCAGATCATACTTGGGATCCCAGCCCCATTCTTCTCTGGCCGCGCTGTCATCCAACGAGTTCGGCCAGGAGTCGGCGATCGCCTGACGCACCGGATCGACATTATAATCCATGGTGAAGTCAGGGATATGACGCTTGATTTCAGCAGCAATATCCTCTGGGGCAAAGCTCATGGCGGCGATGTTAAAGGCGTTGCGGTGCTTTAACTGGTCCGGATTAGCTTCCATCAAAGTGGAAATGGCCATCAATGCGTCAGGCATATACATCATGTCCATATGGGTACCGGCTGCGATGTAGCTGGTATATTGCTTGTTCTTGATCGCGTCATAGTAGATATGCACGGCATAGTCAGTAGTACCCCCGCCTGGGAGGGTCTCGTAGGAAATCAGTCCAGGGAAGCGTACCCCGCGGGTATCCACGCCATATTTCAGGAAATAGTAGTCACAGAGCAGCTCACCTGCTACCTTGGTCACACCATACATGGTGGTCGGCCGCTGCAGTGTATCTTGGGGAGTCTGATCCGCTGGTGTGGAAGGCCCGAAAGCCGCTATAGAGCTAGGGGTAAAAACAGCGCAATTGTGTTCCCTCGCTATCTCCAAGACATTGAATAGACCGCCCATGTTTATGTTCCAGGCCAGCTTCGGTTTCGTCTCCCCTACTGCCGACAAAAGGGCAGCCAGGTGAACTACTTGATTGACACCGTGTTTCCTAACCGCCTCAACAATCCGATCGGGATGCAGTACGTCTATCACTTCATAGGGCCCGTTCTCTAAAGGCCCAGCAGGGACACTGTCCCGGATATCGCTGGCAATGACGTTGTCCTGACCGTAGATGTTGCGCAGATGTAGCGTCAGTTCAGAGCCGATTTGTCCAAGAGCTCCGGTAATCAGAACCTTCTTCATGGAATAAGCGCCTCCTAACATAAGATTTTTCCGCCCGCCAGGTCGCGAACAACCCGACATCATGTTTATTATAGAACAAACCTAGTGAAATAACATGCTCTGACCTAAAAAAGAGAGAATTTCTGCTAGATTATGTCCTGGATACCAATGCGGCTGATCCCCAGGCTGGAAAGTTGCATCAAGCAAGGCCGACCCCGAATGTCTCGGGTCGGCCTTGCTTGACCTGATGATCAGCGCGTTTTCTTGCACGGCTGACCGTCACTGTCGCCTTTATGCAGATTGTTGGACCAGTGCAGCGGCTGTAGATTGGTCTTATGATCGGTTCCACCAGCCGAGACCGGCTTAATGTGGTCAATCTCCCAGCCAAACTCTCCGGTAGTGCCATAGGAATCCTTGCGCATCTTGGCACCGCAAGCATCATTCCGGAACTGATCAGCATCGAGCCCGTTGATCACACTGGCTCTTCTCCATGTCGCTGCAATTACTTTGGAGGTGAACGGTTGCCCCTTAACGTCGCTATTGCGCTTTCTTTCCATCAGAAACCCTCCTCCCCCGAAACTCAGCCCTGGACGCTCTATACTCAATGCTATTCTCTCTTGAACCAAAAGTCAATCTATTTCAAGAGAGGAGAAGTGGCAATTGGCAAACTTTTGGGGTGTCTAAACGAAAGATCTGGGGACTGGCACCACCTACGCTGATGAAAATGCGACGGGGCAGCCTTACTCCGCCCTGCCGTGGCGCAATTCCCAATAGCGGCGAGCTACCGCCGCATCGGAGAATGGGATCACTTTCCTGCCAATCGTCATACCCTCTTCATGGCCTTTGCCTAGGATGAGCACCAGGTCATCCGGTCCGGCCATATTCACGGCGGCAGCAATCGCCTTTTCTCGGTCCAGTTCCACCATATGTGGCTTGTAGATCCCGGGCAGAGTCTCAGCTGCAATCGCTGCCGGGTCCTCGTCTTCCGGATTATCATTGCTGAGCACCACGTACTCGCTGTAGCGGCTGGCGATCTCACCCATCAACGGGCGTTTCCCGCGATCCCGATTTCCGGTACAGCCGAAGACGGTGATCACTTGGCCTTTGGCAATGCGCTTAGCATGCTGCAAGACTTGCTCCATACCGTCCGGGGTATGGGCATAATCGACGATCACGGTAGGTGCACGTCCGATCACTTCCCAACGCCCCTTGGGAAGGGTCAGGTAGGGCACCGCACCGAGGTAATCGAAAGGGTCATGTCCCACGCTCTTGATAGCCCCAAAGGCAGAGAGCAGATTGTACAGATTATGCATTCCGGCCAACGGTGTGTTCACCGGGGCAAGCTGCCCGTCCATGCTCAATTGAAAGCTGAAGCCACTATCCTTGACTGTCACCTGCTGGGCTTGGATAGTCGCTGGCTGCATGGTGCTAAACGTCAGGCTGCCAGGAAACTCGCCGGCTAAGCGTGCTCCATAAGGATCGTCAATATTGATCATCCGCCATTGATGAGGCAGCGTGAACAGCTTCCGCTTGGCCTGGAAGTAGTTTTCAAAGGTGCCGTGGTAGTCCAGGTGATCCTGCGTCAAGTTGGTAAACACCACTCCCGAGAAGTCCATCCCCCTGGCCCGGTCCTGCTCCAGGGCAATGGAGGAGATCTCAACCGCTGTTGCCTTCACCCCGGCCATCCTAAGCTTAGCCAACAATCGAGCCATCTCCAGCGCATCTGGTGTGGTGTTTTGCGTAGTCTCCAATCGGCAGTCTTCTGGGTAGAAGACCCCAAGGGTGCCGACAGTCGCCGCGGGGAGTCCACCCCAGTTAAGCAAACTCGCGATCAAGTGGCAGGTGGTGGACTTGCCATTGGTGCCAGTGATGCCCACCAGCTTCACGTCTTGACCATGTTGTCCGTAGAAAGCATAGGCCAGATCCGCCAAGGCAGCCCGACCATCGGGCACCTGCACATAGTCTTCGTCGGCCAAGTCCAATTCTCCGACAATAAACCGAGCGCCAGCCGCTCTAGCCTGAGGAATGAATAGATGACCGTCTACCGATTCTCCCCGTTTGCAGACGAACACCCCTCCAGGCTGTACCTTGCGCGAATCATGGTAGATACCGGCCACTTCCAGGTCACCGTTGTGTATGCT
>CAYVCY010000134.1:3227-5615 GCA_964450265.1 uncultured Clostridia bacterium
CTCGATTGACGCCCCCGCCGCAGCAGTTTGGTGACCAGCTTGAGCAAACGGAGTACCATTGGTGCCAGCGTTCTCCAGAACCAGTATGGCAGGGTTCGAATGGGCAATTCATACTCTCCAATAAATTCCACCAATTCCCCGCCGAAGCTCTTCTTAAATGAGTACAGCCCATAGAGAGGAGACTGCGGCGAGAGATCCATCGGCACCCCGAAGAAATCGAACACTTCCGCGCCCATTGACTTAGCCCATAACATGCGCTGCCAATTGAGGCCGTAGTAGGGTCGCAACTGCGAATGATCACGGATCATTCCACCATAGACGGCCCATGCGTTCTTGCCGCTGACGATGGTTATCCCGGCCGCTATTACCTGGTCCCCCTGATAGCCCAGAATGAGCGAAGCATTCTCACCCATGCATTTTAGCAGGCGGCGATAGTAGTCGGCCTCCCTTCCTAGGAAGTTCTTGCGCCGACTGGTGTCTCTGAGTACGCTGATCAATCCGGGGATATCGCTGATGTCGCCGCGGCGGTATTCCACTCCCTGCTTTTCCGGATAACGAATATTGTAGCGAATCTTCTTCGGAATACTGGCCAAGAGCTTGTCAGGATCAGCCGAAATGTCCTGGCGGATAGTCTTTTGCGGTTGTGTGCCTCCAAAAGCATTGACACTCGGCAAACGCAAGAATCCTACCGACTGCATCTGCTCGGCCAGAGCCCGATCAGTCCAAGCAGGGTCGATCTTCAGCGCGAAGGCCCCCAGCCGCGCCACCTCCTGCCGCAGTTCCTGCCAGAACTGATCAAGCCCGTCGCGGGCGTGATCAGTCAGCAGAATCGGCCCTCGGGGAGCATAAGCTAGGGAGTAGGGAGAGAGCGGCACCCGCCGCAACCAGATGGTGACGGCGATCATTGGCCGCCCCTCCTGCTGCCGGAAAAGATAGTGCACCGGACGCCAGGTAACAGATTTCAAGTCAGCCCAAGCGGCCGTCTGGGCGAAATCAGGCTGCGGGGCAGTAGCGATCAGATAGTCAAAATGGGCGCGGCCCTCCGGCCCAATTCTCTGCAACATATGTACAGGCCCCCTATACACTCAAGCTGGGCCAGATTCCGAACGAGCCCAACTCTTGCTTCTAATTATAGGATTGACCAATTTCAGCGTCAAGTTAACCTCTTGTCAGGGCTGGGGCGATATTTCTCGTTAATCTCGAATCGAATGCTCGCTGTATGGAAGGTGTTCTGGCATTCGAAGCGAAAAATGTTATAGAGATGATCCGATATTTGCGAGAGCAACGATCGCTTCATGCTCAGAACGCCTAGGGAGGCAGCCGCTTAAGCGGCTGGTCAGAAGCAAAAGGAGGGTAATCCGTGACGGGGAAAGTGGATCTAGCCTGCAATCGCTACTATCTATACGACGAGCTCAGCGCCTATCTGTGCGCTGTGAGCGAAGCTTATCCTGATTTGGCCACCTTGGCCTCAGTCGGCAAGAGCTATGAAGGAAGAGATATCTGGGCCCTGACGCTCACCAATCGAAACACCGGTGAGCACGATCAGAAACCGGCGGTCTATGTGGACGGCAACATCCACGCCGGTGAGGTCACAGCCAGCATGGTCTGTCTGTATACCATTGACTATCTGGTGAGCAATTATCAGACTGACCCGGTGGTCAGAGAGTTGTTGGACACCAGAACGTTCTACATTCTACCGCGGGTCAATCCTGATGGGGCCGAAAAATACCTCACCACACCGGCGATGCTACGGAGCAGCACCAAGCCGTATCCAGACCCCTTACAGGTGCACGAAGAACTCCCGGGACTGCATCCGGCGGACATCGATGGCAATGGTTGGATCCTGTCTATGCGGGTGCGCGACGACAAAAAAGGCGAGTGGAGAATTTCGGACAAGGATCCCCGTTTGCTGATCGCCCGTCGTCCAGGCGAGCGCAAAGGCCCCTTCTACCGCCTGTTCAGCGAAGGCTTGATCGAGCGATTCGAGGGCGAACCGTTCGACATCTGGCGTAGCCCCTTCGGCTTGGACATGAACCGCAACTTCCCCCAAAACTGGGATCTCGAGGTCAACGGGGGAGGGGCCTATCCTGGGTCAGAACCCGAGGCGAAAGCAATTATGGACTTCGTGCTGGGTCACAAGAATATCAGTATTCTCAATGCGTTCCATACCCACGGCGGCTTCTTCTATCGCAATCCCTACCAATATGGAGATGACAAGATGGATCAGGACGATCTGAGGGCCACCCGCGAGATCGCCCGGGAAGGTACTTATGTCACTGGCTATCCGGATGTGAAATCGAATAATCGGGCAACCCTCACCGAATGGGCCTACGAGCAGCACGGAATCATCGCCTATACCACCGAGCTTTGGGATCGGTTGGGCAAGGC
>CAYVCY010000135.1:0-5582 GCA_964450265.1 uncultured Clostridia bacterium
CGTTTTTATTACAAAAATCATATCCAGAGGAGATTGAAGGAGCAGCCGGCTGGAATTGCCGGCTGCTCCTTCTGACTACTATACAGTTTGGAGTAGGGTGGGCAAGAGCCCCGACCATCACTTCCAGATAGCCCGGTGCAAAATGATAGCTTCATCCGCCCGGGGGCTCCACTCAACTCGACTGCTGACGCCGTAGATGTCCATCTGCTGGTACAACAATAGCCATGGCACATCGTCGTGAAGCTTCTTCAGCGCAGTGTGATAAGCCTCTTCCCGCGCGGCTGGATCTAGAGTGGTGCGTCCTCTATCCAGCAGGAGATCGATCTCCTGAGCCCTTGCCTGGTCGGCAGCGTAATAGTAATAGCGCTCTCCGCTGTGGAACCAGCTATAGATCGATCCATCGGCATCAAATAACGAGTTCCCCCAGCCGATCAGCCATAAGTCCGTATTCTGTGGCAAGGTGCGGGACATGATTTGGTCGACGTAGACGCCCCACTCAACCGGTTTTAGCTCGACTTCAATGCCGACCGCCTCCAATTGCCCCTTGATCGCCTCGGCGACTTCCTTGTCCATCATATAGCGGCCGCTCGGTGTGCTCAGTCGTAGCTTGAAGCCATCGGAATATCCTGCTTCTGCTAACAGCTGTGCTGCCTGGTCCGGGTCGTATCCGTACGCCTGTAGGCTTGGATCATAGCCGAAATTCATCTCGTTCAGCACCTGGGTCATCGCTATCCCGTTTCCACCCAATAGCTCGGAAATGATCGTGGGCACGTCAACCGCATGATTGATCGCCAGACGGACTCGCTGGTCGGCAAGCGGTCCTTCATAAGCCATTATTGGAACATAGATGGTTCGCGAGCTAGCTACCCGGGCGATACTTGCACGGTTGCTGGCATCGACGGCAGGAATCTGGTCCGGAGGGACATTGACTGCAATGTCCACTTGCCCGGCTTGTAGCGCCATCACCCGCGAGGCCGCTTCAGGGATAGGCTTGAAGACCACCTTGTCTATTTCCGGTACCCCGCCCCAGTATTCCTGATTAGCTTCTAAAGTAACGCTCTCGTCCTTCATCCAGCTGACAAACTTATAGGGTCCGCTGCCGATCGGCTCTTGACTGAAGGTGGCATTGCCCACCCGTTCCACGTATTCCTTAGGCACTATCCTCAAATTGGCCAGCCTAGCCGGCAACACCGGATAGGGCTCTGCCGTTTTGATCGTCACCTGCTGCGGGTTGTTGACAATCACCTGGCTGATCGCACTCAGGTTTGACACCTGGGAACTGTTGTTTGCCGGGTCGAGAATGCGGTCAATAGAGAACTTCACATCCTCTGCCGTCAATTGGCTCCCGTCATGGAACTTGATGTCGGATCTGATTTCGATTTCCCAGGTGATGCTATCGACAGCTGACCAACTGGTGGCCACTCCCGGCTGCTGCTGCATGTCATCGTCCAGTTGGATCAATGTGTCAAAGATCTGTCTCTCCACATTTCCCGTGGTCGTCTCCGAGTGCATTCCCGGGTCCAAGGTGGTAGCATCCACCCCTTGGGCGACGATCAGAACCTTTTCTTCTCCCTGCCCTGCGGCAGTACAGCCGCCAAGGGACACCAACAGAGCCAGGGCCAATGCGATGGATAGGGTTATCCGGTTTTTCATAGTTGCCACCTTCCTTTTGATTATCGGTCTTGTCTCTTGAATGGCCTTCATGTCCAGGCTAGATCGCATTCTTCAGCTTCGGATCCAGCACATCGCGCACCCAATCTCCCAGCAGGTTTATACCCAGCGTGGTGATCATGATCGCCAGGCCGGGGATGGCCGACATCCACCACGCAGTGCTGATATAATTGCGCCCGTCGGCCAACATGTTGCCCCAAGTGGGGATATCCGGCTCCACACCCAACCCGAGAAAGGTGAGGGACGCCTCTGCGATCACCATATTAGCCATCCGCAGGCTAGCTAGCACGATCACGGTAGGCATCAGGTTAGGCAGAATCTGCTTGACGATAATGCCGCCGTTCTTCTGACCTAGCGCTCGGGCGGCTTCCACGAATTCCTTTTCCCTGAGAGCCAGGACTTCTGCCCTGATCACCCGCCCGTAGACCACCCAGCCCGTAACCCCCAGCACAATCAGGACGTTGCGCAGCCCACTTCCCAGGACGGACATCACGGCCAGGGCTAAGAGGATAAAGGGAAACGCCATTTGTACGTCCGCCAGCATCAGGATCAGCGCCTCCAGCCGGCCTCGATAGTAGCCAGCCAAGAGTCCCAAGGTGGTACCTAATAAGCCGGAGATGGCCACCGTACAGAACCCCACCAGAAGTGAGATCCTGGCCCCATAGATCAGGCGGCTGAGGACATCACGACCGAGATGGTCTGTACCCAGCGGGTGCTGCTGCTGTCCGCCGGTCATAGCGGAAGGGGGTAGCAGCCGCAGGGCCAGGTTTTGTTCGCCCGGATTATGCGGTGCCAGCCAAGGAGCTAACAGAGCGGCACCGACCACCAGGCTGATTAGCAGCAAGCCCAACCATGCGGTTCTTGACAGCGTCATCGTCGTTCACATCCTTCCTATCCATCCAAGCGAATGCGGGGGTCGGCCCAAGTATAGAGCAGATCAGTAACGAGATTGATCAAAACGATGCCTACAGCCAGAACGAACACGCCCGCCTGTACTAGAGGCAGATCTCGGTTGTAGATGGCCTGCACCAGCAGTCGGCCTACACCCGGCCAGGCGAAGATGTTTTCGGCGATCACCGCGCCGCCGAGCAGGGTGCCTATCTGCATGCCAACCACTGTGATTACCGGCAGCAGGGCATTTCGCAGCGCGTGCTTCCAGATAACCAGCCGGTTAGGCAACCCCTTGGCCTCTGCGGTGCGGATGTAGTCCTGTTGCAGCACCTCGGTCATGTGAGAGCGCAGCACCCGCATCGTGGTGGCCGTAGAGTAAAGCCCCAGCGTGCAGGCCGGCAGGATCAGGAATGCGATCGAGCCGTGTCCGGCCACAGGCAGCAGCGCCAGCAATAGTCCAAAGATCAGCTGCATCATCAAGCCTAGCCAGAACACCGGCATCGATTGCCCCAGGACGGCGGCAACAGACCCGATGTGATCCAGCCAGCTGTTCCGTCTATGGGCGGTCAATGCTCCCAAGGGGATGGCGATCAGCAGCGAGATGGCTAAGGCAGCGCCGGCTAGCTCCAGCGTAGCCGGAAGCCGCTCCAGTACCAGTCGCAAGGCAGGCTGTTGATGCCGCAGAGAGGCACCAAAGTCGCCCATCAGCGCTCGGCGCAGAAAGCCGATGTACTGCTGCCAGAGCGGCGCGTCATAACCCATGGCGCTTCTGAAGGCAGTCACCTGTTCCGCGGAAGCGTCCATCGGCAGCATCAGATTGGTCGGGTCGCCGGACAGATGGACTAGGAGAAAGGTGAACACGGAAACCCCAAGAATGACCAACAAGTTGCGGCGCAATCGACGCCAGACGAATCGTTTCAAGCTAACCCACCTCCCGACTGTGTGCTCTTGTATCCGTTCTCCTGCCATCGGTGGCAGGCAGTGAAGTGGCCGGGCTGCACTTCCACCAACTCTGGTTGCCGGCTAGCGCAGGCTGCCGTTGCCCGCGGGCACCTAGGGTGAAAGCTGCATCCGGGCGGAGGTGCCAGTGGACTGGGCATCTCTCCGGCAATAACATCGAATTCCTGCCTTAGCGACGGATCAGGCACAGGAACCGAGGCCAAGAGGGCTGATGTATAGGGGTGGAGCGGTTGGCTGAACAGCTGCTCCGATTCTGCTAGTTCCACAATTCTGCCCAGATACATCACTGCCACCCGATGACTGATTTGGCGAACCACGCTCAAATCGTGGGCGATGAACAGATAGCTGAGTCCATACTCCGCTTGCAGGTCAGACAGCAGGTTGATTACCTGCGCCTGCACCGAGACGTCCAGAGCTGACACCGGTTCGTCGCAAACGATCAGGCTGGGTTGCACCGTCAGTGCCCGGGCGATCCCCACCCTTTGTCGTTGGCCGCCGCTGAACTGATGGGGATAGCGGTCGATGTAGTCGGGGTCAAGACCAACTCGCGCCATCAGCTGCCGAGCCATTTCCCTGCGCTCTGCCGGGTGTCCGATCTGGTGGATGGCATAAGCCTCCACCAGGGTGGTGCCGATGGTGCGCCGGGGATTAAGAGACGCATAGGGGTCCTGAAAGACTATCTGCATCTGGCATCGGTATTTTCGCAGCGCCTCCGACCCGAGCGAAAGAAGCTCGACCCCCCTAAACCGCACCTCACCGGCGGTGGCCGGAACTAGACGGAGGACTGCCCGGCCGGTGGTCGTCTTGCCGCAGCCAGATTCCCCCACCAGACCGAGCGTCTCTCCTTGGCGGATGTCGAAGCTAACCCCGTCGACCGCCCTGCATTCCCTGCTCTTGCCGGAGTCAAAATGCACACTGAGGTTGCGCACCGAGAGCAAAGTGTCGCTCATGAGCTGACCTCCTCCCAAGCCGTAGACAATGGATGCCAGCAGGCCACTTGGCTACCGTCACCGCTGGATATTAGCTCGGGAATTTGCTTGGCACAGATAGCGCTAGCCCGTCGACAGCGGGGGTGGAAGGGGCAGCCGCTAGGCGCGTCGGTCGGCTTCGGTACCGAGCCGTCTATTTGATGCAACCGCTGGCGCTTCTGTTGCAGACTGGGGATGGAGCGCAACAGGCCATCGGTGTAGGGGTGTTGCGGTCGTGCGAAGAGCGCTTGTACCGAAGCAACTTCCACCAGTCGGCCTAGGTACATCACCAGCACCCGGTCGGCCATACTGGCCACCACCCCCAAATCATGGGTGATTAACAGGATGGAAGTGGCCTGTCTTTCCTGTAAGTCTCTCAGCAGGCGCAAAATCTGCGCTTGGATGGTCACATCCAAAGCAGTGGTCGGCTCATCGGCAATCAATAGGCCGGGCTGACAGGACATGGCCATCGCGATCATCACCCGCTGCCGCATGCCGCCGCTCAGCTGATGCGGATAGCTGCTCAGGCGATCGGCTACCGCAGGGATGCCCACCTGGCGCAGTAGATCTGCTGAACACTCTCTGGCCTCTCCCTTACTCATGCGACGATGCAGCATTAAGCCTTCCTGCAGTTGTTCTCCGATGGACAGCACCGGGTTAAGGGAGGTCATCGGCTCCTGAAAGATCATGGCCAGGTCCCGCCCGCGCAAAGTCTGCATGGCTCTCTTGGGCAGTTGGCGAAGATCGCGGTCACGCCACATGATTTTCCCCTCTACTATTCGGCCCAGGGGCCTTGGCAACAGCCCCATGATGGACAGAGCGGTCATGCTCTTGCCACAGCCGGATTCTCCGACAATGGCCACCGTCTCTCCTTTGTTTAGCGTGAAACTGACTCCATCCACTGCGTTGAAGCTGCCTTGATGGGTCTTGAGTTGGGTGCGTAAATCATCGACCACCAGCAGTTGATTAGACATGTTTTCACCTCAATCAGTTGTGCTTTCGCCGTCTGGACCAGCAATTCTCGCTCAATGTCGGGGTCAATTCCCAACCGCACCACCTCCCATCAATAGGAATCAAATAGAAATAATATTT